>JAYBEF010000082.1:0-10018 GCA_037277825.1 Collinsella sp.
TGAAAGGGCGCTGACCTTCTGGTCGCGCCCTTGAAATTGAACGTCAGATTGCCGCGTGTACGGGTTTGCAGCGTCGAGCCGTTACGCGGTTTGGTAAAACCGCGTAACAAATTACGCAAGTTTGGCGCCGACGATCTTTGCTGCTGCCGGCTTGTCGAAGTTGCCACCGGTGGCCTTGCCGAGTGCTCCCATGACCTGGCCCATCTGCTTCTTGGACGTGGCGCCCAGCTCGGCAATGACCTGCTCGATCAGAGCCTCGAGCTCCTCGCCCGAAACCTGCGCGGGCAGCAGGCTCTCCAGGATCTTGACCTGCTCGGTCAGGTTGTCGGTACGCTCCTGGTCGGTACCGGCCTTAATGGACATCTCCAGCGTCTCGCTCGTCTGCTTAATCAGACGCTTGATCATGCTGTTGACGTCTTCCTCGGTCACGTCGCGGCGCTCGTTAACCTCGATATTCTTCACCTCGGCCTTGACCTGGCGAATGATAGACAGGCGAACCTTGTCCTTGGCCTTCATGGCCGCAATCATTTCCTTCTGCAGCTCTTCGTTGGTCATCTGCAAATCCTCCTCAATAGTGTGGGCGGCACTCGCGCGAGCACCGTCCCATGATTACTCAGTCGTCGACGAATCGTCGGTCGAGCTCTTGGTGACGCCCTTTAGACTCACGTTATAGGGTACGTCCTTGGGCATGGGGTTGACGGTGATGTCGGCGTCCTTCTTGTACTGCTCCAGCCACTCGCTGTACGCGGTGCTTGCCGCCTGCGTCTTCACCACGTTGGAGATGTACTTCTTGATGTCCTTGGGCACCTGCTTAATGTCATCGACCTGGCTATCGACATGGAAGTAGTCGGTGCACTTGATGATGTGATAACCATAGGTCGACTCGATCACGTCGCTCACATCGCCCTTGTTGAGTCCCTCGAGCGCCGCCTGGTAGCTGTCGACGAAGGTGGTGAGCTTGTCCCAGCCCACATCGCCCTTCTTCTCCTTGGAGCCGGTGTCATCGGAATACTGCTTCACGGCGTCCTCAAAGCTCAGTTCGCCGGAGTTGATTTTGTCCAGGCACTCCTGCGCCTTGGCCTTGGCGGCGGCCTTGTCCTCGTCAGATGCGTCGGAATCAACCTTGATCAGGATGTTCGACGAGCGGCGGGCATCGTTGTAGTTAGACAGGTTCTCGTTGATGTAATCGACGATCTCACTGTCCTTGGGCTTACTGGTGGGCGCCACGGCGTCCTTAAGCTTTTGCTGTGCCAGGTTCTCCTTGAGCGAGTCCTTGTAGGTGTCCTCGGTATAGCCGTAGGTCTTAAGGGTCTTCTTAAAGGCCTTGGCACCGCCCGCGCTCTTGCACGCGTCCTTCCATGCCTTCTCGACCTCCTCGTCCGACACCGTCACGCCGTTTTCCTTCTGCGCCTGCTGGAGCAGAATCTGCTGCGTGTAGGAATCGATGAGCTGCTTGCGGTACTTTTTGGGCGTCAGGTCGTTGTCGACCAGATACTGCGCCCAGTCCTTGTCCTTGGTGTAACCGTAGGACGTGCGCATGCTCATGATCTGCTTGGTCACGGTGTCCTCGGTGAGGTTGGTGCCGTTGATGGTGGCGGCGACACCGCCGGTAAGCTTGTAGCTCGAGGTATCCTCTGCCTGCGACATGAGACCGGAGCATGCCATGGCCGAGACGGAAAGCAGCATTGCCAGCACGCCGATAACCACCAGGACGATCTTGACGGTCTTAGACACGTACGTCTTGCGCTGCTTCTTACGAGAGCTGGAGGCAGCGCGAGCCTGCTGCTCGGGCGTCGGCGCGGCCTCGGAGTTCTTTTTCTTGTTTGCCATAGTTGGCCTTTCGCATCACGAATCGAACAAACGCCATTGTGTCACAACGCGGACCCCGCGACACACCTGGTGCATGGGGGACAGGTTAATCTGCACCATTTTGGTGCAAGGGGGGCTGTTCTGGCTGTCGGCAGTTAGGGACATTCCTTTTCTGCCGGCAGTTAGGAACAATCCCCAAGTGCCGGCCCTAAAAGTGGCGACGGATGGCGTCGACCATGCCCTGGCATATGGTCTGGCCGAGCACATCGGCTGCGGCGTCGGCATCCATAAAGATATTCATAAGCGATTGCAGGGCCTCGACCTGGCCGCCCGGCTCGGCGATGCCCAGATTGATGATGATCTGCGCCGGCACGGGGGCACCCATGCCCGCCATTGCGCTAAACACCACGGGCGCCGCGGGCTTTACCACCGCGATATAGGGCTTAGCCACAAATCCGGGATCGGTGTGCGGGATGGCGATGTTGGCCGCCGGCATGGCAAGACCCGTGGGATAGGCGTCCTCGCGCGTGCGGACGGCGTTGAGCCAACCCTCGGCAATGTAGCCGCGCGGGGCAAGCTCACCCTCGAGCCGCGCAAACACCTCGCCCGGCGACACGCACTCCCAATCAAAAAACACCAGCTCAGGCGTAAACAATGCTTCGTTATCCGCCATGGGCCCACCTCTCTCACCTAGTCACCTGCGACGTTCTTTAACGACTAGTCACTGAAGAACGTCGCAGGTGACTACCTAAAACAAAGGATGGCCACTTGCGCCTTGGCGCCAATGACCACCCTGACTACTCGGCTAAATTGTACTGTGCGCTACTAGCCACGAGGCGCATCAATTGCGACCTTGCCGCTCTCCAGCACGTGAACGCGACCGTCGGCGAGCATCTGCACGACCTCGGGATACAGCACATGCTCAATCGCGTGGATGTGCTCCTCGAGCGTGTCGACATCCCAACCTTCCTCGACAGCCAGCGCGCGCTGGGCGATGATGGGGCCGTTGTCGTAGATCTCGTTGGCAAAATGTACGGTCACACCGGTCACCTTGACGCCGCGCGCAAAGGCATCGTCAATCGCATGCGCGCCGGTAAAGCTCGGCAGCAGTGCCGGATGTAAGTTGACCACGCGGTTGGGAAACGCCGCCAGCAGCGGCGTATGCACCATGCGCATGTAACCGGCCATGACCACATATTCGCAGCCGCGCTCGAGCAGCTCGTGCGCGATGATCTCGTCGGCGGCAATGGGGTCGGCATAGACATCCTTGGACAGCGTAAGCGTCTGGATACCCGCACGCTCGGCACGCTGCAGACCCTTGGCCGAAGGACGGCTCGACACCACAAGCTCAATCGAGGCGTTGAGCTTGCCAGCGGCGATTAGGTCGATCAGCGCCTGCAGATTGGTGCCGGAGCCGCTGATAAGCACGCCGATCTTGAGCGGCTCAGCCGTATCGGTACCGGTCGGACGGGTATAGGGCACAAAGTCCAGGCCCTCGGCGGCAGCCATCTGCTCGTTAGCGCTCATCGGAGTACACGACCTTACCGGAACCCTCGACGCACTCGCCCACGCGGAACGGCTTCTCGCCCAGCGCAACCAGAGCCTCGGTCACCGCGGCCTCGTCCTCGGGGGCGACGATCAGGCACAGGCCAACGCCCATGTTGAAGGTCTTGCACGCCTCGTTGGGCGCGAGCTCGGCCTGGCGCGACACATAGGTGATGACGGGCGGAACATCCCAGCCCATCTCGGCGCCGTTGCGGATGACCACGGCATCGACGTCGTCGGCGAGCGCGCGGTTGAGGTTCTCGGTAATACCGCCGCCGGTGATGTGTGCGATGGCATGAACGTTGGCGCCACTGTGGAGCAGCTCCAGAATCGGCTTGACGTAGATGCGCGTGGGAGCCAGCAGAGCGTCGGCCAGCGAAGCGCCGCCGAGCTCCTCGAGCGGACGGCTCAGCTCCTCGGCCTTAGCGGCCGCTTCGGGCGTGCCCGGCTTGATGCCGTCGACACCGATAACCTTGCGCACGAGCGAGTAACCGTTGGAATGCACGCCGGTAGAAGGCAGGCCCAGGATCACATCGCCGGGGCGAACGTTCGCGGGGTCGAGCATCTTGGGGCGATCGACAACACCCACGGTAAAGCCGGCGAGGTCGTAATCGGCGGGGGCCATGACGCCCGGGTGCTCGGCCATCTCGCCGCCCACGAGCGCGCAGCCCGCGAGCTTGCAGCCGTCGGCCACGCCCTTGATGATCTTTGCCATGTGCTCGGCCTCAATGTGACCGATGGCAACGTAATCCAGGAAGAACAGCGGCTCGGCGCCCGAAGCCAAAATGTCATTGACGCACATGGCGACCAGGTCCTGACCCACCGTCTCGTGACGGTCCATGATCTGGGCGAGCACGAGCTTGGTGCCCACGCCGTCGGTACCGCTGATCAGGATCGGGTCTTCCATATCCTTAAGTGCGGCGGCCGAGAACAGGCCACCAAAGCCACCGATACCGCCGATGACCTCGGGGCGGTTGGTGTCCTTAACCATTTGCTTAATAGCATCGACGGCGCGGCCACCCTCGGCGGTATCGACGCCGGCATCCTCATACGTCACATGCTTGCTGTCGCTCATCTGAGCCTTCCTCTCACACTACCGTGGCGCCGCGCGGACGCCAAACGGTGCTCATAGTTGCGTTCATTTCGGCGCGCGCCATAACAGCACGCGCCGTCATATCAACAAAACAGCAGGTAAAACCTACCAAAATAAACCTGTCCCTACATGGCAGGCTTTAGGCCTCGCCGTGCTCCTCTTCCCAGCTGCGGTCGTCGTATTTCTCGACCACGGCGTCGTCGTCAAAGTGCAGCGGCTTGTCCAGGTTGCGGGGCTTAAAGCCCTCCATGAACTTGTCGCGGCCAAAGCTCTCGGGAATCGCCACGGGGTAGCGTCCGGTAAAGCACGCATCGCAGTAACCGCCCTTGGGCATGACCTTCAGCAGGCCCTCGACCGAAAGGAAAGCCAGCGAATCGGCGCCAATGTACTCGCAAATCTCGTCGACCGTCTTGTTAGCGCTGATAAGCTGCGACTGCACGTCGGTATCGATACCGTAGAAGCACGGCCAGATGACCTCGGGCGAGTTGATGCGGATGTGAATCTCCTTGGCGCCGGCGTTGCGCAGCATCTTGACGAGCTGCACCATGGTGGTGCCGCGGACGATGGAGTCGTCAATGACGACCAGGCGCTTGCCCTCGATGTTGTCGCGCAGTGGGTTGAGCTTCATACGCACGCCCATGGCACGCAGCTCCTGCGTAGGTTCGATAAACGTACGGCCCACATAGCGATTCTTGATAAGGCCCTCGCCAAAGGGAATACCGCTCTCGTGCGAATACCCCTCCGCGGGCGGCAGGCCGGAGTCGGGCACGCCGATGACCAGGTCGGCCTCGACGGGCTCCTCATGTGCCAGCTGACGACCCATGTCATAACGGCAGGCGTAGACGCTCTTGCCGTTCATGATGGAGTCGGGGCGGGCAAAGTAGACCTGCTCAAAGATGCAGTTAGCAGGCTCTTCGGCGGCAGGCACGCCCTGCTCGGACACAAGGCCCTCGGCGCTGATGCGCAAAATCTCACCGGGACGGACGTCGCGGACGTACTCGGCGCCCACAATGTCGAGCGCACAAGTCTCGGAGGCGACGACCCAGCCGCCGGCGCGGGTGACATGGGTGGTGGCGTCGACCGTCGCGGCGCCGTCCTGCGACGGCAGCTGCGAAACGGATGCGGCATCGGCCTGGTCCAGGCCCTCGTCCACCAGCTTGCCCAGCACGAGCGGGCGAATGCCGTGCGGGTCGCGGAATGCGTAGAGCGCCTGCTCGTTGATGAGCGTCATGGCGTAGCCGCCGCGCACGAGCTCCATGGTCTTGCGAATGCCCTCGCGCAGATGGCCTGTACGCTGAGTAAAGTAGCCGATGAGTTTGGTCGCGACCTCGGAATCCGAGTTGGAGAGGAACGGCACGCCCAACTCGATCAGCTGGCGGCGCAGCTCGTCGGTGTTGACGAGGGTGCCGTTGTGCGCGAGCGCGATAATGACGCTATTGATGGTAGAGAGGTGCGGCTGAGAGGCTTCCCAGCTCTTGGCGCCGGCGGTGCCGTAGCGCACATGGCCCACGGCCAGCTGACCGGAGAGCGTCGACAAGTCGGCATTGGAGAACACGCGGTCGAGCAGGCCCAGATCCTTGCGGACCATAACCGTACCGCCGTCACCAACAGCGATTCCCGCCGATTCTTGGCCACGGTGCTGCAGTGCACGCAGGCCAAAGTACGTCAGTCGAGCCACGTCGCGATCGGGCGCCCAGACACCAAAAACGCCGCATTCCTCATGCAGCTGGTCAGAGTCCGGATCATACGTCGACATGGCGTTCACCTGTCCCGCGGCACGCTCGGCCGCGCGGATGGTTTCTTGAGACATGGCATCCCCTCAGAGCCTCGTATTTTGGCGTTACCCGCCTTATTATACGCACGGCGCGACGCGCTCCCCCGCGCATGAGCAGCGCTTTTTAAAAGCCCACCGAGCTAATAATCCGTTTTGCGGCCTAACATTTTATTGGTCTGTCCAGTGCAAGCGCCCACGCCCCCAGGTGGCCGCCGCGTCCACCGTTGAGGGTTGCATTGTTGCAATTGGGACGTTCGTCCTGTCTTTTGGCAGGTCGGCGGCGTATCCTTATAACCTACAACAAAGCGAGAAAGGTTCTGTATGGATCGAAACGAACTCGACCCCAGCGTCCCCAGCGCCACGGAGGTCAAGAAGATCCCCCTCGTCATTAAGGTGTACGCCGTCCTGTGCATCCTGTCCGGCGTGAGCACGCTCCCGTCGGTCGCCGCCTTTATGTGGCAGGTCATCACCGCGCTCATCAACGGCAACGCCGCCGAAAAGCTCGGCGACAACACGCTCGTCGCGGTTGGACTCATCGTCGCCGGCATCATGCTCTCTGCGGCAAGTGCCGTCATCCTGATCATCTTTGGCCTGGACCTCATCAAGGACCAGCGGCGCAATGCCGCCCGCCTGTCTTACGTCCTCATCGCATTTACCGTCGTGGAGCTTTTAGTTGACGTGATGCTCCAGGGTATCGGACCCTTCCTGCTGCGCCCCGCCATTCAGCTCGGTATCCTCATTGCGCTGTCGGCCACCGTCGACCCCACGCTACGCCAGGAGCGCGAACTGCAGCGCCGTCTGCAAGAGATGCTCGACCGCGATGCCGCCGCCGAGGGGATGCTCGGCCGCGACGAAACCGGCGAGGGCTACATCAAGCTCAACTACTTCAACCTGTTCTGGGTATTCTTCGTCTGCAGCGTGTTAGGTCTCATTCTCGAGGAAGTCTGGCATATGGTCGTCGTCGATCCCGGCGTCTATCAGGACCGGGCCGGTATGCTATTTGGCCCCTTTAGCCCCATCTACGGATTTGGCGCGGTGCTCATGACCATGGCGCTCAACCGCTTCTATAAAAAGAATCCTCTGATCATTTTCCTGGTAAGTGCCCTGATCGGCGGCGCTTTCGAGGTGTTTGTAGGCTGGTTTATGCAGACCTCATTTGGCGTGGTGTCGTGGAGCTACTCGCACATGAAACTGTTCGGCATGCCCGACCCACTCGCCGTCCTTACGGGCGGACGCACCTGCACGGGCTTTGCCTGCCTGTGGGGCCTGGGTGGCCTTATCTGGATCAAGCTGCTGCTGCCGAGGCTGCTCAAGCTCATCAACATGATTCCGTGGAAGAGCCGCTACTCGGCTACCGTCATCTTTACCGTCATTATGCTGGTCGACGGCGTCATGACGCTGCAGTCGCTCGACTACTGGTACCAGCGCGTCAACGGCACGGAGCCGGATATTCCCGTCGCGCAGTTCTACGGCAAGTATTTCGATAATGAATACATGGAAAATCGCTTCCAGAGCATGACCATGAGCCCCAAGGACGCCACACGCGTATAGCGCTGGCGCTGCTGCAAGTCGGTTCCAACGGACAAGTAAGCCCGCTGGCAGTTCAATCTAACTGCCAGCGGGCTCTTGCTACAGATGGGCTCGAATCGATCGCAAAGCCCTATGCCTCGCGCTCTACCTCGTTCACGCATTCATTCTTGATGGTGCCGACAAGCGACTGCAGGGCATCGACCACGTGCGGGCGAATGTCTCCGCCAATGAGCACGAGCATGATATCGTCGCCCACGGAAAGCTCGCCGCTCGCCAGCCACACGCGCACATAGCCGATGCCGGGCATCGCGCGCGTGGCTTCGATAGCAGACCGCACCTTTTCGGCGTCGTAGTCAAAGACCATGCCGCCCACCTTGTGGCCCGGCGCCACGCCACCGGTCTCAACTCTGCGCACCTCGGCCTTGGGCGTCGCACGCACCACACCGTTATGCGTCAGATACATACCGCACGCAGGCGCCGACGAATCGGCTTTGGCCTCGCGCAGCCAAGCATCAATCGAAGGCATCGTTTTGCCATTCTCGAGCATCATTTCCTCCTTTTACCGTCATCGAGCAGCTCATTTGGGACGGGGCTCTTTTAGCTACTCTTAACAATCTATTCCTCGACCGGCGTGAGCACCATGACGGCGCGCGTATTGCTAAATGACAGCGAGCGACAGGTCACGAGCGTCACGACCTTGGTTGCCGAGGCAGCGCGATCGCCTGCATCACTCGCCACTGCCGAAGCACCGTCGAGCATCTCGGACAGGTAGTTCTTGAGCCCGTCGTCACCCTCAAAATTAGGCGTGCGCGCCTTGGCATACGTATCCTCGACGACCTTGGTCGCCAGCGGTCGCAGCTTATACGTTGCATCGCGCGTGATGTAATACACGTACTCGATGCTATCGAATGTCGCTTGGTCGGTGGTGTCCGAAATCACGTTGAACATCGACCCGTCATTCATGTGGTGGCCGTAGATCGTGGTCTGCTGGTCAACCATTCCCGGCGCGGTGTCATCGCTATCCAGGAAAATGGCCCCGGACGCATTGGCCGTACCGTCGAACAGCGTGTTGAGGTATTTGGAGTTGTTGTTGGTCTGCACCACGGGATAGTTGATGTTGGTTCCCGGCACGTAAATCCAACCCACAATCTCGGGGTTTGTCTGAGCAAGCGCATCGAAGTCGATAATCGGCACGCCGCTGGCGTCCTTATCGCTTACATATTGCTTCTCGATTTTCTGGTATGAATCGCTCGCCTGCTTATAGCCAATCTGAGCATTGATAAAGATGGCGGCGGCGGCGACAATCAGACCGATGCCCACGATGATGAGCAGAATGGGGATGATGGAGCGGCGTTTCTTGCGCGGCGGCTCGGTGTAGCTGGACGGAGCGCCGCTCGGTTGCCTCGTCGTCCGGGTCCGCTTCTTTGCCGTGCCATATGACGAGGGGCGATACGCAGCCGGCGTATCCTGACGGCGATGGGACGTCGGCGTTACGGGGCGCGGCGCACGAGCCTGTTGAGGAGAGGATGCCCGACCCTGCTGCATGGAGCGGGCCGATCCCGACTTGGATGGATCGGGGATCTGAGAAGCCGAGAAACGTTTTCCCTGATAGTCGGACATGACTCTCCCTATGATTACAGCGGAATGGCAAGCCGCTTAGGCGTCGGCCATCTCCTGCTTCATTTTCTCGATAACCTTGCGGTACTCGGGGTCGCAAGCACCCAGAATCTGCGTGGCATAGATGGCGGCGTTCTTGGCGCCGTTGATGGCAACGCAGGCCACGGGCACGCCCGAAGGCATCTGCACCATCGACAGCAGCGAGTCCATACCGCCCAGGTCACTTGTCTTCATAGGCACGCCGATAACCGGCAGCGGCGTAAAGGCAGCCACGACACCACCCAGGTGAGCGGCCTTGCCGGCGGCGGCGATAATTACTTTGATACCGCGATCGGCAGCAGTCGAGGCCCACTCGTGGACCTTCGCCGGCGTGCGGTGTGCGCTCGCAATGACGAGCTCATAGGGCACACCAAGCGCCTCGAGCTCGGCGGTGCAACCTTCCATAACGCCCAGATCGGACTTGGAACCCATGATGATCCCGACGACCGGCTTTTGATCTGCCATAAACAAAGACCTCCTGTTGAGAGCGGCGACGCGGCGGATCCGCGACCCTTAACTACTGAGAGTAGTATAGCTGCTCCCGTCCCTGCGGTCTTTGTGGTGGCGGCTGAGCCTTTCTCTCGGGAACTGGGCTTCGCGAAGTTTCCCGA
>JAYBEF010000083.1:0-4429 GCA_037277825.1 Collinsella sp.
GCCCTACCGGGAGTAGCCCCGACGGTTGACAAAACTATAGGAACACCCAATGACTATGTCACGGATGCGTCAGTGTTTGGTATGCCTGCAATGTGCAGCGCATAAATTCGATGCCGCAGGGCGATGCTGATGCTATAGTTACTGCGGTTAATGAGGGTCAAGAGAAAGGTTACAGGTGAAATCCAAACCTCGACCATACAGTCGATGACCCCATGCAGGTGCTTTTTGCGCATGCACGGGGTGTAAGCGTCGAGCGGCGTGCCGCCCGCGCATGCGTATACATATCCAGAAGCCCCCGGACGCCGCACGCGCGGCCGCGTCCGGAGGAATTATGATGGGGAGCACCATTGAATTATCTGAGTGAGATGCTCAAACTGCCGGTCTTGGACGTCGACGGCGAAAAGCTCGGCGTGGTCAACGATTTTGGTATTGCTACCGGCGAAGTTTTTCCGCACGTGACGTCGCTCGCGTTCCGCGGACCCGGCAAGACGCCGTTTATGATCAGCTGGCGCAAATGGGTCGACCGTATCGACGAGACGGGTGTACACCTTAAGACGTCGGCCACCGAAATCCGTTTTTCGTACCTGCAGCCGACCGAACTCCTGCTCGCCCGCGACGTGCTCAACAAGCAGATCGTCGACACGCAGGGCATGAAGGTCGTGCGCGTAAACGACATCAAGTTTTCCATGTCGGGCGAAAACCAGCTGCGCCTGCTGGGCGCCGAGGTCGGTGCCCGCGGTCTGCTACGCGCCATCAGCCCCGCGCTCGAGCATATCGTCGAAGGCTTTATGAAGCACCTGGGCAAGCCGCTCAGTGAGGACATCATCGCTTGGTCCTACATGGACCTGCTCGATCGCTCGACCAAGAACATTCAACTCTCGGTGTCGCACAAGACGCTCGGCGAGCTGCATCCTGCCGACATCGCCGACATTATCGAGCAGCTCGACCCGCGCCTACGTGCGCAGGTGTTTGCGCAGCTCGATACTGCCCAGGCCGCCGAGGCCATCTCGGAGTTCGATGACGACGAGCTTATGACCGAGATGCTCGAGGGCCTGTCCGACACGGACGCATCGTCGATGCTGGCCATGATGGACCCGGACGATGCAGCCGACCTGATCGACGAGCTCGATTACGAGAAGGCCGAGAAGCTCCTGCGCCTGATGGGCGTCAAGGAGGAGAAGGCGATTCGTAACCTGCTGGGGTATGAGGACAATACCGCCGGCCGCATCATGACCTCGGAGTTTGTCTCCCTGCCCGCCACGGCAACGGTCGGTGACGCCATCGAGGCGATTCGCGAGCTCGACGAGGACTTTGAGAGCGTCTACTACGTCTATACCGAGGATCCGAGCGGCATGCTGACCGGCGTGCTTTCGCTGCGCACGCTGATCGTAGCCGACCGCGACGCCACGCTGGGTCAGCTGGCCTATCGCGACCTGGTCTATGTGTCGCCCGACGAGGACCAGGAAGACGTGACGGACGAGATGACCAAGTACGACCTGGTTGCCATCCCTGTCTGCGACGAGAACCGCCATATCCTGGGTATCGTGACCTTCGACGACGCCATGGATGTTATCGCCGAGGAGCATCAGGAGGACCTGCAGATCGCCGGTGTCGGCTCGGGCGATAGCGCGTCGGACGACTCGACGAACGTGCTCAGCTGGTTTGTGCATCGCCAGTACTGGGTTGTCGTGTGGGGCATTGCCTCGTGCATCATGGCAACAGTGCTGGGGACGGCGCTGGGCTCCGCGCATTTGGTGGTGTTCCCCATGTGCGCCATGCCGCTCGTGCTGCTGGCTGCCTCGCGTATGGTGTCGTTCGTCAAGAACTACTTCCTGGAGTATGACGGTCACGACGACGAGCCCAAGCCGTATCTGGGGTTCTTCTTCCAGAGCACGGGCATGGGCCTGATTCTGTCACTCGTGACCTATCTGTGCGCCCAGCTGGTGCGCACCGCTGCGTTCCCCGATGCGCCCATGTTTGAGGAGCAACTCTTTACCGGGTGCTTTAATATCGCTGCCATCATTTGCCTGGTTGGCAACATGAGCGCCGTGATTTACCTGATGGTGCTGTTCTGGCGTGACGAGCATGACCTCAACACGTCGGGCACCGCCATGAACGTTATTGCCGTCATGATCTCGTGCGTGGCGTACTGCGCCGCTGCGGTGCTGCTCACCATGTCGGTCATTGGTTAGGTGGTCGCGTGCAAAATACCAAGCAAAAGTCGGGCACCAAGCAAAAGTTGACCATCGCGGCCATCTTTGGCGCTATGGGTCCCGGTCTGCTGGCGGCGCTTTCGGGCAATGACGCCGGCGGCATTGCAACGTATTCCAGCGCGGGCGCCAGCTATGGCTACAAGATGCTCTGGATGCTTCCCGTCATGACCGTGCTGCTTATCGTGACGCAGGAGACCGCGGCGCGCTGCGGATGCGTCACGGGTAAGGGCCTGGCGTCGCTCATTCGCGAGCGCTTTGGCGTGCGCAAGAGCGTGTTGGCCATGGCGGCGCTGTTGATCGCCAACACGGCGGTGACCATCTCGGAGTTCGCGGGTATCGCGAGTGGCCTTGCTCTGTTTGGCGTGCCGGCGAGCATCTCGGTGCCGCTCGTGGCGCTGCTGGTGTGGATGCTTACCATGTCGGGCAGTTTCCAGCGCATCGAGAAGATTTTGCTGCTGGTAAGCTGCGTGTTCGTGACCTACGTCGTCGCCGCGTTTATGGCCGGCCCCAACTGGGGCGAGGTCGCGGTCGACCTGGTCGTGCCTAACATTCAAAATGATCCCAACTACGTGTCGCTCGTGGTCGCAACGATCGGTACCACCATCGCGCCGTGGATGATTTTCTTGGCGCAGAACAACGTGGTCGATAAGAACGCGGGCGAGGACGATATCGTGCTGCAGCGCATCGATACCGTGAGCGGCTCGCTTGCCGCCGATGTCATTGCCGGCTTTATTATCATCACGACCGGTACGGTGTTGTTCCCGGCGGGTATTCAGATTAGCGATGCCGCCGATGCTGCCCGCGCGTTGGAGCCTATTGCGGGTCAGTGGTCCACGGTACTGTTTGCCTCGGGCCTGGTCGCGGCGAGCTTCTTGGCTGCCTGCGTGCTGCCGGGCGTTACGTCGAGCGCTATCTGCGAGGCATTTGGCTGGGAGCGCGGTGCCGACCGCAGCTGGGACGAGGCCCCGGTCTATCGCGGCATCATTACGGCCATCATCGGTATCTCTGCCGTGCTGGTGCTTATGCCCGGCGTCGATCTGTTCCAGATTATGATGACCTCGCAGGTCATCAATGGCGTGCTACTGCCCGTGGTTCTGGTGTTCCAGGTGGTTATTGCCGCTGACCGTCACATTATGGGCGCTAACCGCAACGGCCGCGTGTGGAATGTGCTCACTTGGGCGACTATCGGTGTGATTACGGTGCTCACGGTCGTCATGTTTGTTCTGCAGGCGATGGGTTACAGCGCTTAGCGCCTCTTTTGGACTCCAAACAGGCCGCAGCGATGGGCTGCGGCCTGTTTTTTGTCTGCTATAGGGTGTTAGTTATATAGCAATGGACAAAAAATGCCAAATATGAGTACTGTTGCTAAGTGAATAGCATTTACATCCTAAAAGATAATGAACATAGCCTTTAGTATGTTCATTAAAATTGGCTCCAATACGCCTTAAACCAGTCAGGTTGGCTGCTTTAGGGGGTTGTAGGGGTCGCTCGGACGTCATTTTGGGTGGTTTTGCCTGCTACTAAAATGGTAACAGTACTCATATTTGCCCTTTTTTGCCCACAGACCTTTGAGGGTGCGGCGAAAAGGGCTTGTTTTGATTGTTTGGGGCAGGCACGAGGCGCGGAAACGATGTCTGGAGCGACGGAGCGGCCTGGAATTCATCCGTAGAGGTCTTCATTGGCTGCGCCAGGAGTGTCCCTAACTGCCGGAGGGGGTGTCTGCCGTGGCAGACACCCCCTCCGGATGTGGGAAGTTTGCGCTGCAGGTTACTTGTCGGTGCCCAGCTTGTGCGGCTTGAGAGCGAGCGCATTGACGAGTGCGTCGGTGGCAGACTTGACGGCTGCCGGCTGCGGATCGTTGACGTGATCCTCGGGGTGTACGGGCAGGTCCTTCTTGACGGCATCGTGGATCAAGTTGAGGTACTCAGTCACGCCAGTGGTCGATAGGTGCGTGCCATCGCCATCGAACAGGTCGTTGCGGTTGGCACTGTATCCGTACCAGTCGATAACGCGCACGTTCTTGTAGCGCGTAGCGGCGTTGGCGATGGCCTGGTTGGTAGAGCCAACCCACGGCTGCGGGCTGCGCGTGTTCACAAACACCACCATACGCTTATCTCCCGCATCGGCCATGATGGCGTCGATCTGGTCGTCGGTTACCAAGCCGTTGGTGCCCAGGGCAAAGACCACGATCTTGCCGGCAAGGTTCTGCTGGATAT
>JAYBEF010000084.1:0-2664 GCA_037277825.1 Collinsella sp.
GTGCGCTCGCCCGAGCAGTCGCCCACGCAGGTCACGGGCACCGTCACGCCGTCCAGGTCAAACGTGTTGGCCTTGGAGCCCACGGCCATCACCACGTAATCGCAGGCGATCTTCACCGGCTCCTCGGCGCCGTCCTCGGTGGTGCGAATGGCCTCCACGCCCTCGTCGGTAATGGCGGTCAGGCGGGTCTTCACGTGCTGCTCCACGTTGTGCTCTGCAAAGTCGCTCATAATCAGCGGCAGAATGGTCTCGGACTCGCCCGCGGCAATCTTGTCGAGCATCTCCACGATCGCCACCTCGCAGCCGTGCTGCAGCAGGTACTCGGCAGTCTCGGTGCCCACCAGGCCGCCGCCAATGACAGCGACGCGGCCCGTAAGCTCCGCCTTGCCGGCCAGCACGTCCCAGCTCGAGACGACCTTCTCCGAGTCGGCACCCGGAACGGGGATAACCACGTCGTGCGCGCCCACGGCCACAATCGCGGCGTCGGCGGCGTTGAGGTCCTCAGCAGTAGCGGCATGGTTGAGCTCAACCTTCACGCCCAGGCCGGGCAGAATCTTCTCGTAATACTCGACCGAGCGCATGATCTCGTCCTTGCGCGGAGGCGCGGCCGCCAGCACAATCTGGCCGCCCAGATGATCGCTCGCCTCGTAGACGGTCACATCGTAGCCGCGCTTGGCCGCCACGCGTGCGGCCTCCAGGCCGGCAATACCGCCGCCCACCACGGCGATCTTCTTGTCGCCCTCGCCCGGCTTGATGGCGACGGTCGCCTCGTCGCCGTTCTCGGCGTTGAGCACGCACGAGATGTACTTGCGGTTTTGAATCGCATCGACGCAGCCCTTGTTGCAGTTGAGGCACTCGCGGATGGGCTCACCCGTGGCAGCCTTCAGCGCAATGTCGGGGTCGCACATGAGCGAGCGGCCATAGGCGATGATGTCGGCCGCGCCGTCTTCCAGAATCTTCTCGCCGGCCTCGACCGAGATGACACGGCCCACGGTTGCCACCGGCACGGAGACCAGGGCCTTGACGCGCTCGGCCACGGGCAGCGTCCAGTTGTAGGGCATGGCGCCCATGGGCGGAATGGTGTCGCCCATGTTGCCGGTGTGGTTGGCCTGTGCAACCTGGATCATGTCGATGCCCGCGCCCTCGAGCAGCTTGGCGAACTCACAGGCCTCGTCAGGCTGCAGGCCGCCCTTGCCGCGCGGCGTGCCGTCGGGGTTCTCCATGATCACGGGGAGCTTGTACTCCACCATCAGCTGCGGCGCGGCTTCCTTAATGGCAGCGACGACCTCGAGCGCGTAGCGAACGCGGTTCTCGAACGAGCCACCGTACTCGTCGGTGCGCTGGTTGAGGATGGCCGAGCACAGCGAACCCACCAGGCGATCGCCGTGGACCTCGATGGCGTCGATGCCGGCCTGCTGCGCACGGGCGGCCGAGGCAGCGATGGCTTCCTTGATCTGGGTGAGCTGTTCTACGCTTGCCTCGTTCACAAAGTGCTGCATGTCGTGGTGCAGCTTGGCGTAGGCCTGATTGCGGATCTCGTTGGACTCGGCCATCTTGGCGGCAAAGGTCTCCTCGTCGCCGGCGGCCTTGGCCTCCTGCGCGGCCTTGGCAGCGGCCATGGATCCCATGACCATGCGGCCGACACCGGGCACGTCATACTCGGGGTGGAACAGCTGCAGCGCGACCTTGGCGCTGTGCTTGTGGACGGCGTCGGCCAGTGCCTTAAACGTGGGGATCTGGGCGTCGGTCGCCAGCTTGGGCGTGGGGCTTGCGGTCATAACGGGAGCGACGTCGCCGATGACGATGTAGCTCACGCCGCCACGGGCCAGACGCTCATAAAAGGCCAGGCTGCGCTCGCCGATGGAACCGTCGCGCTCCTCGTAGCCGGTGGTCAGCGGCGGGAACATAATGCGGTTCTTGAGCTCAAGGGGGCCAACCGTAATGGGCTGGAGCAGCTTGGATGCAGGTGCGGTCATGGACATTCCTCTCTTGTAGGCGCGGCGGCGATGGTGCCGCGTAGTTGTCTAGAGGATATGGCATGGGGGCACAGCGGCGCAACGGAAATCGGCGAATATCAGGTGGCAGCAGGTGGATGGGGGTGGGACGGCCCGTCGGTTTATCTCAATCTGTAACAGTTACGCGGCAAACCCGGGTCTTACTGTTACAGATCGAGACATTCCTCTCAACCCATCCTCAACAGTCTAGATCTGTAACAGCTAGGCCCACTTTTGACCCCTCCCTGTTACAGATCTAGACAAACCAAACCCGCCTGCCAGAAAATCTCAATCTGTAACAATAACTCGGCAAAATCCGTCCCTCGTGTTACAGATTTAGACAAACGGGACCCAACCCACCGGTATATCTCGATCTGTAACACCTAGCCGCCCAAATCGGGTCTAGATGTTACAGATTGAGATTTTGTTTGAGAGGCCGAGAATTGGACCGAAAACACGGTCCCGGAATAACAAAAAAGCTCGCCGGCTAGGCCGACGAGCTGTAAGTTGGACGATGGGGCCGTCCGCCCCGTCCTGCCCATAGAGCCTCGGCACCGTCTTGGCGATTTCCTCGGTCATAAGCTGCTGCATGTCTTCCTCCGTTCCGGGCACCCTGCCCTCAACATCTCGCCCCTGCGGGCAAAGCCGAATGGCGACGCCGCGCGTCGTC
>JAYBEF010000085.1:0-4415 GCA_037277825.1 Collinsella sp.
GAAAGGTCGTCCTTGGCGTCCAGAATCTTAATGAGCAGCGGGAACTCCTTGCCCTTGCAGTTGCCAAAGAGCTCGCGGTGCTCGGCCCACAGCCATGACAGCGTGTGACCGGCGTACGGACCCTCAGCGATCTGGCAGTCGCCGTTGGGGTGTGCCGAGATGGCCCAGCACTCACCGATGGGACCCTCGGGAATGTCGTAGCCAAACACGGTCTCCAGCTGGCGGCCACCCCAGATCTTCTCGTGGAAGATCGGCGTGAGTTTAATCAAATCGGACATGTGCATACTCCCATAAGGTTGTGCGGGTGTCGCGTAAGACAGCTCAAAACGAGCACCCACCGGATTGCAAAACTAGGCCAGCGTTACGTTGTGCAGCTCAAAGCGGTCGCCTACGTTGTGCGAGATAGAATATTCAAACGCGGTGCCGCTATCCAAGAAGCCAATCTGGGTGAGTTCGAGTAGGGGAGAGCCGGGTTTGGTATCCAGGCGCTCAGCCTCTTCCTCAGTTGCCGCGACGGCGCGAATGGTACGGTGGAAACTCGAGATCTTGAGTCCGCACTGCTCGCGGATGAAGCTGTAGATCGACGCGTAAAGGTCTTTTTTCTTAAGACCCGGAATCAGCTCGAGTGGCATATAGGTGTACTCGATAACGATGGGCTGACCATCGACCTCGCGTACGCGCACGATGTGATAGGCAAAGTCGTCTTCGGCCATTCCCAGCTGGGTCGCAACCTCTGCCGGCGGATTGACGATCGAGAAATCGTAGACCACCGAGGTCACCTTCTCCCCGCGATGCTCGTACGAAAAGCCTTGGGCGCGGTCGTTCTTGCCTTGGAAAAACACCTGGCCGGGAAGTCCCGCCGTGTCCTTGACGTAGGTGCCCGATCCGCGGCGACTTGTGACCAGGCCCTCCTCGGTGATCTGCTCGATCGCGCGCTTGACGGTGATCTTGGAAACGCTATACAGCTCGCAAAACTCTACGACGGTGGGCAGTTTGTCGCCCGGCTTAAGGGAGCCGTCCTCGATGCTTCGACGGATATCTGCAGCTATCGCCTCGTATTTGGGAATCATGCAATCCTCCCTTCATATTTGCGTTGATATAAAGAGAATATACCTACTTAAAAAGCATCCATATGGCTTTCATCAAAGAAGTTCGATAAAGAAAAATAAAAAAGACGCTTTACATAATAAATTAGAGCGCTATAGTTACAGACAACAAGCGAGATGCATTGGCGTTTGCTTGTGCTGTTTGGGGACGGATTTGTTTTGGCGGGCAGGGTATCCAGATACCTGGTGCGCGCCCGCGCCGGATAACCTGCCAAAGCAAACCCGTCTCCAACCGGAAGCTCTAGAACACGAAAGCGAGGACTTTGATGGCTCAGTATCAGCTGCCCAGCGACTTCTTCTTTGGCGCCGCTATGTCCGGCCCGCAGACTGAGGGTCAGTGGAACCAGGGGGGCAAGCTCGAGAACCTGTGGGACACCTGGTCCATCCAGGATCTGGGTTCGTTCTATAACTGCGTTGGCTCTTATGCCGGTAATGACTTTATGGCCAAGTACCAGGAAGACTTTCGCATTTTGAAGGACTTGGGCCTGAATACCTATCGCACTTCCATCCAGTGGAGCCGTCTGCTCGATGCCGACGGCAACCTCAACGAGGAGGGCGCTGCGTGGTATCACGAGCTGTTCCGCGCCTCTCGCGAGGCTGGCCTGGAGCCGTTTGTCAACTTGTACCACTTTGACATGCCCACCTACCTCTTTAACCGTGGCGGCTGGGAGAGCCGTGAGGTCGTCGAGGCTTACGCACATTACGCCGACGTCGCCTTCCACGAGTTTGGCCAGGAGATTAAGTACTGGTTCACCTTTAACGAGCCCATCGTCGAGCCCGAACAGCGCTATCAGGAGGGCGTGTGGTTCCCGCAGCTCCACGACTTCAACCGCGCCCGCACCGTGCAGTATCACATCTCGCTGGCGCACGCTCTGGCCGTGGCCAACTACCGCCGCGCCTATGACGAGGGCGCCGTTCGCAGCGATGCCAAGATCGGCATGATCAACTGCTTTACCCCGGTCTACACCAAGGAGAACCCCAGTGAGGCGGACCTCGAGGCCGTGCGTATGACCAGTGGCATCAACAATCGCTGGTGGCTCGACCTCATTACCAAGGGCGAGCTTCCTGCCGACGTGCTCGACAGCCTGGCCGAGGGCGGCGTTAAGCTCCCGTTCCGTGCCGGCGATCAAGAGATCCTCAAGCAGGGTGTTGTCGACTGGCTCGGCTGCAACTACTACCACCCCACACGCGTTCAGGCGCCGGCGAGCAAGATCGACCAGTACGGCCTGCCGCACTTTGCCGACGAGTACGTATGGCCCGACGCTGTCATGAATGAGAGCCGCGGCTGGGAGATTTACCCGCAGGGCCTCTACGACTTTGGCATGGACTGCGCCAAGAACTATCCCGACCTTGAGTGGTTTGTTTCCGAGAACGGCATCGGCATCATGGACGAATACAAGAACCGTGACGCCGAAGGAACCATTCAGGATGACTACCGCGTCGACTTTGTACGTCAGCACCTGGAGTGGGTGGCCAAGGCCATCGATGAGGGCGCCAAGTGCCGCGGATACCATTATTGGGCCGTCATCGATAACTGGTCTTGGGCCAATGCCTTTAAGAATCGCTATGGCTTTGTCGAGGTCGATCTGATGGATGGCTACAAGCGCCGCCTTAAGAAGTCGGCAGCCTGGCTCAAACAGGTCGCCACGACCCACGTGGTTGATTAGCGACCGGGCGAACGACCAGACCGCGCGCCGCCGCGCGCAACACATGGCACATCTGGTGGCAGAGGGCGACAGACCACCGTGCGCATAGGAAAAGGCCGGATTTGAAAGTTAGGAGCAATCATGGCCAGTGACAACGGAAAGAGCTTCCTCGACAAGTTTGCCGAGGTCTCTGCGAAGGTGGGAAACCAGGTTCACCTGCGTTCCCTGCGTGACGCCTTCGCGACCATCACGCCGCTCTATATCCTTGCGGGTATCGCGGTTCTTATTAACAACGTCGTGTTCCCTCTGTTCCCGCTCGATGCGGCGGGTCTTGCCAACCTTCAGACGTGGGGCTCGGCAATTACGCTGGGCACACTCAACGTCTCTGCCATTATCTTGGCCGGATTGATTGGCTACAGCCTCGCTAAGAACAAGCGTTTCGATAACCCGCTCGCTTGCGTGGTCGTCGCTATCTCTGCTTTCGTCATCATGATGCCGCAGCAGATCACCGCCACGCTTGCCGCCACGAGCCCGCTGCTCACCGACAAGATCACCTCCGCCGAGGTCACGGGCGCCCTTTCGACTGCCAACACCGGCACCAACGGTCTGTTCTCGGCCATTATCATCGCGCTGCTTTCCGTCTCGCTCTTCATCAAGATTTCTGGCGTCGAGAAGCTCAAGGTTAAGCTGGGCGAGGGCGTGCCTCCCGCGGTCTCCAGCTCCTTTAACGTCATGATCCCGATGCTGCTCAACCTCTCGATCTTCGCAGTTGCCGCAGCGCTGCTCGCCGTGTTTGCCGGCACCGATCTGTGCACCATCATCTCCACGTGCATTTCCAACCCGCTCAAGAGCATCATGAACGCCGGCCCGTGGGCTGTTATCCTCATCTACACCCTTGCGAACCTGCTGTTCTGCGTCGGTATTCACCAGTCCACCATCTCTGGCGCTACCGTCGAGCCGATCCTGACCATGCTCATCGTCGACAACATGGCTACTTTTGCCGCCGGCGGTACCATCCAGCCCGACCACTACATGAATATGCAGATCGTCAACAGCTTCGCTCTCATCGGCGGCTCGGGCTGCACCCTCATGCTCCTGCTCGACACCTTCCTGTTCTCCAAGAACAAGGCTTCCAAGACCGTTGCCAAGATGGCTATCGTTCCTGGTCTGTTCAACATCAACGAGCCGGTCATCTACGGTTACCCCGTCGTGTACAACCTGCCGCTCATGATTCCGTTCGTGCTTCTCCCCGACCTGTTCATCGGCGCCACCTATGCTCTGACCTGCGCGGGCATCATCAGCCCTTGCATTGCCCAGGTGCCTTGGACCATGCCTCCCGTCATCAACGCTCTGCTTGCTACGGGCTTTGACTGGCGCGCTGGCGTGTGGCAGGCGCTCGAGCTTGTCATCGGCATGGCTGTCTACCTGCCCTTTATGAGGATCTCCGAGAAGGCTATCGCTAAGCAGGAGGCTCTTGCCGAGCAGAACGCTTAAACGTCGTTCTCCCTTCCACCGTTGCGGGCACCGGTACGCGGTGCCGATGCCCGCGGCTCTCCTCTTGTGTGAAGACGCAGGGGTGGGCACAATAGCCGCAAGGAATAAAACCAGTTGTCGTCTGCGCGCCGCGCAGTTATAAGGAGGAAACCATGAAGAAGATCATGCT
>JAYBEF010000086.1:0-7000 GCA_037277825.1 Collinsella sp.
CCCACGTTGGGGTCGATCGTGGCAAACGGGTAGTTAGCGGCAAGGCCGGTCTTTTTGGTAAGCGCGGTGAACAGCGTCGACTTGCCCACGTTGGGCAGGCCCACGATACCGATGGAAAGGGACACGACAGCTCCTTTTGGTACAGGTACTTCAAACTGCATAAGTATAGCGCCGCCGCAGCATCCGGGCGAATCCGGACACCGCGACGGCGCAAATGAAGCAGAGATGCGTGAGAGTTCGAGACAGCAGTCCTTACTTAAGCTCGGGCCAGAAATCCTTGTTGGCCTCGATGAGCTCGTCCAGAATCTGCTTGGCAACGCTCGCCGAAGGAATGGTCTTGGAGAGCGTGAGTGCCTGCCAGAGCTTCTGGTAGCTGCCCTCGACCCAAGCCTGGACAACGAGCTTCTCGACGGAAACCTGCTGCTCCATCAGGCCCTTCTGGAACTGCGGAATCGGGCCCTGGCAAATCTTCTCAAAGCCGTTGGAACCGACGATGCAAGGCACCTCGACCATGGCCGTCGGGTCGAAGTTGGGCACAGCGCCATCGTTGGGGACGATCAGCAGGAAGCGCTCGAGCGTGTTCTCGGCCAGTGCGCAGGCAAGGTCGACGATGTAGTTGGCATGTACATCCGGCTCAAAGCCGCCGTCCTTGGCAGTACCCTTGGCGATGATGTCGCGGCAAGCGCCAAAGACCTTCTTCTCGCGGCCGTCCATAACCTCATTGGCGCGAGTGTAGTTGGGGTCAGACGTCTCGACGACATAGTCCGGGTACAGGTAGTACTTGAGGTAGGTGTTGGGAATCGTCTCGGGATCGACAGCATAGACATCCTTGGCCTTGCCGAAGGTGTGAATCCAGCTCTCCTCGACATGCTGCTCCTTACCGGCCTCGTGCTCGATGCCGTCCAGGTAGCCGTTCTTAGCCATGTGCTCCTTAATCTGCGGCATGAGGTCGTTGCCATCCTTGTCGTAGATTTTGCTCCACCAACCAAAGTGGTTGAGGCCGTAGTAGCTATACTGCAGCTCGCGACGATCCTTGATGCCGCACATACGGCTCATCTTATCCATGAGGTCGATCGGCATGTCGCAGATGTTGATGATGCGGCTGTTGGGGCGCAGCACGCGGCAGGCCTCGGCGACGATGGCCGCGGGGTTGGAGTAGTTGAGCATCCAGGCGTTGGGGCTGTACTTCTCCATGTAGTCGAGGATCTCGATGACACCGCCGATGGAGCGCATGCCGTAGGCGATACCGCCGGCACCGCAGGTCTCTTGGCCAACGCAGCCGTACTTGAGAGGAATCTTCTCGTCGAGCTCACGCATAGCGTAGAGACCCACGCGGATGTGAGCGAGGACAAAGTCAGTACCGGTAAAAGCGGTCTCGGGGTCGGTGGTGTAGTTGAACTCAACCTCGGGGGCGTTCTCGTGGAAGTAGATCTCGCAGGCCTTTGCCACGATCTCCTGGCGCTCGGCGTTGTTGTCGTAGAAGGTCACCTTGTTGACCGGGAAGCGGTCGCGCTCCTCAAGCAGCATCAGGGCGATGCCCGGAGTGAAGGTAGAGCCACCGCCGGCAATGGTCACGGCATAGTTTTTCTTGGACATGATGTCCTCCTCATTCTGGCCGCTTGCTCAATCCATCCCCGCACGCGGCCTGTACGGTTTGGAATTGTTACCTAGAAGTGGAGTTTTTTATCTCCAGAATCGGCCTTGCGGTGCATACCGGCTCTGCAAGGCCGATTGTTTCGATGGACGATGGTTTACAGAAGACTCTCGAACTTCAGAAGACTCTCGAACTTCTCGCGAACCTGCGGGACGGTAAGGCCGATGATAACCTGGATTGACTGACCTTGGACCACCAAGCCATGCGTACCGATCGCCTTGAAGGAAGCCTCGGGTGCAACGACGCTCTTGTCCTTGACGTTAACGCGCAGACGGGTAGCGCAGTTAGTTACATCGATGATGTTATCCGTGCCACCGAGCAGATCGAGGATGTTCTCGGCAAGCACCAAGCGCTCATCATCTTTACTCTGGGCGACCGATTTGCCAGCAGCAGCACCGCTCTGCTTTTGCTTGTAGTCGGCCTTGGACTTGAGCTCGACCTCGACGTCGTCATCCTCGCGACCGGGGGTCTTAAAGTCGAACTTGACGATCAGGAAACGGAAGACCACGACCCAAAGGGCGGTAAAGCACAGACCGACAAGGATGGAGATGGCGTACTGCAGACCGTGTGCGGCCCAAAGGGGCAGCCAGTCCCACGAGAGCATCGAGATGATGCCGCCGTCGAAGATGCCCACGACGCCAAGGAGGTTTTGAGCCATGCAGCCAAGCGCTCCGAGCACGCAGTGGACGACGAACAGGCCGGGCGCAATGAACAGGAAGGTGAAGTCAAGCGGCTCGGTGATACCGCAAAGCATAGCGGTAAGGGTGACCGGGATCAGCAGAGCCTTGACGCGCTGCTTGCGCTCGGGTTTGGCGGTCATATAAAACGCAATGGCGACGCCAAGCGAGCCGAAGACCTTAGTCCAACCAGGGCAGGTATAGGCAGCCCAGGGTGCGGCATCCTTAAGAGCAATGCTCGGATCGGCAGCCAATTGGGGCAGGATGTTGGCCCAAGCAGCAAAGATGCCGCCGTTGACCGCCGCGTTGTCGTAATAGAACGGCGTATAGATAAAGTGGTGCAGGCCTGTAGGGATCAGCACGCGCTCGAAGAAAGCAAAGACACCCACGCCAAACGTACCGGCGGAAAGGATGAATCCCTGGAAGGCAGAGATGGCAGCCTGAACATGCGGCCACACCAGGCAGGCGATAAGAGCGACCGGAACCATAACGAAGAAACCGATCATATAGATGAACACGGAACCCGAGAACACGCCCAACCACTCGGGGAGCTCGGTGTCGAAGAACTTATTATGCAGCATCGTGGCGATACCAGAAATGATAAGCGCGCCCATGATGCCCATATCAAGCGTTTTGATGCTTGCGATAGTGGCAAGACCAGTACCGCTGCCCGCCTCGACAGAGTAGTCGACCCCAAAGACAGGGCCCCACTGCCCCAAGATTGTGCTTACAAAGTAGTTGAAGGTAAGGTAGATGGCCAAAGCCTCCATGCAGCAGCGAGCGTTCTGCTTGTTCGCGAGCGAGATTGGCAACGCTACGCAAAACAGCAACGGCATCTGGTTAAAGAGCGTCCAACCACCCTGGAGCAGCACATTCCAGCAATCAAACCAAAGATGACCCGCTGTGGCCATCTCGCCAAAGATCGCCTCGGTGGTAAACAACGTACCCAGGCCGACGACGATTCCGGAAAATGCGAAAAGAATTGCAGGCGTGTACATTGCACCGCCGAAACGTTGTATCTTTTGCATCATGACGGGGAATCCCCCTCTCTTCATTCGGAGCGGCTGCGGTTTTGGCTTCACTCGAGACCGCAGACGCGCCGTTTGCGTGTACCTCGTGCAATAGGACGGGTGGGCCCGCTTCCCTGACTTCTTGCGCTTCTATTTTTATCATATCACTTATCTAGACAAGTTAGCATAAATACTACGGTCGGTAAACGGTTGATTATTGGCCGTAAACGGTATATGTCCAGTATTTCGCCTGTTAAATCTGACATAGTTGATGGCTGCATTTCAATTTTCTTTTCTACTTGTCTAGATGTGCTTGTCTATATCTATAGACATGCCTATACTTCATTACAACATTCACCGCCACGTTAAGGAGTCACCATGAAAAGCGCGGTCTTCTATGGAAAGCACGACCTCAGAGTCGAGGAATCGGCAAAGCCGGCCGTGGGCAGGCGCGACGTTCTGATCAACGTCAAAGCTTGCGGCGTCTGCGGTACCGACGTTCATATCTATGAAGGCGACAAGGGTGCAGCCGACGTTACCCCGCCCACGATCCTTGGTCATGAGTTTGCGGGCGTTGTCGAGGCCGTGGGCAGCGACGTCGCTGGCTTTAAACCGGGCGATCGCGTGTGCATCGACCCAAACCATCCCTGCGGCTGCTGCGAACCCTGCCGCGACGGAATCAACCACTACTGCGAGCATATGACCGGTTACGGCACCACTGTTAACGGCGGCTTTGCCGAGTACTGCTCCGTCGATATGCAGCAAGTCTACAAGTTGGGCGATCACACCAGCTTTGAGCAGGGTGCTATGACCGAGCCCGTCGCCTGCTGCCTGCACGGCATCGATATGTGCAACATCAAGCCCGGCAGCACAGTTGTCGTTATCGGCGGTGGCATGATCGGTCTGCTCATGATGCAGCTTGCTAAAAACGCCGGCGCCACCAAGGTTGTCTTGCTCGAGCCCGTCGAAGGCAAGCGCGAGGTTGCGCTCAAACTCGGCGCCGACCTGGCAATTGATTCCATCCACGAGGACGTCCCGGCCCGCCTGAAGCAGGAGGGCGTCGGCAACGTCGATGTCGTTATCGAGTGTGTTGGCAAGCCCGTCACCATCGAGCAGGCCATCCAGATCGCCGGCCACAAGGCTACGGTCATGATGTTCGGCCTCACCAAGCCCGATGAGACGATCACCGTCAAGCCCTTCGAGGTCTTCCAGAAGGAGCTTGTGCTTACCTCGTCCTACATTAACCCTTATACGCAGCGTCGTGCGCTCGAGCTCATCGACTCTGGCAGGCTCGACGTATCCTCGATGGTCGCAAAGGTAGCCTCCCTCGACGAACTCGGCGCCATCCTGTCAGACCCGGCCCTGCGTGCCATGGGCAAATATATAATCGACCCCAGCAAGTAAATCGATCGATACCCGCGCGAGCGGTCCTCATCCACCACTCGCGCACCCAGCTCTAGGAGACCGTCATGGCGCGAGCCATCTTCCAAACTATTTATGACAACGTGAAGCAGTCGATTGACGACGGCACATACGCCTATCAGAGCTATCTGCCTTCGGAGACTGAGCTCACGCAGCTGTTTGACTGTTCGCGCATGACGGTCCGTCGCGCCATCTCGATGCTTGCGGCAGATGGTTACGTGCTCCCCCAGCAAGGCAAAGGCATGCGCGTCATTCGCAACATCAGCGACGAGAAGAGTCGTGGTGGCGGCGGACTCGAGACCTTTAAGGAAATCGCGGTCAACCGAGGCTTTGAGCTCAAGACCGTCACCACCGTCTTTGAGCTCCTCATCTGTAGCAAGGCGCTCTCCAAGATTACCGGGTTTCCCGAAGGCTGTGAGCTCACACGCGCCAAACGCATCCGTTATGCAGACGGACAAGCCGTGTGCTCCGACGACTCCTATTACCTAAGCTCACAAGTACCGGGGCTGACACCCGAGATTGTCAACGACTCGATCTATCGTTACCTCGAAGAAGATCTTGGCATTAAGATTGCCACGGGCAAACGCGATGTAACGATTGAGCACCCCACGCCCGAGGATACGCGCGTGCTCGATCTCGACGACTTTAACGCACTCGCCGTTATACGCGGGCAGACCTACAACGCCGACGGCATCCTTATGGAATACACCGAGACCAAACAGGTCCCCGGGTTCTTTTTGCTCCATGAAACCGTGACGCGCAACGGTACCGGTCGAACCGGCCACCAAAGCAGCATGAACTAACCATTTATTAGTTGCGGTGGAATAGTTCCTAGAATGGCCAGCTTAAGGGCAAAACAGGAACTATTCCACCGCAACTTTTTTGGCCGGCGGGGCAGCACCTGTCCCACCGGCCATCATTTACGCTCTTTTAGCTAGTCCGCAAGCTTCTCCACCTGATCGAGCATCTTGTCGAGTTTGGCCTTTGCCTCAGCCTTGACCTTCTCAGCTTCTTCGTGGGCCTTCGCCTTCTGGGCGGCCTTTTCCTCGGCTTCGGGATCGACGACGACCAGATTGGACGCGTCGTGCTCAACAAGCTTGAGCGCATGCTCGGGACAAACCTTGACACAGGCACCGCAGCCTAAACAATACGTGGACTCCAACGCAAAGCGGCCGCTTCCCACCAGATCGCAGGCAAACGTGGGGCACACGTTGACGCACTCGCCGCACGACGTACACTTGTCAAAATCGCACTCCGGTGTGCTCACCTGCATGTTCTGGGCAAGCTCGGGGTGGTTTTGCAACGTCGAGAGCACCAGTTGACGCCCGTGCGTGAGCGAACGGCGACGCTTGGTCGTCGTGGTGCCGCACATGGTGTTGAGCGTGCGCTCCAGCTGGGTAATCTGATGGCGATGGGCCTTGAGCTTCTGCGTCACCGAGGCCAGCGCCGCCGTCGCCGGATTGAGCTTGGTCACCGTCAGGCCCGTGGTGCGGGCGATCTTTTCCATGTACTCCTTGCGCTCGTACTCGCGGCGCTTATGGCATTTGAGGCTTTTGGGATCGACCTCCAGGCCCATACCCGTGCCAGACCACTCTTCGGCCTTCGCAATCGCCTCGCCCAGAATGTCCTCACCGCCGGTGTTGCGGCATTTATCGCACACGCCCAACGGCAGGTACACACTCACGTTGGGATAGTCTGCCAGTACCGAGAACCAGGTCTCGGCCGTAATATCGCCCACGCAGGCAACGACGACTTCGTTCTCGCGCGGCATGCGCTTAAGGGCACGCGTGCAGGTGACGTAGGCGGTCTCGTGGCTCGTAGCCGCCGAGACAATGTCGTCGTAGACGTTTTTGGGCGCCAGGCGCGGCGAGATGATTGCCTCGGTCGGACAGGCAGCGGCGCACAGGCCGCACTTGCGACAGGAGTCGAGGATCTCGATGGCGTCTTCCTCGACCTCGATAGCGTTGACCGGGCACACGTCCATGCACGCGGTGCAGCCGCTCTTTTCGTTTTTGCAGGTCAGGCACGGAATGGTGTTGCCGCGCGGGCGCTCCTTGTAGTCAGCAGGATTCCATTGAGGCGCCGACGGATCGAGTGCATCGGTCACACCGCCAAGCGGGTTTTTAAGAAAGTCGAAACCCTTGCTGATCTCGATAATGTCATCAAACAGATCGTGTTCCTGCGCCATGCGCGGCCCCTCCCTGAGCAGTGCAAACAAGCAAGAGATAATGATACGC
>JAYBEF010000087.1:0-9661 GCA_037277825.1 Collinsella sp.
ACGCCGCAGCCCGAGGACACGAGCATGGGGATAAAGGACTTACCGGACAGGCCAAAGCGGCGGAACACGCGGTCCATGATGAAGGCGACGCGGGCCATATAGCCGCAGTCCTCCAGGAAGGACAGCATCACAAAGAGCAGGAACATCTGCGGCACAAAACCGAAGATGGCGCCAAGGCCGCCGACGATACCGTCGCAGACCAGCGAATCGACCAGGCCACCGTCCTCGGTGCCGCCCGCCACAAGGGCGTCGTGCACCACGGTGGTGATACCCGGGACATAGGGGCCGTACTGCGCCGGGTCGACCGAATCGGCAGCATCGCCCGCTGCCTCGACGGCCGCATCGTAGGCGTCGCGGCCCTGACCGAGCACATACCAACCGTCGGTACCGAAGAGCTGGTCGTTGGTGAAGTCGGTCACCGTGCCGCCCAAGGTGGAAACGGCGATGTAGTACACGCAGAACATGATGACCACAAAGATCGGCAGGCCCAGGATACGGTTGGTAACCACGCGGTCGATCTTCTCGGAGGTGCTCATCTTTGCCGGAGCCTTGGTGAGGCACTCGTCAATGATGTGGGCAATCACGCCGTAGCGCTCGCCGGTGATGATGGACTCGGCATCGTCGTCGCAGTCCTGCTCACACTGGGCGACCAGCTCCTCCACGCGAGCGGCCTTCTCCTTGGTGAGGTTGATGAGCTTGCAGGCGTCCACGTCGCGCTCAAACAGCTTGACAGCGTAGTAGCGGCGCTTGTTGGCGGGAACGCTCGCCGGAAGGTTGTTCTCGATGTGCGTCAGAACGTCCTCGATGGAGGAGTCGAACTTGTGCTCCGGCACCTGGCCCTTAGAAGCAGCGGACTTCTTGACCTGCTCGAAGAGCTCCTTGATGCCCTTGTTCTTAAGAGCCGAGATCATCATGACCGGGCAGCCGAGCTTCTTGGAGAGCTTGTCCGTGTCGATCTTATCGCCGTTCTTCTCGACCAGGTCGGCCATGTTGAGGGCAACGACCACGGGCAGGCCGGTCTCGATAACCTGAAGCGCCAGGTACAGGTTACGCTCGAGGTTGGTGGCATCGACGACTTGGACGACAACATCGGGCTCGCCGCTCATGAGGTAATCGCGCGAGCATTGCTCCTCGGGGCTGTAGGGGGAAAGCGAGTAGATGCCAGGGAGGTCCGTGATGGTAACGTTCTTGTCGCTTAGGAGCTTGGCTTCCTTTTTCTCAACCGTGACGCCGGGCCAGTTGCCAACGTAGCCGTTGGCGCCGGTGATCAGGTTGAAAAGCGTGGTCTTGCCGCAGTTGGGGTTACCCGCCAGCGCGACATGGATCTGAGAATCCGCCATTCAATCCTTCTTCCTTGTGTGCCTGCGCTGCTTTCTCCGCGCAGGCTGGATAATGTGCTTCAAAGATGCTGCATTAAGTTAGAAATACCTAACTTTATCTGCAGAAATATACGCCGCGAGCCCTTACTGGACCTCGACGACGGCCGCCTCCTCCTTGCGGATGGAAAGCTCGTAGCCGCGCACGTTGATCTCGACCGGATCACCGAGCGGTGCAACCTTCACGACCTTGAACGAAGTGCCCTTGATGAGCCCCAGGTCCATAAGGTGGCGGCGAAGCGCACCCTCACCGTGAAGCTTGACGATGGTAGAGCTCTCGCCCACCTTAACGTCACCCAACGTCTTCATCCTCTTGTCCCCCTTTCGGTTTTTATGAAATGCTGCAGACTAACCGACGGTCATGATGTGCATGGCAACCTTGGAATCGATGCCAAAGCGTGCGCCCAGCACGGTGACGATGATATTGGCGCCACTCGAGCTCACCACGTGGATTTCGTTACCCTCGACAAAGCCGAGGTCCTTGAGGTGGTGTTTCATGTCCTCATTGCCCTTTACACGAGACACGCGCACGGTTTCGCCCGCTTTTACCATCGAAAGCGGCATGGCCGGCATCTGCGGTCCGCAAGACATGAGTGGCTCCTAACGTCAGTTCGTCCTCAACATCGACGCGATAAAAGTTAACCACGTCTATGTTCGCTTTAGTAAACTAGCACGTGGTTAACTTTTTGGAAAGGGTCCCTATTCAGATTTCGAAAAAGTTTCCTATATGAAACAAAAAGGCGCGGCAAAGAGCTGTCCTTTGCCGCGCCCTGTCATGCTTAGAGCGAGAGGTTTCTGATCGACGTAACGCAGGAAGCCTCGTCTACGCCCGAAACGCGAAAGATGATGTCCTCGCCGCACTCGCCGTAGAGAGCCATGAGGCCCATGACATCGCGACCGTCGGTATGGCGGTCGCCGATGCTGACCGACACGTCGCTACGGTGCTTGGCAATGATGTCATAGAGCAGCGCAACCGGGCGGGCGTGTAGTCCCAACGGATCTTTAATCGTCTTTGTAAACTCGACCATGTCCCCTCCCACGACATCACACATTCGGCCGGCAAACCCAGCCACGTGGTAGTTATTGTAGCGTTAGATGCTTATCGAGGGCCCCTCCGGATACCCCGTGGTCAAAAAGTGGCAAATATGAGTACTGTCACAAATTTAGTAGCAGCAAAATCGAGAGCAAATTGCCTAGCTTGAGCGATTCGAAGAGGTTGAAAGCCGTCAAACGCCCTTTAAAGGGAGTTAGATAAATCGATTTTGAGCCCATTTTCGCTCAGAGCAGGCCGAAAAATATGGCACTTCTTTTGCAACAGTACTCATATTTGGCATTTTTTGACCACGGGGGCCAAAACCATGCCCCAAAACACAAAAGGAGGGGCCTCGTAAGGCCCCTCCTTAGGAAAGGGAATCGATTTATTCCACAGCCGTAGATTAATCCTAGCCGCTACTCCATCATATCGAGGACGGAAGGGCGAAGCTCGTTCTCGGCGGCCTCGGGATCGGTCTCGCGCAGGCGGTTGATGTAGCGGTTGTACCACATCACGGCAAGGCCCAAGAAGACAACCACGCCGCCAACGTTGTAGACCAGCGTCAGCCACAGCGGCTGATCGAGCGGAATGGTGCCGCAGATAAGCACGAAGCAGAAGACCACAAGCAGGAATGCGGCAACGACCAGGCCAAAGCGGCGCGAACCCATGCGGAAGCCACGGGGAGCGGCGTCAAAGTTCTTGCGCAGCATAAAGTAGGCAAGCAAAATCAGCAGCGGTGGGAGCAGAGCGGTGGCAGCAGTCATGTTGGTAACGATCATGAGCAGGTCGTCGAGGTTACCGGAGCCCAGGGCCGGAATGATCAGGATGGGGACGACGATGGCGAACTGCAGCCAAGCAGCGCGGGCAGGAATGCCATGCTCGTTGAGCTCGACGATCTTGCTACCAAAGACGCCCTTGGGGATCTCGGTGAAGAAGACCTTGATGGGAGCGGAGGTCCACATCATGAGGGAGCCCAGCGTGGCGGCGAGAAGGATCAAGCCGATGGCGCGCGTAGACACTTCCATGGGAATGCCAAAGTGGGCAAAGACAGCACCGAATACGTCGAAGATACCGGTGGAGATGGCAACGCCGCCCTCGGGGATGAACAGGTTAACCAGCAGCGAAGCGCCTGCATACAGAAGGCCGATGGTCAGGCCGGCGATAACGACGGTGCGCACGAAGGCCTTGACGCCACCCTTAAGGTCGTTAAGGAACACGCCGACAGACTCAGCGCCGCCAACGCCCTGGATGATCCAGGCAAGCGTACCGAAGAAGCCCCACGCAGTTGCGAAGTTGCTCATGTCGGGAGCCATGTTAGCGGGAGTAGGAGCCGTAGCGAACTCAACGCCGCCAAAGGCAGCAGCCAGGGACAGCAGGATGAACACAGCGGTCAGGCCGAGAGCCGCGGTCGAACCGAAGGAGGAAATGGAGCCGATCCACTTAGCGCCCTTGGTCGAAACCCACGTGGCGATAGCAAAGACGACGATCTCGATAATGGTGATCCACAGCTGCGAAAGCTCGGCGTTGGCACCAAAGAACACGTAGCTCGCGTAGATGATGACGTTGGGCAGGACGGACGCAAAGAAGAACAGGTTAACGAACCAGTAGCTAAATGCCGTCAGGAACGCCCAGCGACCACCCATCGAGGTCTTAACCCATGCGTACACGCCAGACTCGGAGTCCTTGTTGAGGCCGACGAACTCGGCGGTAACCAGGGTATAGGGGACAAAGTACAAAAGCGTGGCGAAGAAGAACGACGGCGCAGCTGCCAAGCCGATGGCCGCGTTGTTGTTGATGATGTTCTTGATACCGAACACGGCGGCGACCGTCATGCCCAGCAGAGCGAACGAACCAATCGTTCCTCGTTTTTCAGAGCTCATAAGCCCTCCCAATCATCTGTTAAATGTCATCTAAAACCGTCCGAGCTGCAAGTGCAAACACGGACGGCGCACCTGCTAAGGGGAATGGGGAAAAGGGAGTCAACAAAGCCATCCCCCTTAACGGCGCGAAGCAAACGTCCAGGCGGACGAATACTACTTGTTGGGGAAGGAATAACCTTCGACTGTCACGTGCAGTACCACGACGCGGGGATCCGCGGCATCGGCCACGACACGGTAGGCCTCGTCAATTTCGACGACGGCAACGCCGCCGGTGGGAATCGTCACGGTCTCCCCCGTACCCTCAAAGCGCTCGCGATCATCGATATCGCTGTAGGCGCGCGTACAGGTAAGATCGGCCTTGGAAGCCACCTCAACGGTCAGATTGCCGTCGAGCGGGGCGAGCACGGCATGGTAGCGACGGTGACCGACCAGATCGGCAGTAGCCGCCTCGTGGGCGTTCACCCACCAATACACCAGCGAGTCGCCGATAGAGTACGCCACATCGTGCTGCAGTTCAGAAACGCCGTCGAGTGCCTGACCGGTACGCATCCACTTCTTGACGGACTTCATCTGGGCGTCGAAATCGGCACGCGAGTTAAAGATATGCATGACTTATGCCTCCTTAATGGGTGCCAGCGCCTGAGCCAGATCGGCAGACGTCAGCGGTCGCAGGGACACCTCAAAGCTGAAGCTCTCAAAACGGGTGCGATAGGAATCGAGCACCTCGGAACCCCAAGAGTTCGAGCCAAGGCCGAGCAGCTGGTCGTTGATGTTGACCGTAACCGTGTCGCCCGGGACAAGATCGTAGACATGCTTGGCATTATCGATAGCCTCGCAGCTATAGGGCCATGCGGAGAACGAGAACGGATTGGAAGCGGCGTCGCTCGGACGCGTCACGACCAGACCGTCACCGTGGCTGGAGCGCAGGGCGACCCAGCGGGTACCCTCGCGGTTGGCGCAGTCCTGGGGCATAACGTAGGGCGTGAACATGTCGTCGACCGTAGTGCGGTAATGACCGACCGGGTTGGCGCGCAGCGAGTCCGGATAGTTCTCGCCCGGGCCGTGGCCATACCACTCGACGGCACGATCACAACCGGGGACCTCGAAGGAGATGCCGATGCGCGGGATAATGTCCGAATAGTCGCCGTAGGGCTCGCCGGAAACCTTGAGGTCGACGCGGCCACTCGGAAGCACGGTATAGACGAGCTCGACGCGCATGCCGAACGCGCGGACGGGAGGAGCGATACGCTGGCTCACGGTAACGACAACCGCATTGTCGTCCTGCTTCCAAGAAACATTGCGGGTAGACGTCTGCATCACATCGATGAAGTTATCCTTCCACAGGGAGTCGTACTCCTGGGCGTGGTTATCGACGAGCGGATGCCAAAAACCAACCTGGGGACCGGAGGTCATGACGTCGCGACCGGATGCCTTCCACTCGCTCACGGTACCGTTGACCTTGCTGAAGGTCAGCTCGCCGTTGAGGGAGCGAATACGAATCTCCTGCTCGGTCTCCTCGACCGTAAGCTCAGGACGAGTGGGGGCGGCAATTGCCGGCGCCGGATGGTTTGCGATGGCAAACTGGCTTGCACCCAGTTGGAACATCGGCTCGCACCAGGCGTGAGCCGCCATGGTGTAGGCGTGCACGGTCAGCAGGGTCTCGCCCACTGCGGCCTCGCGAATCACCAGCGGAAGCTGGACGGACTCGCCGGGGGCAACCGCACCGGGCATGAGCGTCTTGCGGCAGACCACGTCGCCGTCCACCAGGGTCTCCGCCGACAGGCAGACATCCTCGAGGGTGGTAAACCAACGCTTGTTGGTGACGGTCAGCTCGCCCGCCTCGGCATCGTAGGCCATGCGAACCGGGCAGATGACCTGGCCGTACTCGGTAAGGCCCGGGCTCGGCTGCTGCCAGGGGAACACCATGCCGTCAATGCAGAAGTTGCTGTTGTTGGGGTAATCGCCGTTGTCGCCGCCATACATGTCGTAGGCAACGCCGTCCTCGGTCACAGCAGCCAAACCGTGGTCGCACCATTCCCAAATAAACTGGCCTTGGATGCAATCCCAGCGATCGAAGACCTCCTGGTACTCGGACAGGCCTCCGGGACCATTACCCATGGAGTGGCCGTACTCGCAGTTGATGCGCGGCTTGGGGAACGGATGCTCGCCAAAGTCGTTCATCTGCGACACGCGGGAGTACATGGTGGAAATGACGTCGACGGTATCGGCGTTGCGATCCTCCTCGTAGTGGACCGGACGACCGTCGAGCTCGTGAGCTTTGGCGTACATCGCGCGGATGTTGCAGCCATAGCCGCTCTCGTTGCCCATCGACCACATGATGATGCACGCGTGGTTGCGTTCCTGCATCACCAGGCGCTCAACACGGTCTACGTAAGCCGGCTCCCAGGCAGGGTCGTCGGTGACCAGGGCGATATTGCCGATATTCTCGAAGCCGTGGCTCTCCATATCGGTCTCGGCGACCAGCATGATGCCGTACTCGTCGCACAGCTCGTAGAAGCGCGGATCGTTGGCGTAGTGGGACGTGCGCACCGCGTTGATGTTGTGCTGCTTCATGAGCTCCAGGTCGCGGCGCATGCGCTCGAGACCCACGGCGCGACCCTTGTGATCGTCGTGGTCGTGGCGGTTGACGCCATGCATCTTAAAGTAGGTGCCGTTAAGGTAGATATGATTGCCCTCGACCGTCACCTCGGCAAGGCCTTGGCGATGCGGAACGTACTCGCTGATCTCGCCGCCGTCGTAGACCTCAAGCGTAAGGTCATAGAGGAAGGGGTCCTCGGGGTTCCAGAAGTGGGCATCGGCAACGCTGCACTCGGCATGGCCGTCGACGCACTCGCCCGTAGCGACCACATTCTGGCCATCGCTGAGCGTATACACGACGCGACTTGCGCCCTCGGCAACCGTATCGAGCGTGATCAGAGCGGCATCGCCCTCGCGGTGCGTGCGGAACCTAAAGTCGACCAGATGCGCGGCGGGACGCTGCATGAGGTACACATCGCGGAAGATGCCCGATGCCCACCACATGTCCTGGTCCTCGATGTAGCTACCATCGCTGTACTGCAGAACCTTGACCGCAAACAGGTTGTCGCCCTCGACGAGCGCGTCGGTCACGTCAAACTCGGCGGACAGGCGCGAACCCTTGGTCATGCCGATAAACTTGCCGTTGACATACAGCTCGCCGTAGCTCTCGATACCGTCGAAGCGAATAATCTCGCGAGCGCCGGCAGGCACGGCGGGAAGTTTGACGATGCGCTGGTAGACGCCCGTAGGGTCGTCGGAGGGAACGAACGGCTGATCCACCGGGAACGGAAAACCCTCGTCGGTGTAGGCAAGGTTGCCATAGCCGTCTACCTGCCACAGGTGCGGAACCTCCACGTGATCCCACTCGGGCTTGTACGTGCAAAGTGCTTCGTTGGAGACGGCCGCGGGGCCCTCAAAAAGGCGGAACTGCCACGAGCCGGACAGCTGGACAAATCCGCGCGACAGCTCGCGGCTGTACGTAGCGGCGAGATCGGCGGTCTCATAACCCATAAAGTACGCATGGGGTGCCAGGCGGTTCCTGTGGGTGAGCGCTTGGTTTTCCCAATCGTTAATGGCGTCCATGGTGATGCTCCTTCGTCATCGTAGTGCTTCTTTGTGCAACCGGTTGTCCTTATCTTACGGGCGGTACAAAAAACTGTGCAACCGGTTGTCCGCCGAACGGTCGATTTTGTCGGATTAACGGTGCAACCGGTTGTACAACCGCGACACTTATGTCACCCTGAGTATCGAAACTCAGCGCAAGACATCGTTCTCAAGCTCGTAGGCAACCGCCACGCCCGCTGATATCTCACCCATACGAGACGTATTCGATTGCGGCTTGGTTGCAAAACGACACCGGTCACCGGATATCATGAACGCTGTTCAGGCGCACTATAGTAAGCTGTATCCGCACCAGCCCGTATCAGCGACAACATCGACCGCATTCTCCAGGAGACGCCATGACCCAACCAGTTCGCACCGCACCTACGCTTGCCGAGGTTGCCGCAGCTGCCGGCGTGTCGCGCTCCACGGCATCGCGCGCTCTCAACGATTCGCCCCGCATTAGCGAGGAAACCAAAAGGCGCGTCCGCGCGGCGGCCAAGGAAGTCAATTTTGTCCCCAACGCTCGTGGCCGAGCGCTCGCTGTCGGGCGCACGGAAATCATCGCCGTGCTCGTGACCGAGCCCCTGAGTGAACTCTTCAGCGACCCCACCTATAGCGAGTTTTTGAGCGGCATTACCGAGGAACTGTCGGAGTCGTCCTATCTGCCCGTTATCTTGCAGGCGTCTTCTACGCATGAGCGCAACCGTGCACGCGAGCACTTTGAGCGCCGCTCGTTCGACGCCGTGATCGACGTCTCCCCCTACAAGGGCAGCGAGCTGCTCGAGGTGCTGCGCGAGCTGGGCGTACCCACCGTGTTGTGCGGCCAGCTCGAGGGCCACCCCTATCGCGATGTGTTCTCGACAGTCTACTCCGACGACGAAGAGGGCGGACGCTTTGCGGCACTCGCCATAAAGGATCGCGGGCGCAAAGATATCGTCGCCGTGTTGGGACCGCAAGACAACCCCGCTGTTGCCGACCGCCTGCGCGGCTACCGCGCCGTCTTGGGCGAAGACCTCCCAGACGCAAACGTTATCTATACCGGCTGGAACAGCGGAGACGGCTATCAGGCCATGCACCAGATTCTCGCGCGCGAGATCGCTTTCGATGGCGTGCTCTGCGGATCGGACCGTATCGCGGCTGGCGTCATCACCGCACTCAACGAGGCAGGCCTATCCGTTCCGGCGGACGTTTCTGTCGTCGGCTTCGACGATCACGAGATTGCGACGCGCTGCGTCCCCGCGCTCACGACCGTCCGCCAGCCCCTGCGCGAAGAAGGCCACATGGCTGCCAACATTGCGCTCGACATGATCAAGGGTGCCGAGCCCACCACCTCCGTGATGCACATGCAGCTGATCCAGAGAGACTCGCTATAAGAAATTGGGGCAGGCTTTCCGCCAGACAGTTGTTGCGGAAAGCCTGCCCCGTTTTGAGCGCTCATTCTGGGGCACAGTTTCCGTTAGACAGCTCAACCGGAAACTGTGCCCCATTATTTTGCCGAATTCTGGGTCGCGCTTTCCCAGAGGACCCCTTTGGGAAAGCGCGACCCATTCCGGACGCAGATTCCGGGATGCACTTTCCGCGACGCCCGGTCACCCTATGCCCTCACAACCTCGGCGTATAAAAAACGAGGGAAGGCACACGTCCTTCCCTCGTTGCAAGCAATATATAGCCGCTCGCCTACATCAGGCGCAGGCTGACGTCCTTGAGCTGGGCGCCGGAAACGGCACTCG
>JAYBEF010000088.1:0-8104 GCA_037277825.1 Collinsella sp.
CATTGAATGAGGCTCCAACGCAAGTTGGGGCCTTTTTTCATATAGGCACACAAGGTCAAAGGCGGCACCATGATCCTCCTGGTCGACAAGATCGAAAAAAGCTTCGGCGCTCGCGTCCTCTTTAGCGGCGCGTCCTTCCAGATCAACCCCGGCGAGCGCTTTGCGCTCGTGGGACCCAACGGCGCCGGCAAAACCACCATGCTCAAGATCATCATGGGCATCGACAGCCCCGACGCCGGCCAGGTCCAGTACGCCAAGGACTGCCAGGTGGGCTACCTAGAGCAGGAAACCAACCTGGAGCAAAAGGACACCACCATCCTCGCCGAGGTCATGGCTGCCGCCAAGGAAATCCGCCGCGTGGGTGAGCGCGCTAACGAGCTGCAGGCCCAGATTACCGAACTCTCCGAGCAGGGCAAGGACGTCGACGCACTCCTTAACGAGTACGGCCAGGTCCAGGACCGCTTTGAGCACCTGGGCGGCTACGAGCTCGAGAGCAACGCCCGCAAGATCCTGTCCGGTCTCGGCTTCAAAGTCACCGACTTTGAGCGCCCGTGCTCCGAGTTCTCCGGCGGCTGGCAAATGCGCATCGCGCTGGCCAAGCTTTTCCTGCGCCACCCCGACCTGCTGCTGCTGGACGAGCCCACCAACCACTTGGACCTCGAGAGCGTCCAGTGGCTGCGCGGTTTTATCGCCAACTACGACGGCGCCGTCCTCATCGTCAGCCACGACCGTGCCTTCATGGACGCCTGCGTCGACCACGTCGCCGCGCTCGAGAACCGCCGCGTAACCACCTACACCGGCAACTACAGCAGCTACCTCAAGCAGCGCGAGGACAATCTGGAGCAGATGCGCGCCAAGCGAGCCGCGCAGGAGCGTGACATCGCCCATATGCAGGTCTTCGTCGACAAGTTCCGTTACAAGCCCACCAAGGCCGCCCAGGCGCAGGAGCGCATCCGAAAGATTGAGCAGATCAAAAAGGAGCTCGTCATCCTGCCCGAAGGCCACAAGCACATCGACTTTAAGTTCCCCGACCCGCCGCGCTCGGGCGACATGGTCGTGGGCCTGGAGGGCGTGTCCAAGTCCTACGGCAACAAGCACATCTACAGTGACGTCGACCTCAAGCTCTACCGCGGCGAGCACGTGGCGCTCGTCGGCCCCAACGGCGCCGGCAAGTCCACCCTCATGAAGATCCTCGCCGGCCTGGAGCCGCCCACCACCGGCATCCGCGATCTGGGCACCAACGTCGGCGTCGCCTACTATGCCCAGCATGCGCTCGAGGGCATGACCGAGTCCAACACCGTCCTGCAAGAGATCGACACCGTCACGCCCAAGTGGACCGTGCCGCAGCAGCGCAGCCTGCTGGGCGCCTTCCTGTTTAGCGACAACGACGCAATCGAAAAGCAGGTACGCGTCCTTTCCGGCGGCGAAAAGGCTCGTCTGGCGCTCGCCAAGATGCTTGTTGCCCCCGAAGCGCTCCTGTGCCTGGACGAGCCCACCAACCACCTGGACATCGACTCGGTGGATATGCTCGAGAACGCCCTGCAAAACTTCCCCGGCACCATCGTGCTGATCAGCCACGACGAGCACTTGGTGCGTGCCGTGGCCAACCGTATCATCGACATCCGCGACGGTAAGGTCACGGTCTACGACGGCGACTACGATTACTACCTCTACAAGCGCGAGGACCTCGCAGCCCGCGCTGCCGCCGAGGCGGCAGGGGAGAGCGCGCCGGTAGCAAGCAAGAGCAAAAATGCCGCCAAACCAGCCAACGCCGCTCAGGCCAACAGCCCCGCTGCGGCCCCCAAGCCGGCCGAGGGCAAAAAGACCAAGGAGCAAAAGCGCGCCGAGGCCCAGGCCCGCGCCGCGCTCAACAAAAAGCTCAAAGGCGTGCGCAACCAGCTTAAGAAGATCGAGGCAGAGCTGGACAAAAAGCGCGCCCGCTATGATGAGCTTATGGAATTGATGGCAAGCGAAGAGCTTTATGCCGATCAGGACAAGTTCAACGCCGCACTGGGGGAATATAACGGCCTTAAGCAAGAGCTGCCCAAGCTCGAGGACGAATGGCTGGAGCTTTCCACCCAGATCGAAGAGGAGACCGCGCGTGAACTCTCGTAAGGCCGCTGCCGTGGCGATGAGTATCATCGCCATCGCTTGTCGCATCTGCGGCATCTTTATGAGCGCGATGACCGTGCTGCTGTGCTTTAGCGGCCTCACCGCCAAGCTGCAGATCGTAGGCTTTGTCGTTGAGCTTTCGCGCGCGCTGCCGAGCGCCATCGCTGGCCACGGCGTCATCACATCGCCTTTTGGCGGCGTGTTCCGCCTGGATTACGCCATCGTGGCCGTCATCCTGTTTGTGGCCGACTACCTGCTCACGCGTGCCTCGCGCCGCGTCCGCTAGGGGAGCGCCATGTCCAGCAGCTACCTCATGAACCTGCTCGCGAGCGCCGTCGCCGTCATCGTTGGTATCGTCATCCACGAGAGCGCTCATGCCGCCGCGGCCTGGGCACTCGGCGACAAAACGGCGCGTTCGCGCGGCCGCGTCTCACTCAACCCGCTCAACCATATCGACCCGTTCGGTACCATCATCCTGCCGCTGCTCATGCTTGCCGCCGGCGGCCCGGTGTTCGCCTTCGCCAAGCCGGTGCCCGTCTACCTCAACAACCTCAAGCATCCCAAGCGCGACGAGGTCCTGGTGAGCGTGGCCGGACCCGCATCGAACATCGCACTAGCATGCCTTGCAGCTGCTCTCATGCACGCAGCGTATGTCAACCTCTATGCCAGCATGTCCTTTGCCGTGGCCTCCCAAATCATGAACTTCGGCGCCACGTTCATCGTGGTCAACCTGTCGCTCGCGTTCTTTAACCTCATCCCGATTCCGCCGCTCGACGGCTCGTCGATCATCGTCCCGTTCCTTAAAGGCAAGGCGCTCGCTAACTACTACCGTCTGCAGCAATACGCCATGCCGATCCTTATCATCGTGCTGTATCTGCTGCCCATGTGGACCGGACTCGACGTGATCGGTCGCTATTTCGACGTTACCGTGTATCCGCTGGCCGAGCGGCTGCTCGACTTCGCAATCGCCGGCATCTAGGGTAAACTTACAGGTCGACCGTGCAAAACGGTCGCAACATGCACCCAAACCGCGCCGCGAAGGCGCCGTCAAAGGAGGTCGAAGATGTCGTATCGCGTGTCGACGCAGGTCTACAGCGGACCGTTCGACCTGCTGCTGCAGCTGGTAACCCGCCAAAAAGTAGATATCGGCGCTATCTCCATTAGCGAGGTAGCCGAGCAATACCTTGCCGAGGTCGAGCGCATCGAGGCGCTGGACCTCGATGTGGCGAGCGACTTTTTGCTGGTCGCGGCAACCCTTTTGGACATCAAGGCCGCCTCGCTGGTACCCCAGGAGGCCCCCAGCAAATCTGTCGACGATGACGAGGACGACGAAGACCTCGAGGAACTCAGCGCGCTCGATGGCGATGCCCTGCGCGAGGTCTTGATCCAGCGCCTGATCGCTTACAAACAGTTTAAGGGCGCGGCGGCGGCCCTTGGCGCGCGCATGCAGGCCGAAAGCCGCATGCATCCGCGCGTGGCCGGCCCCGATCCCGAGTTTTTGGGCCTTATGCCCGATTACCTGGCCGGCATTACCCTGCGCGGCCTGGCCGTCATCTGTGCCGACCTGGACGGCAAGCGCCAGACCTTCCTGCTGGAGGCCGAGCACGTGGCACCGCACCGCGTGCCGCTCGACCTGACGGTGGCCTCGGTCGACCGCTTTACCATGGCACACCAAACCTGCACCTTCCGCGAGCTGTTGGACGGCGACGCCACCACCGAGCAGCTCGTCGTCACCTTCCTGGCCATGCTCGAGCTCGCCAAGCGCGGCTCGCTCACGCTGAGCCAGGACGAGATCTTTGGAACCATTCAAATCAACCGCGTCGAGGGCGCCGAGGCCTATGTGCCCGGCGAGGGCCCCGAGCTCACTGAATAGGAGCGGCAACCATGTCAACCCTTTCCACGCTGGAGGCTAACAGCCTCAAAGGCGCCCTCGAGGCGCTGCTGCTGGTGTCGAGCGATCCCGTGAGCGCGCCCGCGCTGGCAGGTGCGCTGGATATCGCCCCCGGCGAGTGCGCGTCGCTGTTGGCCGAGCTCAAAGTTGAGTACGAGGAGGCCAACCGCGGCTTTCAGCTGCGCGAGGTCGCCGGCGGCTGGCGCCTGTTCACACACCCCGCCTACCACGATGTGGTCGAGGCCTACGTGCTGAGCTGGGACACGCAAAAGCTGTCGCAGGCGGCGCTCGAGACCCTGGCCGTTATCGCCTACCACCAGCCCGTCACGCGCGAGGTGGTCAAGGGCATCCGCGGCGTAAACTCCGACGGCGTCATCGCGTCGCTCGTGGACAAGGGCCTGGTGCGCGAGCTCGGCCGCGACCCCGAGCGCGGTCAGGCCATCATCTACGGCACGACCAACGCCTTCTTGGAAAAGTTCGGCCTGCGCTCCACTCGCGACCTGCCCGATCTGGAGCAGTTTGCCCCCGACGAGCAGTCGCGCCAGTTTATCCGCGAGCGCCTGAGCGGCCGCAGCATTCAGTCCACGCTCGAGGAGCAGGCCGAGGACCTGGACGAAGAGCGTGAACTGATCGATACCGATGTTGAGGACGCCGATGACGCAGAGCTTCTGCCCACCGGCGATGCCTCGGAGGATATACATGACGAGGACTAACGAAGCAGGGGAGACGCGCGTCGCGGGCGCTACGGCGCCCACAGGCGGCACCCGGCCCGTCTACCCGCACACCATGCGCCTGCAGCGCTTTTTGGCGCGCGCGGGCGTGGCGAGCCGTCGCGGCTCGGAGGACCTGATGACCGCCGGCCGCGTGACCGTCAACGGCCAGGTCGCGACCGAACTGGGCACCAAGGTCGACGTCGACCGCGACCATATCGAGGTCGACGGCATGCCCGTCAAGCTCAACCAGGGCGCCGTGTACCTTATGCTCTACAAGCCGACCGGCTACCTCACCACCATGAGCGATCCGCAGGAGCGCCCCTGCGTGGCCGAGCTGGTCCCGCGCGACCGCTTTCCGGGGCTCTTCCCGGTGGGTCGCCTGGACCGCGACACCACGGGCCTCTTGCTCTTTACCACCGACGGCGACCTGTCGCAAGACCTGCTGCACCCCAGCAAGCACGTCTACAAGACCTATCAGGCGTTGGTGGACGGCCACCTGACCGATCGCGACTTGGAACCACTCCGTCGCGGCATCGAGCTCGACGACGGCCTGTGTCAGCCGGCGATCTGCCGCGTCATTACCGCGCGCGAGGCCGAGGCCGTGGCTCCGCAAGGCGTAAAGCCCGGCACCACCGCCGTGGAGGTCATCATCCGCGAGGGACGCAAGAACCAGGTCAAGCGCATGCTGAGCAAGATCCACCACCCGGTGATCCGCCTGCATCGCTGCAACTTTGCCGGCCTGGAGCTCAAGGACGTGGCCAAGGGCTCATGGCGCGAGCTCACCGACCGCGAGGTGCAGATCCTCAAGGCCGGCGGCATCCCGCCCAAGCAGGCCGGCTCCAAGCGCGGCACCGCGCCGGCGACTAACACCGCGAGCCGCACCCGCCACCACGGCAGTCACGGTTCCGCACCCAAGCGTAACACCTACCGCGAGCGCTACACGGGCTAGGCAACCCGCGAAGCAACAGCGCCCGCGTCCCATACCAGCACGTCAACCACCGAAAGGAAGCATTGCATGATCGTCGCCATCGACGGCCCAGCCGGTTCCGGCAAGTCCACCATCGCCAAGGAGATCGCCCGCCAGCTGGGCTTTAACAAGCTCGACACGGGCGCCATGTATCGCGCCGTCACCTTCGCCGCGCTCGACCGCGGCATCGACCTGGACAACGAGGCGGCCATCGACGCCCTCGCCGAACAGATCGAGATCCGCTTTACCAACGGCACCGGCGAGGATACACGCCTGACCATCGACGGCAAGGACGCCTCGGCTGCCATCCGTACCCCGCAGGTGGACGCCAACGTCTCCAAGGTCTCGGCCTACCCAGGCGTGCGCGCCGCCATGCTCATCCATCAGCGCCGCGCCGCCGAGGATCGCGACATTGTCGCCGAGGGTCGCGACATCGGCACCGTCGTATTCCCCAACGCGCAGGTTAAGGTCTTCCTGACCGCCGACCCGCGCGAGCGCGCCCGTCGCCGCGTGCTGCAGCGTCACCAAAATGACGCCCAGCCGCTCACCACAGAGCAGCTCGAGACCGAGGTCGATGAAACCCTCGATGCCCTCAAGCAGCGCGATAAGCTCGACAGCAGCCGCGAGGTCGCGCCGCTCGTGCCCGCCGAGGACGCGGTGCATGTCGACTCCACCGCCCACACCATCGACGAGGTCGTCCGCATTATCGAGGACCTCATCAACCAAAGGAGGTAGCCCATGCGCCTGTTTAAGCAGACGCCCGAGGATTACTACAACGCCCCCTACGCCGAGTTCCCGGCGCTTATCCGCGGCATTGTTGCCGTTGTCATGGGCATCCTGTGGGTCTTCTCCAAGCTTATGTGGCGCTGGAAGGTCGAGGACGCCGACCTGCTGTTTGAGCGCCAGGAAGGCCGCGGCAGCGTAGTCATCTGCAACCACACCTCGATGGCCGAACTCTTGGCCGTGGAGACGGCGCTGTTCTTTGGCGGCCGCCGCATTCGCCCCATTTTTAAGTCCGAGTTTGCCAAGAGCAAGATCGTACGCTGGGCCTTTAGCCGCGTGGGCGGCATTCCCGTCGAGCGCGGCACCGCCGACATGAAGTGCCTGCGCGCCGCCCAGCATGCGCTACAGCGCGGTGAGGACGTCCTGATCTTCCCCGAGGGCACGCGAATCCGCTCGCGCGAGATTAAGCCCGAGGTCCACGGCGGCTTTGCGCTCATTGCCCAGATGGGCAAGGCACCCGTCAACCCGCTCGCCATCTGCGGCTGGTCCGATATTACGCCTGCGGGCAAAAAGCTCATGCGCCCCAAAAAGTGCTGGATCCGCGCCGGCAAGGCCATCTCGCTATCCGACGCTCCGGCCGAGCTCAAGCGTAAGGAGCGCCTGGCATGGTTTGAGTCAGAGGCCATGAACCGCGTCTACGCCATGCGCGACGACCTGTGCGCCGAGCACCCGGGCAGGTTCTAGCCATGGGTGAGAACGTCATGAACACTGCCGCGGCCGCCGCTAGGGAGGTCGCCCCCACCATAGAAATCGCCGCGCATGCCGGCACCTGCTACGGCGTGCAGCGCGCGCTCGACATGGCGCTGGCCGCCGCGCCGCAAGCAGGGGAGAGTGCTCAGGTCCACACGCTGGGTCCGCTCATCCATAACCCCATCGTGGTGCGCGAGCTTGCCGAAGCAGGCGTCGGTCTGGCCGACACCTTGGACGACGCCGCATCGGGCACCGTGATCATCCGCGCCCACGGCGTGGTGCCGCAGGTCATTGACGCCGCTCGCGAGCGCGGCCTTACCGTGGTCGACGCCACCTGCCCCTACGTGAAGAAGGTCCATGTGGCAGCCGAGCGCCTGGTGCGCGAGGGCTACCGCGTGATCGTCGTGGGCGAGCCGGGCCATCCCGAGGTCGAGGGCATTCTGGGCCACGCCGGTGATGACGCTCAAGTCGTGAGCTGCGCCGCCGACGCCGACGCGCTGACGCTCACGGGCAAGGTGGGTCTGGTTGTGCAGACCACCCAAACCGCGCAGAACCTGGCCGAGGTTGTGGCCTCCATCACCCCGCGCGTGCAGGAACTGCGCGTGATCAACACCATCTGCGCAGCCACGAGCGAGCGCCAGCAAACGGCGGCAACCCTCGCCAACCGCTGTGATTGCATGGTCGTCGTGGGCGGAAAGAATTCGGGCAACACGCGCCGCCTGGCGCAAATCTGCGCCGACGTCTGCGAACACACGCATCACATCGAGGAAGCTTCCGAGCTCGAGGCCGCATGGTTTGCCAACGCGCGCCACATCGGCATCACCGCCGGAGCCTCCACCCCGCAAGAACACATCGAACGCGCCGTTGCGCGCATCAAGGAGCTTTGCCGCTAATCATGGACCAGACCGTACCCGCATACGCCGCCGAGGTGGCCGATTACGGGCGCAG
>JAYBEF010000089.1:0-4350 GCA_037277825.1 Collinsella sp.
CATGAAGCACGTGGGCGCGCAGAACCCCGCTTATCTTATCGATCCCTCCGAGGAGGTCTTCGATCAGTGGCAGGAGGCTGCGGGCGGTCGCATCGTTAAGAGCGCCATGGCCGCCGAGCGCGACGGTGCCGCTGCTTATGCGGCTGCTCTGAACGCCAAGGGCGTGGTGACCAGCATCGGTCACTCCGACGCCACCTACGATGAGTGCATCGCCGCTATCAATGCCGGTGCCAGCTGCTTTACGCATACCTATAACGGCCAGCGCGGTCTGCATCACCGTGAGCCCGGTGTCGTGGGTGCTGCCATGTCCACGCCCGAGACCTACGCCGAGATCATCTGTGACGGCAAGCACGTTAACCCTGCTGCCATCAAGGCGCTGCTGCAGGCCAAGGGCTGGCAGCACACGGTGCTCATTACCGACTGCCTGGGTTGCGGCGGCATGCCCGAGGGCAGCTACACCAGTGGTGGCATGGACGTCATCATGAAGGACAACCTGTGCTGGCTCGCCGACGGCAAAAGCATTGCCGGCTCGGTGCTCACGCTTGCCCAGGGCGTCAAGAACATTGTCGATTGGGGCATCGCCAGCGCTGATATCGCCATTCGCATGGCAACCGAGGTGCCGGCACGCTCCGCGCACATCGAGGATAAGTGCGGCAGCATCATGCCGGGTCGCGACGCCGACTTTGTCGTGTTCGACCATGAGCTCACCCTCGTCGAGACGTATGTTGGCGGTCAGAGCGTCGGCAACGCCTTTACCGAGTAACGATAGAAAAAACGGCGGGCCCGAATCTGCTCGGACCCGCCGTATGGGTTAAACGCTCAAAAGCACCTTAACAGTTACAGCTTGTTAGCGATCTTCTTTGCCGTGCGCTTGACGCCGGCCACAAGGCCCCCCGCGGGATGCTCCTTTTCGTATGCTAGACGCTTCTCGCGCTTGGCGTACTCTTCGACGATGATGTCGCCATACTCGTCTTCGATCTTGTCGAAGAAGTCGACGGCGCCCTTAATTTCCTCAGCGGTCGGGTGTCCCTTCTGGACGCCGCCGGTGAGTTTGAACGGCCCCCACGTATCAAAGCCGGGACAGCCGTAGACACCCATAAAGATGGCCTGCCTCATGCGGCAGATGCCATCGATATCCTTGCCGTACCACTTGTTTTTGCCACCGTAGGTCATAAGGCCAAACACCTTGTTCTGCGGCTGCAGCACGTTAGTGAGCACGCGTGCCATGTCCTTGTCGATCTCGGAGTAATAGATGCCCGTGGCAACGCCAATCAGATGGTATTCGTGCAGGTCGGGGTACTCGTTTTTGCCAAGCGCCTTGACGTCGAGGGTATCGATTTCGGGGTGCGCCTCGACGATGGCGTCCACGAGCTTTTTCGTATTGCCGTGGTGGCGCGAGGCATAGAGGATGATGGTTCGCATAAGAAGGCCTTTCAGCTGTAATTGCATCAATGTCTGTATGGTGCCCCGTTGCATGCCTGGGATACCGGATGCATCGGTGAACGTGCGGGTTTGTCCTTTGGTCAGGGCCGAGACAGGTACTTGCGAGCAAAAGCAGTTGTTCGAAAGGATGGGCAATGGAATACGCTCTCTCCAACGATTCGATTTCTATTAAGGTGTCCACGGCTGGTGGTTCGTTTACCTCGATTGAGGCTGGAGGTCGCGAGTACTTGTGGCAGGGCGATCCCGCCGTGTGGTCCGGCCAAGCACCGATTTGCTTCCCGATTTGCGGAGGCTTGCGCGACAACAGCGCCATGACGTTTGCCGGGCATCATGTAAAGCTCGCTCGCCACGGGTTTGCGCGCAAACAGGAGTGGAAGCTGCTGAGCCAGAGCGAGAACGAGCTGGCGATGTGCCTGGCTTCCGAGGATAACGCCGCGCTGCTGAGCGATTATCCGTATCCGTTTAAACTTGTCGCCCGCTATACGCTCGAGGACGCCGCCGTGCGCGTCTCCTATGAGGTTACCAACGAGGGCACCGAGGACATGCCTTTCTTTATCGGTGGACACCCCGGCTTTAGGTGCCCGCTCGATGAGGGCGAGGCCTATACGGACTACGAGTTGCGTTTTGAGAAAGACGAGGCTGCTGAGCTTTGCACTGCCGTCCCCTCGACTGGCTTGATTGACGTGACCAACCGCTCCAAGAACCCCATGGTGGGAAAGACGCTGCCTCTGTCACATGAGCTCTTCGATTTTGCGGAGACCATCTTTGACGTGCTCGAGAGCCGTCAGGTCACGCTTTCCAAAAAGGGCGAGGACAAGGGCGTCCGCCTGAGCTTTGAGGGCTTCCCATATCTCATTGTGTGGAGCAAGCCCGAGGGCGATTTTGTGGCGGTTGAGCCCTGGGGCGGCCTTTCGACCTGCTCCGATGAGGACGACGTGCTTGAGCACAAGCGCGGCTGCCTTATCGCCAAGCCCAAAGAAACCATCGTGCGCTCGTTCACAATCGAGATTCTGTAGTCGCATGTAGCCAATTCGTTTTGCAAGGCATAAGGAGCCTGCGAGATAAGGAGCTAGAAATGATCCTCACCGTTACGATGAACCCGTCCGTCGATACGCGCTATCAGCTCGATGAGCTCATTATCGACGACGTCAACCGCGTGACGCCCGAAAAGACCGCCGGCGGTAAGGGCCTCAACGTGGCCCGCGTCCTGGGCCAGCTGGGCGACGATGTCGTGGCAACTGGCTTGCTTGGTGGTCATATGGGCGCCTATATGGCCGAGCTCATGGATGCTAACGGCATTAAGAATGATTTTGTGCCCATCAAGGGCGAGACTCGCATTTGTCTCAACATCCTCCACGCCGGCAACCAGACCGAGCTGCTCGAGAGCGGCCCGACGATTGCCCCCGAGGAGCTCGATGCCTTTACCGCCAAGTTCGCCGAGCTTGCGAGCAAGGCCGATGTCGTTACCATCTCGGGTTCGCTGCCCCGCGGCGTCGAGGCGGACTACTACGCTAAGATCACGGGCATTGCAGAGAACGCCGGCGCCAAGGTGCTGCTCGATACCTCGGGCGCCTCGCTCGAGGCTGCGCTCAAGTCCGAGGTCAAGCCTGAGCTGGTTAAGCCTAACCTGACCGAAATTAACGGCCTTCTGGGCACGAGCTTTACCACCGACGATGTGGACGAGCTCCGTTCCGCGCTCGCCTCTGACGCCCGCTTCTCCGATATCCCCTGGGTCGTCGTATCTATGGGCGCTGCCGGCTCCGTTGGTTTCCATAACGGCCGTGCGTTCCGCGCCAAGACCCCCGATATCCCCGCCGTTAACGCTACGGGCTCTGGCGATTCGACCATTGCCGGCTTCGCACATGCGATTGCTGCCGGAGCCGACGACGAGACGGTGCTGCGTACCGCCAACACCTGCGGCAAGCTCAATGCCATGGATCCCATGACTGGCCACTTGGTTATGGATCGTTGGGACGAGGTTTACAACGGCGTTGTCGTGACCGAGCTGTAGGAGCTTGTGCTGCGGCCCCGGCATCGGTTGCCAGCTCATGTCGACGACAAGTGCAGTAGCATTATGCCGGGGCGCGACGCCGACACTGTCGTGTTCAATCCCGACCTTACCCTGGTCGAGACGCATGTGGGTGGCAACAGCGTCGGTAATGCGTTTGCCGAGTAGCCGCCAAAGAAACGATCCGAGAGGGGATTTAGATGATTTACGGTGCATTGGGCGATATCGAGGAGTACCGCGGAATGCTCAAGGGTCTCGACGTGCTGATCGACTGGCTCGAGGAGAACGACCCGGCGCAGCTCGAGGTCGGCAGCCATCAGATTCTGGGCGACAAGGTCTTTGCGAACGTCATGGCTCCCACGACGCGTCCCGAGGCCGAGGCCCACTACGAGACGCATCAGCGCTATCACGACCTGCAGATCGACGTTGAGGGTCGTGAGGCCTTTAAGGTCGCTACGGGCAGCCTGACGCTGGTCCAGGAGTTTGACGAGAAGGACGACTACGACCTGGTCGATTCCGACGCCTCGATTGCCGGCGATCTTGCCGACGACAAGTTTGCGCTGTTCGTTGCCGGCGAGCCTCATATGCCCACGCTCGAGTTCCCGGGCGATGGCGCGCAGCCGGTCAAGAAGATCTGCTTTAAGCTGCTTGCAGATGCTTACTGGGAGGAGTAACGAGCCGCTCGGCTGAGCTGTTCGTTTTGCGAGCGTTATCCCTTGGGGGAGCTCGCTTGGGCCCCGCTGAACGCGGTTCCTTTGGGGATTGCGGTTGGCGGGGCTTTTGTTGAGTAGGAGAGTTTCCGGCGGCGTTGTGCTTGGATTGGCGGAAGTGCGCCCGAAATCAGCAACAAAAAAGCCGCCCGAAGGCGGCTATCTTGTGCAATGGAGCCAGCGACCGGG
>JAYBEF010000090.1:0-3643 GCA_037277825.1 Collinsella sp.
GGCTTTATCGTGAGCTGCGTGAGCGGCATGGACGCGCCGGTGAAGCCGTATGCGCTCACCAAGCGCCGCAACACGACCTACCTGGCCGGGCTCGATTCGCATGCGCGCGAGGAGCGTCGCGCCCAGATGCTCGCCGCCACGCCCGGTGAGCTGCGCTCGCTCGGCGCCGACGTGACGCGCATCGCAGCCGAGTCGCCCACCTGCGTCTTTGGCGGCCGAGACGTCATCGCCAAGAGCAACGCCGGCTTTAACGTAGTCGACCTGCTGGGCTAACGCACAAAGGTAGATTTTTGGAACATGCCCGGAAATCTACCTTTTTCTGCGGCTTGGGCGAGGCGGCGCAGCCCACCGCGGCGGTTTGTCTCGATCCGTAACATCTAGACGGCAATATCGGCTCCAGATGTTACAGATCGAGACGTTCCCGAACGGCACCAGCTCTTTGTCTCAATCTGTAACATCTAAGTCCAATTTTGCCGAGTTACTGTTACAGATCGAGACAAACCGCCGCAGACACCCATCACAACACAGACCACCACGAAGGTGCATGTATCCCCTTCGTGGTTGTTTTGCTGTTTGCCCAGATAAAACCTGCCAAAATAAACCTGTCCCTTTTTGGCAGGTTTGCTAGAGGAGGTTGGGATGGACAAGGCTAAATTGCGGCGAGCGGTGATTGCCCGGCGCGATGCGATTGATTTGGATGTGCGGGCGGCGAAGTCTGCTGATATCTGTGCGCGGCTGGTTGAGCTGCTGGGCCGCTTGGATGCCGCGGCGCCGCGCATCGTTGCCGTCTATGCCGCGATGGGTTCCGAGGCAGACCCTGCCGCGTTTGCCGCTGCGGCCGCCGCGCGCGGCTGGCGCGTGGCCTATCCGTGCATGCTCTCGGCAACAGACGCCGTGGCTTGTGGCCAGCGCATGTGTATGCGGGCAGTTGCCGCCGACGATGCGTCCGCGGCTCCGTTTATCGCCCACCCCACGCGGGCCTTCGCGGCCACGGACATCGACAGCAACCACTTCCCTATCGTGCCTGCCGAAGCTCTCGACATGATCGTCGTGCCGCTCGTGGCCTTCGACCAAACCGGCGCGCGCCTGGGCTACGGCGGCGGTTGCTATGACCGCTATCTGCCCATGCTCTCGCCCGCATGCCAAATCATCGGCATCGCCTTTGACGAGCAGCGTGTCGACCGCGTTCCCACCGACGCTCACGACCTGCCGCTACCCCACATCATCAGCGCCTAATCGCCGCCACATCAGCCACGGCTACAGCAGTACCATCGCAGCCTAGTGCTCCTCGCCGGCGCGGGCCAGGTCGTAGGGCGTGGTCTGGTAGACGTAGTAGTTGAGCCAGTTGGTGTAGAACAGCTGAGCCTGGCTGCGCCAGACGTTGCGCGGCTCGGCGGTGGGGTCGTCACCCGGAAAGTAGTGCGCCGGCACCTGAGGGTTGAGGCCGCGCTTCACGTCGCGCTCGTACTCCAGGCGCAACGTGTCGGTATCGTACTCGGGATGGCCAAAGACAAAGAAGCGATGGCTGTCGGTCGACTTGACGATGTACAGGCCCACCTCGTCGGACACGGCCACGACCTCAAGCTGCGGCTCGGCCTCCACGTCCTCGCGACGCACATCGGTGTTGCGCGAATGTACGGCATAGAAGCGGTCGTCAAAGCCGCGGACCAGCGGGCTTTGCGGCTTCACCAGATAATGCTCGAACACGCCGCTTGCCTTTGCCGGCAGGTCATACTTCTGGATACCGTAATGATGGTACAGACCGGCCTGCGCGCCCCAACAAATGTGCAGCGTGGAGTGCACGTGCGTGGTGGACCAATCCATGATCTGGCAGAGCTCGGGCCAGTAGTCGACCTCCTCGAACGGCATCTGCTCCACCGGCGCGCCCGTGATGATCAGGCCGTCGTAGTGGATGTCGCGGATGTCGTCGAACGTGCGATAGAACGTCTCCAGGTGGCCGGCGCTCACGTGCGTGGCCTCGTGCGTTTTCGTGCGCAGCAGGTCCACCTCCACCTGCAGCGGCGTGTTGGAGAGCTTGCGCATGATCTGCGTCTCGGTGGCGATCTTGGTGGGCATGAGGTTGAGGATGAGCACGCGCAGCGGACGGATGTCTTGGTGCAGCGCGCGGTACTCGGTCATGACAAAGATGTTCTCGCTCTCGAGCTGCGCGGCGGCAGGGAGGGCGTCGGGGATGCGAATGGGCATGGATGCTCCTTACGAGTCAGTTGCAGCTATGGTACAACGAGCGGCCCCATCCGCGCGAGCATATCGCCCAGCGATGCCGTCAGCGGCCCAAATCACTCCAAAAGTAGAGATTAAGGCATGCCCAAAAATCTATGGCGCTTTAGCCTAGCAAAGTGGCAGCAGGACGTTACAATGGTTCGACGCGAAAAACTCGGCCGAAAGGATACATATATGTACCAGACGCGTAAGATCGGTGTGGTCGGCCAGGGCCACGTAGGAGCACATGTTGCCAACAGTCTGCTCATGCAGGGCATTGCCGATGAGCTGTACCTGTGCGATATCAACCAGGCCAAGGTGACGTCCGAGGTCCAGGACCTGCGCGACTCCCTTTCGTTTGTCCCGTACAACACCAAGATCGTCAACTGCTACGACCACTACGAGGAGCTTGCCTGCTGCGACGTCATCGTCAACGCCGCCGGCAAGGTCGCACTGGCCGCCGGCAACCGCGACGGCGAGCTGTTCTTTACCACCGACGCCGCCCGCACCTTTGCCAAGCGCATCGTCGACGCCGGCTTTGACGGCATCTTCGTGAGCATCTCCAACCCCTGCGACGTCGTGTGCACCGAGCTGTGGCACCTGACCGGCTATGATCCCAAGAAGATCATCGGCTCGGGCTGCGGCCTGGACTCCGCCCGCCTTCGCACCGAGATCTCCAAGAAGGTCGGCGTGAGCCCCAAGTCCATCGACGCCTACATGATCGGCGAGCACGGTTTTAGCCAGCTTGCCGCCTTTAAAGCCGCAACCATCGCCGGTAAGAGCCTCAACGAACTTCAGGCCGAGAACCCCGACAAGTACGCCTTCGACCACATGGAGATCGAGGAGCTTGCACGCAAGGGCGGCTATGTGACCTACCAGGGCAAGCAGTGCACCGAGTACGCCGTCGCCAACTCCGCCGCGCGCGTCTGCGCCGCCGTGCTGCACAACGAGCACGCCGTGCTTTCGGCATCCACGCTCATGACCGGCCATTATGGCGAGGAGGGTATCTTTACCTCCCTGCCGTGCGTGATCGGCGCCGAGGGCGTCGAGGAGGTCTACACGCTCGACCTGTCCGAGCACGAGCTCGAGGGCTTCCACAAGAGCTGCCAGCACATTCGCGACAACATCGCCCAGCTCGACTGGTGGGATGCCGAGGCCTACGACGCCAAGTAAGCGTCGGTTGCCGCGACACCTCGCGAATCTAAGCGCAATACCAAGCGGGCCGCGCCGGAAATCCCCGGCGCGGCCCGCTTTTTACGCACGCTGTTCACTTGCGAATCGAAGGTGAATGCTTTTCCCGTTACCTAGTACTGCTCGATGCCCATGTAGCGACGAACCTCGGGGCTGTGATCGAACACCTTGCCGCGTGCGGCGCGCAGCTCGCAGCTCATGTTGTAGAAGAAGATCGGCTCCAGGTACGAAC
>JAYBEF010000091.1:0-4064 GCA_037277825.1 Collinsella sp.
TTTGTCCCCGCAGCAGCCACGAAATCCGATGCTTACAGAATGAGCGAACACCGCTTAGGTAGCTCATTTGGGACGGGGCTCCTTTGACTGCTCATGTGGTAGCATCGGGTCTCATATAAATGAGGGAGTAGTCGCGTAATCGGGCTCGCCCGCAGAGAGGGAGCCAGACCATGGGACTCGCAGAGCTCGTGTTGCTCGCCGTTGGCCTTTCGATGGACGCCTTTGCCGTTTCCATCTGCAAGGGTCTCGGCATGAAAAAGATCAACCTTAAAGTCGCCGTGGTGCTCGGCCTGTTCTTTGGCGGCTTTCAGGCCGGCATGCCCGTGATCGGATGGGCGCTCGGCAGTCAATTCATGGGCATCATCGGGCCCATCGACCATTGGATCGCCTTTATCCTTTTGGCCTTCATCGGCGGCAAGATGCTGTGGGAGGCCTTTACCGAGGACGAGGACGAGAGCGACAACAAGAATGCCGAGAAGATTGACCTGATAGAATACCTGGTTCTCGCCATTGCCACCTCGATTGACGCCCTGGCCGTAGGCATCTCGTTTGCGGCGCTCTCGGTTGACATCGTGCCCGCTGTATCGCTTATTGGCATCACAACCTTTATCCTCTCCATCGCCGGCGTGGCGATCGGCCATACCTTTGGCGCGCGCTACGAAAAGCCTGCCACCATCGTGGGCGGCGTCGTGCTCATCCTCATCGGACTTAAGATCTTGCTTGAGCATCTGGGGATCCTCGCGATATAAAAAACGCCTCTCATAAGCTCAACGTCAACGTGGAAGTCTCATGCAGAGTTTTGCATAAGGCCTTTTCGTGCAGACTTTTGCATGTCATACTGATATGCAAAAGTCTGCACGTTAGGAGATTGCCGTGGATACCTTTCCCATCACCACGCCGCGCCAAGCTGGCATCTACGTGCGCCAGGCACGCGAGTCACAGGGAATCACCCGTGCGACCCTCGCTAAAAAAGCCAGTGTTTCGGAGCGCCTGCTCGCATCGCTCGAGCTGGGAGATGCCACCGGCATTCGACTCGACAAGCTATTGGCGATCTTTAATGCTCTCGGACTGGCGCTCGCCGCTCAAGGGGATATCGTCAAAACGAATAACGAGCAATCAGCCAACGTTCCGCATGCCGATCTGCAACCTCGTAGCACCCCCAGACGCCATCGCGCTCAACGTTTTCGCCATCGCAACCGTCGCAGCGCAGCCATTCCGGCTCTCGCAGACGCCCCCTTTACGTCTGAACTCTACGACAAAGCCTTCGCAGATTTCGCCATGTCCAATCTCGGAGTCTCGATTGCCGCAAACGCATCTGTCCAACCAAAGCCTGACGGGAAATAGCCAATGGCCACCACATCGCTTCGGACTATTATTTGCGGCGAACCTGCAGGAACGCTCATGCAAGATGAGAACGGTCTAGTCAGCTTTGCCTATGATCAAGACTATGACGGGCCAGCATTATCGATCAACATACCCGTATCAAATCGTACATACAGCCAACAGGTCATGAATCCGTACCTGTTTGGCCTTCTACCCGACAGCGAGGACCAACGAAAAGCGATTGCCGCCGAATTCGACGTTAGGCCCAACAATCCCGTTGCGTTGCTCAGCCATATCGGACTCGACTGTCCGGGCGGAGTGCAGTTTTGTGCCGAAGAAGATGCCGACGCCGTCCTGCATCGCGCTGGCGAATACCGCCCTATAGACGACCACGAAATTGCTCTCCGTCTCAAGTCGATCAGAGATGACCGCGATGCATCGTGGATGGGTCTAGATGAAAGTTGGTCACTTGGAGGCAACCAGGGCAAGTTCGCACTCGCACTCATAGACGGTCGCTGGTGCGAATGCGTAGGTTCCTCGCCCACGACGCATATTTTCAAAAATGGCGTTATCGGATTTAAGCTCGAAGCGCTTAATGAGTTTGTCTGCATGAAAAGCGCCCAGCGCGCGGGTATCGCAACGGCGAACGTTGAGTATCGCTTATTTGAGGACGAACCCGCCCTCATTGTTGAGCGCTATGACCGTGTGAATGTCAAAGACGGGACAATCATGCGTCTACACCAAGAAGACCTCTGTCAGGCCCTTGGAGTGATACCCGCTCAAAAGTACACGGCAGACGGCGGCCCGACCGCACGCGATATTCAGGAACTCCTCGTCAATACGAGCCATCATCAACTTAACCTGTATCTGTTTACGCAGATACTTTTCTTTAACGCCATCATCGGCGCACCGGACGCGCATGCGAAGAACTATTCCCTGCTTCTTGGAAACGGCGGCACAGCTATGATGGCCCGTATGTATGACGTTGCATCTGGGCTGGCATACGAACGTATGCGGCGAAAAGCGCGCCTCGCCATGAGCGTTGGCGGCGAAAATCGTGTGGGGCGAATCGGTCCAGGCGCTATCCGCCGATACCACGGTATGGGCGATCCCGCGCTGGAGGCGGCGCTTACCGATGCCGGGCTATCCGAGAAGTTTTGCTTTGCGACCATGATGGACCTCGCCTACGAGGTACCCATTTGCATGGAAGAGGTCATGGACGAATACGCCGACCTGCCCGGCATGGCGGACCTGCGCGAGCATATGCTCGGCCCCGTCCGCGAAAACTGCCAGCGCACCCTCGACCTCATCAGGGCAGAAATGGACTAGGTGACCGTAATTTCGCAATTATCAAACAAAAGAGGGGGGCACCCGTCGCAAACGCTCGAATGCCCCCTCTCGTAATGTCATTTGCAATCCGCTAGCACGTGGCTCGGACTGCTGCTAGCGCAACCTTTACGCAGCGAGGCGCTTGAGCACGTCGATGAGCAGCTCGTAGAAGCGCTCGGCAGAAGCGAGCTCCATGCTCTCGTCCGGGGTGTGGACATCGGAGAGCGTCGGACCCACGGCGATGGCGTCCAGGCCGTGCAGGGCCTCGGCAAACAGGCCGCACTCAAGGCCGGCGTGAATGGACTCGATGCGCAGCTCGGAGCCAAAGAGCTCGCGATAGCTCTCGACAAAGATGTCGCGGACCGGCGAATGCTCGGCATAGCTCCAGCCGGGATACTCGAACTCAAACTTGGCGTCGAAGCCCAGGACATCGGCAAGCGTCTGCAGGCGGTCCTTGAACTCGTTCTGCAGCGAGGTGATCGAGGAGCGCGGGGACAGCATGATCTTGACCTGGTCGTCAGAGGTGGCAACCACACCGATGTTGGAGGAAACCTCGACGGAGCCGTCGGTGGCGACGTTGCGGCGAATCACGCCGTTAGGGGCAAGACGCAGGGCACGGATGAGGGCAAGCGCGGACTTCTCGTCCATGGCCTCGACCTCGGCGTCGTCGGCAATCTCGACGGTGCAGGTAAAGCCGGGGTCAAAGACCTCGAGCTCGGCAGTAACGTCGGCGATGATGCCCTTTGCGATCTGGGCCGCGGCCTCGGCGGCAGCGTGGTCGGCGTAGACCAGAACAGCTTTGCACTCACGGTTGATGGCGTTGTCCTTGGTGCCGCCGTTAAAGCTAACGATGGCGGGCTCGCCGGCGACCATCAGGCGGTCGATGATGCGGGCCATGATGAGGTTGCCGTTGCCGCGCTCCAGGTGGATGTCGGCGCCGGAGTGACCACCCAGCAGGCCGGAGATCTCGAGCGTAAGGGTGCTGCCGGTCTTGTGCTCGCGCACGATCGGGCAGGTGTAGGTAACGACGACACCGCCGGCGCAGCTGACGGTGGCCACGCCCTCCTCCTCGGAATCGAGGTTGATCATGGTGCGGGCGCTAATCTGGGACTTGTCGAGCGTCTCGGCGCCAACCAGGCCAGTCTCCTCGTCGGTGGTGAACACGCACTCGAGGGCCGGATGAGCAATCGAATCGTCGTTGAGCACGGTGAGCATCAGAGCGACAGCAATGCCGTTGTCGGCGCCCAGGGTGGTGCCGTTAGCGGTGAGGACGCCGTCCTTGACGACCAGGTCGATACCGTCGGTCGTAAAGTCGTGCTCGACGGAACCCAGCTTGTCGCACACCATGTCGATGTGACCCTGCAGCATCACGGTCGGGGCATTCTCGGCGCCGGCAGATGCGGGCTTGCGAA
>JAYBEF010000092.1:0-4042 GCA_037277825.1 Collinsella sp.
TCACCGTCCCGGCCTACTTCAACGACGCCCAGCGTCAGGCCACCAAGGACGCCGGTAAGATCGCCGGCCTCAACGTCAAGCGTATCGTCAACGAGCCGACCGCTGCTGCTCTGGCCTATGGCTTGGACAAGCAGGGCACCGACCAGCGCATTCTGGTCTTCGACCTGGGCGGCGGCACCTTCGACGTCTCCATCCTCGACCTCGCCGACGGCGTGTTTGAGGTTCTGTCCACCTCGGGCGACAACCACCTGGGCGGCGACGACTGGGATCAGCGCGTCATCGACTGGATGGCCGATAAGTTCCAGCAGGAGAACGGTGTCGACCTGCGTCAGGACCCCATGGCCCTGCAGCGTCTGAAGGAGGCCGCCGAGAACGCCAAGAAGGAGCTCTCCGCCGCCCAGCAGACCACCATCAACCTGCCGTTCATTACCATGAACCAGTCCGGCCCGCTGCACCTCAACTACACGCTGACCCGCGCCGAGTTCGAGAAGATCACCCGCGACCTGCTCGAGCGCTGCAAGCAGCCTGTCACCAACGCCCTGCGCGACGCCAAGCTTAAGCTCTCCGATCTGACCGAGGTCATCCTCGTCGGCGGCTCCACCCGTATGCCCGCCGTCCAGGAGCTCGTCAAGACCATGACCGGCAAACAGCCCAACATGTCCGTGAACCCCGATGAGGTCGTTGCCGACGGCGCTGCCGTTCAGGGCGGCGTGCTCACCGGCGACGTCGAGGGCATCCTGCTGCTCGACGTTACCCCGCTGTCGCTGGGCGTCGAGACCATGGGCGGCATCATGACCAAGATGATCGACCGCAACACCACGATCCCGACCTCCAAGACCGAGGTCTACTCCACCGCTGCCGACAACCAGACCAGCGTCGAGATCAACGTGCTCCAGGGCGAGCGCGAGCTTGCCCGCGACAACAAGTCGCTCGGTAAGTTCCAGCTGACCGGCATCCCGGCTGCCCGCCGCGGCGTGCCGCAGATCGAGGTCACCTTCGACATCGACGCCAACGGCATCGTCAAGGTCTCCGCTAAGGACAAGGGCACCGGCAAGGAGCAGCAGATCACCATTTCCGGCTCTACCGCTCTATCCGACGACGAAGTCGATCGTATGGTCAAGGACGCCGAGGCTCATGCCGAGGAGGACAAGAAGCAGAAGGAAGAGGTCGAGGTCCGCAACCAGACCGACAGCCTGTGCTACTCCACCGAGCAGACCCTCAACGAGCTGGGCGACAAGGTTTCCGCCGACGTGAAGTCCAAGGCCGAGGCCGCTATCGCCGACGCCAAGAAGGCGCTCGAGGGCTCTGACGTCGAGGCCATCAAGGCCGCCGGCGAGTCCCTGCAGTCTGTGGCCTACGAGCTGGCCCAGGTTGTCTACGCCGACGCTCAGCAGCAGACCGACGGTGCCGCCGGCGCCCAGGCTGCCGACGATGACGTTGTCGACGCCGACTACGAGGTTGTGGACGACGAGGACAAGTAATCATGTCCGCCCGTAAATCTCGCACGGAGGCGGCTGCCGCTGGTGTCGCCCCCGTTGACTCTGAGGAGAAGGACGTGAAGATTCCCGTAGAGGCCGTCGACGATACCGAGGCCAACGAGGCCGAGGCCGCCGAGGCTGCCGAGAACCAGGTAGAGGATTCCAACAAGGAGGCGACGATGACCGAGGACGAGATGGTGGAAGCCGCTATCCGCGCCGGTGAGGAAGCCGCCGACAACGACTTTAAGTTCAAGTTCGAGCAGGCCCAAAAGGAGCTTGCCGACGTGCGCAATGAGCTCGATGCTGCGGCAGAGGCTCAGAAGGCCGCCGAGGACAAGGCGAAAGACGCTACCGAGCGCACCGCCCGCCTGCAGGCCGACTGGGAGAACTTCCGTCGCCGCACCGCCAACGAGCGCATCGCCGAGCGCGAGCGCGCGACCGAGAAGCTTGTCACCGCGCTGTTGCCGGTGATCGACGATATCGAGCGCGCGATCGACCATGCCCGCAGCCAAGAGCTTTCCGACGACTTTAAGCAGTTCGTCGACGGCGTCGATGCGGTTCATGCCAAGCTGCTCGATGTGTTTGCGCACGAGGGCGTTGAGCCCATCGATCCCAAGGGCGAGGCGTTCGATCCGCTCGAGCACCAGGCTGTGGGCCGCGTCGAGGACGCATCGCAGTACGACGAGACCGTCAACGACGTGTACCAGAAGGGCTACCGCATGGCGGATCGTATTCTGCGTTCCGCGATGGTGACGGTGACCTACGGCGGCGAGAAGCGCCCCGCACCGGAGCCCGAAGCGGCGCCCGAGGATGCTGCGGCCGATACGGCCGAGAGCACCGAGGAGTAATTGAGAAGGGCCCCGGGGCAACACCCGGGGCCCTTTCTGGCCTAGTGCCATATGAAAGTATGAGCCGCCGCCCGCTGGGCGACGGATGAAACAGGAGAGGAGCTACGATGGCTGCAGGCAAAACCTTCTATGACATCCTGGGCGTATCCAAGAGCGCCTCCGACAAAGAGATCAAGAGCGCGTTTCGCAAGCTCGCGCAAAAATATCACCCCGATGCCGGCGGCGACGAGGCCAAGTTCAAGGAGATCAGCGAGGCCTACGAGACGCTTTCGGACGAGAAGAAGCGCAAAGAGTACGACCAGATGCTCATGTTTGGCGGTATGCCGGGCGCAGGCGGCGCGTATGGCGGCGGCTACGGTGCCGGCGCGGGTGCCAGCGGCTGGGGCGACATCTTCGACAGCATCTTTAGCGGCAACGGTGCCTGGGGTAGCGATTGGGGCTCGGGCTTTGCCGGGGCTGCGGGCGCTGCCGGTGCCGGCGCGGGTCGCAGCCGCGCTCGCAAGGGCGGCGACCTGTCGTTGACTGTCGACGTAACGGCCGAGGATGCGTTCCGCGGCGTGACGCACAAGGTCACCTACCGCATTCCCTCGACAGGCGAGCAGCAGACCATCACGGTCTCGGTGCCTGCGGGCGCGGTCGACGGCGGCAAGCTGCGCTACAAGCGTCGCGGCGAGTATGGCGTTGCGGGTGGCGAGCGCGGCGACCTGGTCGTGACCACGCATGTGGAGGAGCACCCGCTGTTTAAGCGCAAAGGCGCCGACGTGACCATGGAGGTACCGGTCTCGGTCTACGAGGCGGCGCTCGGCTGCACGGTGGACGTGCCGACGCCCGGCGGTGCGACGGTTCGTCTGAAGGTGCCCGCGGGTACCCAGACGGGCAAGAAGTTCCGCTTTAAGGAGATGGGCGCGCCCGACGTTAAGCACCGTGGCCGTACGGGCGCGCTGCTCGTTGAGATCAAGGTGCAGGTTCCCACGAACCTGTCCGATGACGAGCGCGATGCCATGACCAAGCTGCGCGAGGCCGACACGCGCGACTACCGCGAGAAGGTCAACCGTTACAAGGCGACGTACTAGTCTGGTTGTGGCGTACGCCCGCGCCCGCGGGCTTATGATGGACGATAACGAGACGGAAAGGGGTCAGGTAGCATGGCCGAGGACAATAGGAACAAACCGCTGTACATGATCAGCGTGGCGGCCGAGCTGACCGGCATGCATCCGCAGACCCTGCGCGTCTACGAGTCCAAGGGCCTGGTGAACCCCCAGCGCTCGGGCGGTAACACGCGCCTGTATTCGCGTGCCGATATCGAGCGCCTGGAGCTCATCAACCAGCTGACCGACGAGGGCATCAACCTCGCCGGCGTGGTGCGTATCCTCGATATGAAGGAGCGTGCTGAGGAGCGCGAGCGCGAGAACGAAAAGCTCCGTGCCCGCGTGCGCCAGCTCGAGGACGAGCTGCACGAGTACAAGATGCAGAAGAAGATCACCGCCCTGGCCCCGCGCGACGGCTCAGTTAACCCCGAGCAAGTCATGCGCAAGCTGCTGGGCGCCGGAGGGGATCTGTAGGTTACGCCGTTCTGCCGAACGGCGTAACGGCTCGACGCTGCGCGCCGCCCAGAGCGACAATTTGTCATTCAAAAGGCAAGGCATGACCAGAAGGTCTATGCCTTGCCTTTTTCATGCCAACTTGTTCGCTCTGGACGTCGCTCGCTGTCCGTCC
>JAYBEF010000093.1:0-3914 GCA_037277825.1 Collinsella sp.
TGGCGTACAGACGCGCGAGCTTCATCGAGCCCTCGTTGGCTTCGGCACCAGAATTGGCAAAGAACGTCTCCCACACCTGCTCGTCCGCAGCCGGGGCACCGAGCGCAGCGGCCGTGGTCTCATCGCCGGCGGCAATGGCATCGGCCAGCACGCACGCACCATCTACGTCGTCGTTGGCAAGCTTGGACAGCAGCGCCGCGACCTGTCCACGCTGCTCGATGTAGAAGTAGTTAGACACATGCAGAAGCTTTTTGGTCTGAGCCTCGAGCGCCGAGAGCACTGCCGGATTGCCGTGGCCAAGGCTGCACACGCCGATGCCGGCAAGAAAGTCGAGGTACTCACGGCCATCGTCGCCGGTGAGCTTCATGCCGTGACCCTCGACAAACTCGACCGGAGAGCGGCCAAAGGTATGCATAACGTAATGGGATTCAAGCGATTGCTGAGCTGCAAGTGACATGGGATGCCTTTCGTTGGGCGCCAGACGGCGCGGGGCTATGGGTGCAGGGACGCGACGACCGCGGGTCGGCTAGACCGTCTGGAGCTTCTCGACCTCGTCGAGGTTCTCGGTCAGGCGCGCCGCAAACGTCGAAAGCGGGTGCGGATGCGTATCGAACTCGTAAGCCGTCTCGGTGGAGTGGATCACGGTACCGACGCCAGCATCGGTCAGCAGCTCCAGCAGCAGCGAGTGCGGCGTCGTGCCGTTGATGATGTGGGCTCGGAACACGCCAGCGGTAAGCGCATCGACGGCGGCGCGAAGCTTGGGGATCATGCCCTTGTCAACCTCGCCGCCGTAGAGCATCTCATTGACCTCGTCGAGCGTCAGGTTGGAGATGAGCGAATCCTTATTGCTAAAGTCCTTGTACAGGCCGTCGACATCGGTCAAAAAAATCGCTTTGTGCGCGTGAAGCGCCGCCGCAACGGCACCGGCGGCGGTATCGGCGTTGATGTTGAAGAAGCCACCGTCCTCCCCCGCCGCGACCGTGGCGATAACGGGAATGTACTCGCTATCGAGCAAACGCTCGATATAGTCGGTGTTGACGTGCGTGACCTTGCCTACGCGGCCGAGCTCTGGGTCGAGTGGCTCGGCGATAAGGGTACCGGCGTCGCTGCCGGACACGCCCACGGCAAGGTTGCCGTGGTGGTTGAGTGCCGCGACCAGCTCCTGATTGACCTTGCCACCCAGTACCTCGCGAACGATGTCCATGGTGGCAGGAGTAGTCACGCGCTGGCCGTTCTTAAACTCGACGGGGATGTCGTAGTGGCTGAGCGCCTCGTTGATGGCCTTTCCGCCACCGTGCACGATAACAGGGCGCATGCCGATAATCTTGAGCAGGACGATGTCGCTCATCACGTCACGACGCAACTGCTCGTCGACCATGGCGGCACCGCCGTACTTGATAACGACCGTCTTACCGGTCAGGTTCTTAATCCACGGCAGCGCCTCGAACAGCAGCTGCGCGGTAACTTCATTGGATTCGCTCGAGCGACAATCGCGTGCGAACTTCATAGTCTGCCTCGTCTTTCGTGTAGCTATTGCGCCGTCCCTCGTTGCCCGCGATTGCAGCGGGACGCGCGGCACATCGGGAGTCTAGGAACGGTAGTCGCCGTTAATGGAGATGTACTCGTGCGTGAGGTCGCAAGTCCACACGGTGGTCGCCGCGTCCCCTGCGCCCAGGTCTGCCGAGATCACAATCTCGGGCGCCTCAAAACGTCGCAGGGCTTCGTCCTCATCGAAGGGGACCATCAGGCCATCGCGACAGACGGGCATACCCATCATGTCGATGGACACATCTTCTTGGTTAAACTGCACGCCGCACTTGCCGAGCGCCATGGCAACGCGGCCCCAGTTGCAGTCGTGGCCGGCGATGCAGGTCTTGACGAGCGGCGAGTTGGCAACAGCACGGGCGGCGATATCGGCCTCCTCGTCGTTCGCGGCGCCGGTGACATTAACCGTCACGAGCTTGGATGCGCCCTCGCCATCTGCGGCGATGTTGCGCGCCAAGCTCTCGCACACCTCATGCACGGCAAAGGCCAACTCGTCAAAGGCATCGGAGCCCTCGACAATAGGCTCGGCATTTGCGGCAGCGCCGGAAGCGAGCATGATGCAGGTGTCGTTGGTCGAAGTATCGGAGTCGACCGTTACCTTGTTGAAGGTCTGCTTGACGGTGGAGAGTAACAGGGCGTGAAGCGCCGCCGGCTCGACGGGGGCATCGGTAGTGATGACTGCGATCATGGTGGCCATGTTGGGCATGATCATACCCGAGCCTTTGCACATACCGCCCACCGTATAGGCATTACCTGCGTGCCCCGCGGCCTCGCTGCGGTAACACACGGCATACTCCTTGGAATGCGTGTCGGTCGTCATGATAGCGCGAGCGGCATCGGCGCCGCCGTGGGCGGAGAGTGCCTCGTAGGCGGCAGGAACGGCGGTCTCAAACGTGTCGATCGGCAGAATCTGACCAATTACGCCCGTGGAGGCGACCAGAATCTGCTGGGGCTCGCAGCCGATGACCTGCGAGGCGATGTTGCAGGTCTCGCGCGCGCAGGCAAGACCGGTTTCACCCGTGGCGGCGTTGGCGTTGCCAGAGTTGATAGAAACACCGGCGATGATGCCATAGCCCTTGTCGGCGCCGCCCAGGTTGGCACGGCTCACCTGCACGGGCGCCGCACAAAAGCGGTTAGTCGTAAACACGCCGGCCCCGGGACAGGGTTTATCGGGCACGACGAGCGCGTAATCCAGGCGCTCGGGATTCTTGCGGAATCCGGCATGGATGCCCGCCGCCTTAAAGCCGGCTGCCGCCGTTACGCCGCCCTCTACGGCACGGATCTTGATATCGAACTGCTCTGTATTCATCGTCTTTATGACTCCTTATGTCAAACAAAAAATGGGCATCGGTTGGTGCGCCATGCCAGCCACAATCATGAGACCAGCTTAAGAGTGGCGCCCCACTCGATGCCCGACTACCAAATCGTTAACAATCGAATGTGCTACACCGGGCACGCCACTGTGGGCAAGCCTCGTCGCTCGGCAAAACCAAAGACGATGTTGGCGCACTGGACCGCCTGGCCCGCGGCACCCTTGCACAAATTGTCGATGGCCCCCGTTGCCACCAGCACGCCCGCACGCTTGTTGAGCGCAAGGCCGATCTGGGCAGCGTTGGTACCGACGACCGAAGCCGTCTTGGGCTGCTGGCCGGCATCGAGCACGCGCACAAAGGTGCGACCGGCGTAGAACTTCTTGTAATGGTCGACGACGTCCTCAAGGGCCAACGCGTCGAGAGCCTGCGGCGCGAGCGGCATCGTCACCGTGGAAAGCAGGCCGCGCTTGAGCGGTGCCAAGTGTGGAGTAAAGACGACGCGATCGGTCAGGCCCAGAATTTGCTCAATCTCGGGCGTATGGCGATGTTTGCCTACGCCATAGGCCTCCAGGTTCTCGTCCGCGCTACAAAAATGGGTGCGAGCGTTGCAGGACTTACCGGCGCCCGTCACGCCGCTAATGGCATCGACGATTACGGGGCCGTTCTCTGCCACCCAGCCCGCACGCACGGCAGGAGCGGCAGCAAGGCTCGTTGCGGTGGGATAGCAACCGGCGCAGGCGACCAGCACGGGTTTGCCGTCGGCATGGTCGGATGCGGCGGTCTCCAAGTCCCGGCAGAATAGCTCGGGCAGGCCAAAGGCACGGGTCTTGAGCAGCTCGGGGCTCGTATGCTCGGCGGCATACCACGTCTCAAAGACGGACGCGTCGTTCAGGCGGTAGTCGGCCGAAAGATCAAAGCAGGAGACGCCCGATGCAAGCAGCGCGGGCACCTGTGCCATGGCAGCCGTGTGCGGCACGGCAAGAAAAACCGCATCGCAGCTCTTGAGCTCGGGGGCGTCATGCGTGGTGAAAACCAGATCGCTCACGCCAGCAAAGC
>JAYBEF010000094.1:0-6730 GCA_037277825.1 Collinsella sp.
GGACGCTTGCCCCGCTGGCGCGATCACCGAGATCGTCGAGGAGTAACAACTCCCCCACTTGCACACTCAAAAGTACACCGTGCACAAAAAAGGAGGCCTCCGCATCGCCGCGGAGGCCTCCTTTTTTGTGCGGATAACTAATTTGGCACCGTCGCAGGTTGAGCCCACGTCAGCGAAAACGTCCCTAAGCGAGCAAGGTGACGTGAAAGAGGAGGGAAGCGTACTTTGGTACGCGACCGACGATTGAACGTCAGATTGCCGCTTAGGGGCGTTTGCAGCGTCGGCTAAGAGAGATCGTCTTCGTAGGGCATCAGGTCTGCTAGGTAGCCTTTTTCCTTGAGCATCGCCTCGATCTCGTCGAGGGTCTGTTCGTCCTCCGCCGCAATGCGATGGAAGTGGTAGCCGCTGGTCACCGTCAGCAGCGGGAAGCTCTTGCCGCTCTCGATATCGCGCAGATAGCGCTCAACATCGCGACGATTGCGGATGTCCAGGTCGGCCGTGATCTTACCGTACACGCGGTGATTGACGATCACGTTGAGCACGGCGCCTCCGGCGTCGACGATACTCGTGAGCTCATCGCCTGCCTGCTCCACGCTGTGGCGAACCTTGACCAAGCGCGTGGGCACGGCGGGGCTGCTGGGGGCCTCCTGCAGCACGTAGCCGCGGTTGGTCGCCACGATATCGTGCCCATCGGCGCGCAGCAGGGCGATGTCCTGCACCACGACCTGGCGGCTCACACCCACCTCGCGGGCAAGCGCGCTGCCCGAAACTGGCCCCTTGGCTCCCTCGAGCACGGCCATGATGGCACGGCGACGCTCGCGGGCGTCCATTATTTACCGTCCAGCAGACGCAGGTGCTTAAGCGAGAGGTCGAGAATCGGCGCAGAGTGCGTCAATGCCCCCGAGCTAATGTAGTCGACGCCCAGATCAGCCAGGGCGCGGATATTGCTGGCATCCACATTGCCCGAGCACTCGGTCTTGGCGCGACCGGCGATAAGCTCTATGGCGGCGGCCATGTCGTCATGGGTCATGTTGTCGAACATGATGATATCGGCGCCGGCCTCCACAGCCTCGCGCACCATGTCCAGGTTCTCGCACTCGATCTCGACCGTCGTGGTAAACGATGCATGGGCGCGCGCCATCTCGATCGCACGCGTCACGCCACCGGCGGCATCGATGTGGTTGTCCTTGAGCATGACGGCCGTCGACAGGTTGTAGCGGTGGTTGCTGCCGCCGCCGATCTCGACCGCCGCCTTCTCAAACACGCGCATGCCCGGCGTGGTCTTGCGCGTGTCGACGAGCACGGTCTTGGTGCCCTCGAGCGCCGCGGCCATGCTGTGCGTGTAGGTAGCGATGCCGCTCATGCGCTGCAGGTAGTTGAGCGCCACGCGCTCGCCCGAAAGCAGCACGCGCGCATCGCCGCGCACCTGACCCACATGGTCGCCGGCGTGCACCTCGTCACCGCCGGCAACGTCGAACAGCACCGAGCTCTGCGAATCCAACAGCTCAAAGGTGCGGGCGAACACATCCAAGCCGGCGATGATGCCGTCGGCCTTGGCGATAAGCTCAACGGTAGCGGGACGCGCCGTGGGGCACACGCTCGCCGTGCTCACGTCCTCAAACGTGATGTCCTCGCGCAGAGCCTGCAAAATCAGATCATCGACGACGAGCTTCATGGTAATGGGATTCATGGTCTACTCCTCCACGGCCTGCGTGCCGGCGGCACGGGCCAAATCATCGATTGCCAGGATGTCGGCGCTCAGGGCGCGATGACGGCCATCGAGCGCGGGATCGCCCGCCTGCTCCACGGCCAGTGACTCGCCGGTACGCATATACCACGCGGCGCGACGACCCCAGACCAGCGCTTCGAGCAGGCTGTTTGATGCAAGGCGATTCTTGCCGTGAACGCCGTTGCAGGCCGTCTCGCCCGCGGCGTAGAGCTCGGGCATCGAGGTGCGGCCGTCCTTATCGACCCATACGCCACCCATAAAGTAGTGCTGCGTGGGCGTAACGGGGATGGGCTCGTCCAAGATGTCGCGGCCGTCCTCAAGGCAGCGCGCGCGAATGTTGGCAAAATGCCCGGTCACCACATCGCGTTCGACGGGGGCGAAGCTCAGCCACTCGTGCTCGGTACCGTCCTGCTTCATCTGCTCGCGAATAGCGGCGGCGACCACATCACGCGGCTGAAGCTCGTCGGTAAAGCGCTCGCCGGCGGCGTTGAGCAAAATCGCGCCCTCGCCGCGGCAGCTCTCGCTGATCAGGAAGGTGCGGCCCGGCTGCGGCGAGAACAGTCCCGTGGGGTGGATCTGCACGTAGTCCAGGTGCTCCATCTTAATGCCATGCTCCTGAGCGATGTAGCAGGCATCGCCCGTGAGCTGCGGATAGTTGGTCGAGTGGTCGTATACGCCACCGATGCCGCCCGTCGCCCACAGCGTGTGGCGGGCATGGATCTTAAACGGCTCGCCGGCATGCACGCCCTCGGCAGCATTTGCCAGCTCGTCGGCAGGACGAACCGAGTTGTCCTCGTCCACGGAAACGGCGACGACACCGGCACACACCGTGGCGCCGTCACGCTCGCCCGTCAGGATATCGGTCATGGCCACGTGCTCCAAAATCTGCACGTTATCCAGCTTGCGAACGGCCTGGAGCAGCTTGGTCGTAATCTCCTTGCCGGTGATATCGGCATGGAAGGCAATGCGCGGACGGCTGTGCGCGCCCTCGCGGGTAAAGTCGAGGCTGCCGTCGGCCTTGCGCTCAAAATCCACGCCCAGCGCTAGCAGGTCGTTGATGACCGAACGGCTCGAGCGGATCATGATGTCGACGCTCTCACGGCGATTCTCGTAATGACCGGCGTGCATGGTGTCCTCAAAGAAGGCATCGTAGTCCGATCCCTCAGGCAGCACGCAGATGCCGCCCTGCGCGAGCATCGAATCGCACTCGTCGACAGCGCCCTTGGAGAGCATGATCACACGCGTGCTCGTCGGCAGATTGAGGGCCGCGTACAGGCCTGCCACGCCGCAGCCGGCAATGACGACGTCGCACTCCATATCGGGGTATTGCTTGGTTTCCACAGGAATCCTTTCCCTTGAATGTGACAAAGGGACTGTCCCTTTGTCACATTGTTCTAGCGCGCTGCGTACTCGAGCATGCGGTCGAGCGTGAGTTTGGCCTGGTCGGCAGCCTCGTCCGACACGCCGATCTGCACCTCGCCCTCGCCCGTCTCCAGGCAGCGCACGAGCTTTTCGAGCGTGATGAGATCCATGTTGACGCAGGTGGGCTGCACCGCGGGGAAGTAGAACTTCTTGCCGGTGCCCCGGCAGCGGCGCTCGAGCTCGTAGAGCACGCCGCGGACCGTCACGATAATGAACTCGCTCGCGTCGGACTCCTCGGCATACCTGATGATGCCGGCGGTGGAGCCGATGTAGTCGGCCTCGGCCAGAACGTCGGCCTTGCACTCGGGGTGCGCCAGCACGAGCGCGTCGGGGTGGGCCTCCGTCGCGTCGACGATCTGCTCGACGGTGATGATGTGATGGCGTGGGCAGTAGCCGTTGTTGAGGATGACGTGCTTTTGCGGCACCTGCTCGGCTACGAAGCGTCCCAGGTTTTGGTCGGGAATGAACAGGATATGCTGCTGCGGCAGCTCGGACACGATCTTAACGGCGTTGGAACTGGTGACGCACACGTCGCTCCAGCTCTTGATCTCGACCGTGGAGTTGACGTAGCAGACCACGGCAAGGTCGTCACCGTACTCGGCGCGCGCCGCGTCGACCGTCTCACGCTTGACCATGTGCGCCATGGGGCAGTCCGCGCCCGGCTCGGGCAGCAGCACGGTCTTGGTGGGGCTGAGCAGCTTGGCACTCTCGCCCATAAACTCCACGCCGCACAGCACGATGGTCTGCTGCGGCAGGCTCTTGGCAAGCTTTGCCAGGTAAAAGCTGTCGCCGACGTAATCAGCCACGGCCTGTACCTCGGGCGCCACGTAATAGTGCGCTAGGATCACCGCGTCACGTTGGGTTTTTAGTTGTTGAATGGCCTCGACAAGCTCTGCGGGCACCAGTGCCGCGCGCTCCGTTGCCGTCGTTGCCGATGCTAGGCCGGCCGCGATATCGCGTGCAAGCTCCGACGCATCCATGTTCGCGCTCTGTGCCATCAAGGCCCCTCTCTTTTGGCGAATCTTGGGGCTTTAGTATGACACCTAGGTTTACAGCTGACAAGACAGCTGTAAACCTAGGTGTAAAGTTGAAATAAAGATTCAATCATGCGGCAGGTCCATTTTCGAACTGGCAAGCTGAGGATAGCCGAGCTCTCGATAGCGCAGGAGGCATCTTTCGCCACCGCAATACCGCTCGGCGCGAGTTGCGCGACGTGGGGCGCAAATGGGACACGCCTCCGCGAGCGGTCCGCACCCAATGTGGCAAAATCGAACTACTAAGGGGGCTCAGAATGCTCAAGATTATTGCCTGCGACGACGACGTCGCTTTTCTAGATAGACTGCACCGGATGATCGACCGTTGGTCGAGCGAGACGGGCACGGCGGTCGATGTTGCGCTCGTCACGCGCGGCGAGGACCTGCTGGCCCGCCATGCCGCATCGCGCGCCGACATCATCTTGCTCGATATGATCATGCCGCTCGTCAACGGCATGGACACCGCGCGCGAATTGCGCCAGGCCGATACCGCCGTGCGTCTGGTGTTTCTCACCTCATCGCCCGAGTTTGCACTGGAGTCCTACGAGGTCCGCGCCTTCGATTATCTGCTCAAGCCCGTGGCTTACGAACGCCTAGCGCAGTTGCTCGACGAGCTTTCGAGCATGCGCCCGGCGGCAACCGACGAGCTCGTGATCAAAACTTCCTTTGGCTACCACGCCCTGCGCCTGTCCGACATCGAATATGCCGAGGCGCGCAACAAGCACGTGGTCTTCCACCTGCGCGACGGACGCGATATCGAGGCACTTGAGTCGTTCCGCAGCGTCGAAGACCGTTTGGCGCAAAATGCCACCTTCTTTAAATGCCACCGCAGCTACCAGGTCAACCTGCGCAATATCGATCACTTTGACCGCACGGACATCGTCATGCGCTCGGGCGCGTGCATCCCGCTTTCGCGCAGCTGCAAGCAGGGATTCCAAGACGCCTACTTTGCGGTGCGCTTTGAGGGTGGGAGACACTGATGGTCTCCACGGTCGAAATGATCCTTTGGGCAATCCACCACGCCACGACGCTGCTCTTTGGCGTCTTTGCCTCGGCGGCGCTGTGCGGTGTCGAGATCAACCGGCGTCATGCGCTTGAACTGGTGCTGGTCGGTGCCGTAACTGGATGCGCATTTGGCCTCGCCAATGCCGTCGGCGGCGAGCTTTTCGCCCGCCAGGTATATCCACTCGTCGTGCATCTGCCGCTCGTCATCTATTTGTGCGCGCGCTACCGCCTGAGCCCGCTGCTTGCCGTACTCGGCATTACGAGTGCCTATCTGAGCTGCCAGTTCAGCAATTGGATGGGCATTGCCGCATTTGCCGCAACCGATTCTCAGATCGCGTACTATCTGGCGCGCATCGCGACCACACTCGCCGTCTTTGCCGTCCTGTTGCATTGGGCCGGCGACATCGGTCCGCGCTTGGCGATTAAAAGCACCACCGAGCTGGGCATCCTTTTAATCCTGCCGCTCGTCTATTACGTCTTTGACTATGCCACCAACGTCTACACCACGCTGTTCCACTCGGGCTCGGTGGTGACGGTTGAGTTTTTGGCATTTGCGCTCTGTGCCTTCTATCTTATGTTTCTTGCCGTTTACCTGCGCGAATACGAAGAAAAGGAAACCGCCGAGCGAGAGCGCTGGATGCTCGAAACCCGCGACAGCGCCGCCATCAAAGAGCTCGAGGCTTGGCGTCAATCTGGGCGCGAGCTGTCGATTCTTCGCCACGATATGCGCCACTTCCTACGCGGCCTGGCCGCTTTAATTGAGGAGGGCCACACCGACGAGGCGCTCAAACGCATCGATGAACTCTGCGAAGTCGGCGATCGCACCGCCGTACGCCGCTTCTGCGCCAACGAGACCGTAAACATCGCGCTTTCGTCATTTAACTCGGATATCAATAGAAACGGCATTACCGCCAACCTGCGCGCCGCCGTACCCGAAACCATCCACGTAGGTGACGCCGACCTGTTTAGCGTGCTCTCAAATGCCTTGGAAAACGCTATCACCGCTGCAAGCGCCGCACCCCAAGGAAAGCGATTCGTCGACTTTGACCTGCGATTAGAGGACGGCCAGCTGCTGCTGTTAGTTTCCAACACGTTTGACCGCGCGCCGCGCATGGTCGACGGCATGCCCGTAGCCGGGCACACCGGACACGGCTTTGGAACCAAGAGCATTAAGCTTGCCGTCGAACGCATGAACGGCAACTGCCAGTTCCGCATTAACGGCGATCGGTTTGAGCTGCGCGCTGTGATGTAGAAGTGCGGCGCCGATCTCGAGGCGTGCCTTGCCCGCCAGACAATCGCTCGCCGGCGCTAATCCGCTACAGCGGAGCGGCCGCCGGGGTCAGCTGCTTGATGTATGCCCACATGCGCTGCTTGGCGGCTTTGTCAGTTAGCGCCGCCTCAAAACCGTCGAGCGCGAGCACGCGGCGACCCTGCACATGGGCGACCAAGCCGGGCTTGAGCATGGCGGTGTCGAAGTCATCGATCGCCACGAGCATATCGGCGTAGGTCTCGCGCATGGCGTCAGCCGCGTTGTTGTCGA
>JAYBEF010000095.1:0-1512 GCA_037277825.1 Collinsella sp.
ATGCGCTCGCACGCCACCGAAAGGTCCATGTTCATGCTGCCGAACACCGCAACGATGCTGTGATCCGCCATGGAAACCTCCTCATCTGCGGGCCTTATGCCCACCGTCGACCATCGATTGTGCACTCTCGCACCCCCTATAACTTTAGTTCACTTTGATGTGGACGCGCGCTTGAGCTTGCGCCAGCAGCAAGCATTCACAGGAGCAGGCAGCTACAATGAATACGTGCTGATTATTCTCGTCATTGGATGATGTTTTATGGAACAATTCTCGCAATCGGGCTCGCGCGGTCGACGCCGCACGGGCAACGAGCCGGCACCGCACGAACGCGTGAAGGGCGAACGCCGTGCCAACGAGCCGCGACGCACCGCGAGCCCCCATCGCGCTTCTGCCAACAACGCGGGCCGCGCCAACACTCCCGCCGCGGAGCAGACGCCTGCTCGCCCCAAGTCCCGCTACATCCCTGCCCTTGACGGCCTGCGCACGCTTGCCGTCGTCGCGGTGGTGCTCTATCACCTTAACCTCACGTGGGCTCAGGGCGGCCTGCTTGGCGTCACGATCTTCTTTGTGCTTTCGGGCTATCTGATCACGCGCTTGCTGCTCAACGAAGTCGCTAAGACCGGACGCATCGACCTCAAGAGCTTCTGGATTCGCCGCATCCGTCGCCTGGTCCCCGCCGTGGTAACGGTAGTGTTTGTAACCTGCGCGCTGTGCACCATCTTCAACCACGTGATGCTCACCAAGATGCGCCCCGACATCCTGCCGTCGCTGCTGTTCTTCAACAACTGGTGGCAGATTGCCCAAAACGTCTCGTACTTCAATGCTCTGGGCGACCCCTCACCGCTCACGCACTTTTGGTCGCTTGCCATCGAGGAACAGTTCTACCTGATTTGGCCGCCACTGCTGTTTGCCATGGTATCTATGCATGTGAACAAGCCCAACACGCGCCGCGTGGTTCTGGGCCTTGCCGCGGCATCCGCCCTCGCCATGATGGTGCTTTACAACCCTGCCGCCGACCCCAGCCGCGTGTACTACGGCACCGACACCCGCGTGTTCTCGCTGCTGCTGGGTGCCTGGATGGCCTTTATCCCCGATCGCGACCTGGCGCCGGTGCGTCTCGCTCGTCGTTTGGGGCTCAATCGCCTGGCTGGCGCCGCCAAGCACGGCAAGAACGCCGAGGGCAAGCCTGGCGAGAAGGCCGACGAATCAGCCGAGGCCGCCCCGGCACAGCCGAGCGCCCTCGTGCGCTTTTGGTCCTCGCCCGCATCCATCGATGTGTTGGGCGTCGTGGGTCTGGTTGGCCTTGCCGCCATGGTCGCGCTCACCAACGGCTACACCGCCTTCCAGTATCGCGGAGGCACACTGCTGTGCTCGATTCTCACGCTCATGGTCATCGCGGCCTGCGTGCAGCCCCAGGGAATGGTTGCCCGCGCGCTGTCCGCCGAGCCGCTCGTGTGGGTTGGCAAGCGCTCGTACAGCATCTACCTGTGGCACTATCCGCTGCTGTTGCTC
>JAYBEF010000096.1:0-3740 GCA_037277825.1 Collinsella sp.
CGATTACGCGGATGCCGTGACACTTCACTTGGTGTTTAAGGCGGGGGAGCAGGAGTCTTTTTGCGCCAGGATGCGCGAGCTTATGGCGGGGCGCGAGGAGATCGAGGTCGGTGCTCCCGTATTTGCCGAGTTCTAACGGCGACGGCCGGCGTGCTTTTGGATGGATCCCAAGCGCGCCGGCCGTCGTTTTTCTGTGCTGCCGTTTACTCGGCGAGCTGCTTTAGTACATCACAGGCGATTTCGACGGCATCGTCGATGCAGCCGGGGCAGCTGCGAAGCGGACCCTTGTCCGATCCGATGCCCTTGAGCGTGCCGCAGACGGTCGTCGTGTTCTTCTCGCCAAAACGCTTGGCGATTTCGCGCGACAGCTTGTAGGTCTGGCCCTTGGTCTTGGGGTTTTCCATGCCGTCGCTCATTACAAAGCCCATGATGGCCACGGCGCCCGAGATGGCGCCGCAGGTTTCGGTCATGCCGCCCATGCCGGCACCAAAGCCCTCGGTGAGGGTAAAGGCGATCTGGGGGTCGAGTCCGACGGCAGGCGCGAGGGTGCAGGCGACGGCTTGGGCGCAGTGAAAGCCGCGGGCGTGGTATTCGGCAGCCTGAGCCTGACAGGCGTTGATGTCGAGCTGGGCCGTATCGATTTGCTTCATCGTTGTCTCCTTGGTTACGGTGTACTCGCCTATGGTACCCGTGACGGTGCATGTAATCATCGAGAGCTTCATGTATGCCTCATTTTTATCTATCGAGCAAATGCCCAAGGCTTGAGATAAAACCCTTGATTAATTAGTCCCATAACCTACCTTTGGGATGGGTTGAGAGGGGTGCAGGGTAGCGGTATCGTGAACCGAATAAAACTAAAACCCAGGCAAGGGAGCAAGATATGAGCGAGCAGACTATCGGTACCACATGTGTTCAGGGCGGCTACCGCCCGGGTGACGCGGAGCCGCGCCAGGTGCCTATCTACCAGTCCACCACGTGGAAGTATGATACGTCCGAGCATATGGGCAAGCTGTTTGACCTGGAGGAGTCCGGTTACTTCTACAGCCGCCTGCAGAACCCCACGTGCGATCTGGTTGCTGCCAAGATCTGCGAGATGGAGGGCGGCACCGCCGCGATGCTCACGAGCTCGGGCATGGCTGCGAACTTCCTCGCCATCTTTAACGTCGCCGGTGCCGGTGATCACGTGGTTGCGTGCTCTGCCATCTACGGCGGCACCTACAACCTGCTGGCTCACACTATGGGCCGCATGGGCCTGACCTGCACGTTCGTCGCACCCGACTGCACCGATGAGGAGCTGGAGGCCGCTTTCCAGCCCAACACCAAGCTCGTCTTTGGCGAGACCATCGCTAACCCCGCGCTTGCCGTGCTCGATATTGAGCGCTTTGCCAAGGCCGCGCACGACCACGGCGTGCCGCTGATGGTCGACAACACCTTCCCGACGCCCGTGATGTGCCGTCCCTTTGAGTGGGGCGCCGACATCGTCACGCACTCCACCACCAAGTACATGGATGGCCATGCGGCCTACCTGGGTGGCGTGATCGTCGACCACGGCCAGTTTGACTGGATGGCCCATGCGGACAAGTTCCCGGGTCTCACCACGCCCGACGAGAGCTACCACGGCGTGACCTATGCCGAGAAGTTCGGCCGCGAGGGCGCCTTTATTACCAAGGCTACCGCGCAGCTCATGCGCGACCTCGGCCCCATGCAGAACCCGCAGGCGGCGTTCTTCCTGAACAGCTCGCTCGAGAGCCTGCACGTGCGTATGCCGCGCCATTGCGAGAACGGTCTGGCGGTCGCCAAGTTCCTGCAGGGCCACCCCAAAGTGCGCTTCGTGAGCTATCCGGGCCTAGAGGGCGACAAGTACTACGACATGGCTCAGAAGTACATGCCCAACGGTACCTGCGGCGTCGTGAGCTTTGGCTTTACCGGTGGTCGTGCGGCGGCCGAGACCTTTATGAAGAGTCTTAAGCTCGCCCAGATTGCCACGCACGTGGCCGATGCCCGCACCTGCTGCCTGCACCCGGCAAACGCCACCCATCGCCAGATGAACGACGAGGAGCTCATCGCCTGCGGCATCTCCGCCGATATGGTGCGCCTGTCGTGCGGCCTTGAGGATACGGCCGATTTGATTGCCGACCTTGAGCAGGCACTCGAGCAGTGCTAGGCTAGCGTGCGTGCGAGGCGTGGGACGGCTTTTCGGCTGACGACGTCCTCATAGTTCCGATTCCGTAGGCGGGACCCCGATCGTGTCCGTTTGTAGGCGATTGGGGTCCCGTTTTTGCGTTGCACGATAGAAAGGATATACATGGAGAAAACTGCCGAGCAGCTGCGCCGCGAACACATTGCCCTAGAGGGCGACACCCACGGTAAGAATAAATGGGCGATTCTGTTCACCGTGCTCGTCATGACCTTTATGGTGTGTTTGGATTCGACCGTCGTGACCGTGGCGCTGCCCGTGATGCAAAAGGAGCTGGGCGTGGGCCTCGATCGCATTCAGCTGGTGAGCTCGGTGTACCTGCTTGCGACATGCGTGGCTATGTTGCCGTTTGGCCGTCTGGGTGACGTGCGCGGCAAGGTGAATGTGTTCCAGCTGGGTGTCATCGTCTTTTCGGTCGGTTCGCTGCTGTGCGGCCTTTCGGCCTCGCTCGAGGTTCTTATCCTGGCACGCATTGTTCAGGGCGTCGGTTGCGCGGCGGCCATGGCTAACAACATGGGTATCATCACCGAGTCGTTTCCGGCGCGCGAACGAGGCCGTGCTATGGGTATTCTCGCGACCTTTGTGGCCCTCGGCATGATGTGTGGCCCCGTGCTCGGCGGCATGCTGGTGGCAAGCTTTCCTTGGGAGAGCATCTTCCTCATCAACCTGCCCATTGGCGTCATCTCGTTTATCGTGGGGCTCTACACGCTGCCGCATGTAAAGCCGGAGGCCGGCGAGCGCCCCATGTCGCTGGCGGAGGCCGCGCGTCGCTGCTTTGCAAATTCGGCCTTCACCATCAACCTTGCCTGCATGCTCATCGTGTTCGTTGGTATTGGCGCATCCGAGTTTATCCTGCCGTTCTATTTTCAGGACGCCCACGGCTTTGGTTCCGACATTTCCGGATTGCTGTTTTTGGCGCTGCCGATGGTGAATGCCTTTATCGGCCCGCTTTCGGGTGCGGTTTCGGACCGTGTTGGCTGCGAGGGTCCCACGGCGGTCGGCCTGGGCGTGTACGTGTGCGGGCTCTTTGCGGTAAGTACGCTCGACGAGCACTCTTCCATCCCTGTGATTGTGTGCTGTGCCGCGTTTATGTCGTGCGGTACGTCGATTTTCCAGAGCCCCAACAACTCGCTGTATATGGGCTCGGCTCCGCGCGAAGCGCTCGGCTTTGCGGGCAGCCTGGGTAGTTTGGCACGCTACGCCGGCATGGCGCTCGGCATTACGGCGGCGTCGCATATCCTGTATGGGCAGATGAGCGTGGCAATGGGCGAGGCCGTGACCAGTTTTGTTACAGGTCGTCCGGACGTATTCCTATTCGGCTTTCGCTCGGTGTTCTACGTACTCATGGCTGTGGCCGCCGTGGGCTTTGCGCTTGCCATGGTGCGTTTGGTGAAGATGCGCGCCCGCCATTAGCATGTTGGGAGGCTGTCTGCCACGATTCGCGCCGTCCCAAAAAGACTGGTTTGTGGTGCGATGTGGCTTGTGGGGCGGGCGGGGGTCGGTCCGTGGTAGACTATCGAACAACGTTTATTAATCGCGCGGT
>JAYBEF010000097.1:0-3687 GCA_037277825.1 Collinsella sp.
CACGCAAAGAAGGCCACTTAATGTGGCCTTCGTCTTGCGCAGGACTGTAGAGCAGCAAACTTAATGCCCGGCCCGCCGGGGCCACGCGGCACTTGGTTGTCGCAAGCGGCTCGCTTTTCGGAACTGAGCTGATATTATCTAGATGTAAGGCGCTCTTGGTCCTAATGGGCTTGGGGCGCCTGTCTTTTGAAGGTAGATTTTGGGACATGCCTGAAAATCTACCTTTAACTTCTCGTGTAGAACGAGAAGTTTTGCCCGGCACTTTAGGAACGTCCCTAAGTGCCGGTTTGGCTGGAAAGTCGAGATGCGGGGAGCCCGTTGCTGATATGGGACGAAGGGATTCCGCGTCCGCCTTTTCGGCGGCCGCGCTCCGCTGCGTCGCTTCGCTCCTTGCGTGCTGCGCTGGAAAACGCTTCGCGTTTCCTCAGCTCCGCACCCTGGCGGGTTCGAATCCCTCCGCTTGCCCACAAGAAAGCGCTCCGGGCTGATGAAAGCCCGGGGCGCTCAGTTACCTTGGCTGGGACGGAGGGATTCGAACCCCCAACAGCCGGCACCAAAAACCGGAGTTCTACCGTTGAACTACGTCCCAATGTGTGGTGTTGCCCAAAAGCAACTCGTTTAGTTTACCTAATCTGCGAGGGCATCGCAAACGCCATCGAGCAGGCGTACGGCGAGTGTCTGCGCGTCGCTGGCCGTGAAAGTGCCGTTGTAGCGCGTCATGCCCGTGAGCTCAATGCGAATGCGAGCCGGCTTCTGCTGCGCGGCGACATTGGCGGTGCGGATGCGCTGGGCCGGGTTGTGGCACTCGGCGAGGGCAATCGTGGCGCGCGGTGCGGCGTCGGCGGGCAGCTCGTCGCTTGCGATTTCGAGCACCAGGTCAACGTCGGTTGGGACCTCGGAGTCACAGAGCATCATGCCGCTGTTGTCGGTCGTTGCCGTGGCGATATTCCACATGCGCGACGCAACGCTGCGTGCGATGGGGTCCTCGCCGATAACGGCAATCTGGAAGCGCTCGAGCACGTTGGCGGCGCGAGCAAAACCGATGCGGGACTCGGCTTCGGTGACCGAGGGCTTGCCCTCCCACACATGGTGCAGGCGGTTGATGTAGGCGTAGGTGTCCTGGAAGGCCATGCCGTCGGCAAACAGGCCGACATTTTCCTGGAACTGCTGCAGGGCGGCCTCGGTATGCGGACCAAAGTAGCCGTCGTCTTCGCCACAGGCAAAGCCCAAAACGTTGAGAGCGCGCTGCAGGGCCTGCACATCGGCGCCATGGAAATTGGGCATGCGCAGATAGAGGGTGCGGTCGCCCAGCTTATACGAAGCGTCTACAAGGGCGCTCCAACAGGGGATATCGACGGCATGACCGGCAGCAAGGCCGCTGTCGAGCCTGAAGGTGCTGACGGCCTGCTCAGTGGTGGCTCCAAAGTACTTGTCGGTGACTTCGGCGGCATCAATCGTGTAGCCGAGCTGCAGGAGACGAGACTGCACGTCCTCGACGGCTGCTCCTTGCATGCCCGTTGTAATAGGTTCCATGAACGAACCCCTTTCGGCGTACCATTCGTACTATTTGAGCGTCTGTCGGATAGACAACGCAAAGGGATGCATAAACATGCACTCAACAGTGTAGCAAGTTGTGCCTAAATACGCTGCTGACAGATTTTATAACCCCCGTTAGTTAAGGCGCTCCACAAAGAAATCTGCCATGGAGAGGAACAGCTCGCGTGCGTGCGGATCAAGCTCAACGTTCTCGATGGCCGCTTTGGCCTTAGCGGTCAGGTCGAGCGCGTAAGTGTGGGCGTAATCGATGGAGCCGGTCTCCTGGAAGATCTCCACGGCGCGTGCGAGCTGCGCGGGATCATCGGTGCCCGAGGAAAGAATCGCCTCGACCTCGTCGTGGTGGCGCTCATCAGAGAGGGCGTGTACGGCGACAAGCGTGCGCTTGCCCTCGGTGATGTCGGTGCGGAAGTCCTTGTTGGCGGCTTCCTTAGTGCCGACAAGGTTGAGCAGGTCGTCCTGAATCTGAAAGGCAAGGCCCGTGTGCAGGCCAAAGGCGCGCAGCGCTTCGATTTGCTCATCGTTGCCGCCGCCGATAATGGCTCCGGCGGCAAGCGGCGTGGCTCCGCTGTAAAACGCGGTCTTGTGCGTCGCCATGTCCAGGTAGTCATCAACCGAGATATCAAAGCGCCCGTCATGGACCCAACCCAGGTCGAGTGCTTGACCCTCAATGGTGCGGACGATCATCTCGGTAAGCTCGTGGAGCACGCGCAGCTTCACGTCGGACTCCAGCGTGGGGTCGTCGAGAACCGTCTTGGTGACCATGGTGAGCGCCAGGTCGCCACAATTGATGGCAAGGCCCGTGCCCTCGGTAAGGTGCATGCAGGGCTTGCCTCGACGAAGCTGTCCGTTGTCGGCGATGTCGTCGTGGATCAGCGCGCCCGACTGGAAATGCTCGATGGCTGCCGCGGCGCTGCGGGCGCTCTCAAAGCTACCGCCCACTGCGGTTGCGGCGAGCATGCAGATAAGCGGGCGGTGGCGCTTGCCGGCGTTGGCCGTAAAAGCCGAGAGCGGCGCATACAGGTAGCGCTCGATATCGGCAGAGGTCGCCTGTCCGTCAAAGAACGTGGCCAGATAGGCGTTAATCTGGTCAAAGTGCTGGGCTAAAAAGCTGGTAAACGGACTGGACACGGGTTCTCGCATTCTTTCTTAGGTTGCACCGTTGCATTATGCAGACTACATATTGCCACATTGGGGCGTCGAGCGCGGCGGTTGAAGACGATTGAGTCTTGCGGTCGCAAACGCGGCAAGGGGCTCGGCTAGATAAGCCCAAAGTGTTCGAGCGCGGTGACGACGCCGTCGTGGTCGAAGCTGTCGGTTACGTAGTCGGCCTTTTCCTTGAGGAAGTCCGGCGCGTTGCCCATGGCGATGCCAACATCGACCGCCTCCATGAGGGCGATGTCGTTGCTCGCGTCGCCAATGCCATATACGGTGCCGTGGTCTGGTCCCAGGGCGTCAAGCACAGCCTTGATTCCGGCCCGTTTGGTGCACTCGCGCGGCGAGATTTCTGTGACCTCGAGCTCGAGCTCGTTGAGGCAGAGCAGAGGTCCAAGCTCTTCATCTTGGGCGATGCGGTTGGCAAGTGGTGTGGACATAAGAATTTTATAGGCGTTGTAGTGCTCAAGTTGCGTGACGGCGTCGCCCACGGTGCGTGCGTATCCGTACGTCTCGGGGGCATCTGCACTCATACGCACGACGCGATCGATGCCCTCAAAGCGAATGACCTCGCCCGATTGCTCGAGATAGGGGGCGAGGCGCTGTAACATGCCGGGGCTTATGGCAGCGTTTCGCACGACGCGCCCCTCGAGTTCGGCGTAACCGCCCGCGAGGCACACGACGCCTGCCCACGGCAGTTCGAGCAGCTTGGGATGGATGCAGCTGAGGGTGCGCCCCGTACAGATAAAAGCTTTGTTGCCGTTGGCGACAAACGTGCGAATTGCCTGTGCAACCGTCTCGTTGGGATAGGGGGAAAGATCTCGCTCGCCCTCGGGGAGCTCTTGGGCAAGTTTGGGATCTTGCCAGGCGAGCGTACCGTCGATGTCGAAGAAGCAGACATTGCCATACTTTTTGGCGCCATCGCCGGCATGAAAAGGCGAGGCGGCGAATGCAAAACCCGGTTCGAGTCCCATAATC
>JAYBEF010000098.1:0-3706 GCA_037277825.1 Collinsella sp.
AAGTCCATCTCCGTGTCTTCCACCATGGGCCCTGGCGTCAAGGTCGATCCCGCTGTCCAGCGTGACTTCCTGGCTGAGTAACTGCTAGTTACTGCCTGAGTACAGCAAGCATTGCTAAAGAAACCCGGTTCTGCCTTGTGCAGGACCGGGTTTTTTGCTATCGCGTCAAAAGCACCATAAAGGGGACAGTGTCCCCTTTATGGTGGTTACCAGGGTGTTCTGGCTGTTGAAGACTCGATGGCTTCGTGGCGTTTGAGCTCGCGGCGCATGGTTTGTGAGTTGAGCCAAGCTGCTTGCCAGCCGCGGATGGGGTAGTGCGTCTGGTCGAGCTCAAACTGCGTATAGCCGCAGGCGTTGATGATCGTCGTTCCACACACATGCTGACGCTCGCGCTGAAAATCGCAACCGTAGCTTTGGTGCACATGCCCGTGCACCATGTAGTCGGGATTCCAGGATTCGAGTGCTGTGTTAAAACACTCGAATCCTCGATGCGGCAGATCGTCCAGATCACCCATACCGGCGGCGGGTACATGGGTAAGCAGAATGTCGCACCCGCCGACCATCCTAACCTTACGCGACAGCTTACGCATGCGCTTGGACATCTCGCGTTCGGTGTACATGTTGGCGCCGTCGCGATAACGCATGGACCCGCCAAGGCCCGCAATGCGAATCCCTCGGTACGTGTACACGCTGTCCTCTACGCAGATACATCCACCCGGTGCATGACGTGCGTAGCGGTCATCGTGATTGCCGCGCACGTAGATGAGCGGTTTGTTGATGACCGTAACCAAAAACTCAAGATAGTCCGGGTCCAGATCGCCGGCGGACAAAATCAGGTCGACTCCCTCAAAGCGTTCCTTGCGAAAGCACTCCCAAAGGCATCGTTCTTCGGTATCGGCTATGGCAAGGATTTTCATAGGGCAGGGACTTTCGGCTCATCGTCGAGCTGCGGAATGGTGCCTACCACGTTGTCCGCCAGCCAATTCATCTCGACAATCTGCGTGCTCGGCAGCGGAGGGAAGCCTTCGATCTGTACCACGCCGTTCTGGCTGTGGAGCTCGCCGCCAAAGGGGTTGATGGATCCCACAACAATGCCGTTGCGGAGCAACTGCACGAGTTTGCGCGTTTGGTAGGGTAGGCCCGGAGCGTAACGGATGTCGATAACGCCGGAGCTCATGCCATACCAGTAGTTGACAGCGCGCACTTGGTTGTCGTCGCTGGTCTCGTCCCACGTGCCGTGAAGAAGGCTGCGAACGATGAGCTCGTAGTAACGGCCCCAGTTCCATACGGGCATGGCGATGCCGGTGACTTTGCCGTCGACCAAGCGGTGAAGCCCGTAGGCCGTTGGGTCTTCGAGCGACTTTGACATGTCAGCGCCGGTCATGACGCTTACGCCTTCGCGGCACATGGCTTCGGCAAGACCACCGGCGGGAACATCGCCCCAGGTGAGGATGACCTGCGCGCGCGGGTCGAGCAGCGAGGCGCCAATCGCAAAGGCGTTGATCTCGCTGAGTGCGCCCGAGGCGAAGACCGACGCGTGGTAACCGATGCGGTGGTTGTCCGCCATGCTGGCCGCAAGGGCGCCCAGCAGAAACTTGGCCTCGTACATCTTGCCAAAGTACGAACGGACGCTTTGATGGGGAAGGCCGATAGAGCAGTTGAGGAACCGAACCCGGGGATACTCAACGGCAGCCCTGAGCGTGTATTCCATCAGGCGGTGCGAGGTCGAGAAGATGACGTTGTCTCCATGTTTGACAGCCGTTTCCACGGCGGCGTAGAACACGTCCGGATCGTGACAGTCCTCGAACGCCTCGGTGCGCACGATACCGCCAAAGTGCTCATCGAGATACTGACGCCCTTGGTCGTGCAGGCTGTCCCAGCTCGACGTCGCACAGGGGAACTCATGGATAAAGGCGATGCGCAGGGGGTTGGCCGTCGAGTAGACGGTCTTGCCCATAAAGAAGTTGAGCACGCCAGAGGTGGACTTGGCGGGCGTCTCCTCCTCGTCGACGCTCGGTGCTTCGACAAGATCGACCTTGTCCTCGTCATTTTTGCCGGCAATAACCAGCTCGCGCCAGATCTTGCACAGGCGGTTTACGACGATATCCGTCGGCGTATCCAGCAGGCGGTCCTGGTTGTACACATTGAGGTAGACGAGCATGGCGTCGGCGGGCGTAATGTCCAGGTGGTCGCCGCCTGCGCGAAGGTAGGCGCGCTTAAAGAGCAGGAAGGTGTGGCGCAGGTAGTCGACCTTTTTCTGCGGCCATTTTTCGATAAGGTTCTGACCGAGCATCTTGGCGAGCGTCTCGTAGCTTCCCTCACGCGAGAACTCGATCTCGTATAGGGGGCAGACGCGCCAAAACGCGCAGAACTCGCCGTACAGGCGGCTTTCGACGGAATCCCATGTGCCGGGGTAGAGACGGGTGACCTTGGCCGAAACCGTCGGAGCGTCCAGGAATTTGAGGACACTGACGCGTTTGTTGCCTTCCCGGACATAGAACCGATGCATGAACTCGGTGACGATGATGGGGTCGCGATAACCCTCGGTTACCTGGATGTCGTAGAGGTTGGACCACTTGCGGGCGAACTCGGTGCCAAACGGCAGCAGGGGCATAAAGTTGCATGAAAAGGCGGACTGACGGCCCTTGGTAACCGTACCGACGACCATTTCGAGCGGAATGTCTCTCAGGCCGACATTCTCTCGCTGGCCTAAGGGGAGCTGGGCAACCAAGCTATCGAGGTCCGTGAGGTACGGATACTCGCTTTGACTAATGGCGCGTCGACGTCCTTGCTCGCCGCGCTTGCGTGCTTGACGGTAGGCCTCTTCCATGATGTTGCTCCCTTAGTCGTTTAAACAACTATATGAACCATGGTACCACGAATGAAAACCACAACAAAGGTGCCTGTCCCCTTTGTGGTGGTTTAGGCAATGATGGGGGCGATGGCGCGGATGCAGGCGTCGGCAGCGGTGAAAGTGGTGCTGTCGTCGCTGACGATAAAGATGATCTTGCCCTTAATGCCAAAGTCGCCGATCTCGCTAAAGAGCACATACGGCTCCTTGTCAAAGCCCGAGATGGGAAGCACGGCGGCCTTGGTGGCGTTGGTCAGCTCGTCTGCCAGCGCGTCGAGCGAGGCCCACTTGGACGTGTCCTTTACGGCAACGGGCACAGCCACGCGCCCAAAGGGCATCAAATGCACGAGCGTGTTCTTGGAGATGTTGGAGTTGGGGACGATGATGGTCTGCCCGCAGGCATCTTCGATGGTCGTGTGGCGCCAGGTGATGTCCTGGACCACGCCCGACACGCCGCCGACTTCGATATTGTCGCCAGGCTTGATGATGCCCATAAACGTAACCTGCATGCCGCCAATAAGGTTTGACAGCGTGTCCTGAAAGCCGAGCGAGATGGCGATGCCGCCGACGCCAAGAGCGGCGACGAGCGCGTTTGCGTTAATGCCAAAGCAGTTGTCGAGGATAAAGCTGCCGCCGATCATCCAGATGACGGCGCGTGCGATGTTGATGAAGATGCTCGATGCCGGAAGCGGGTTGTCGTCGCGATTGAGCAGGTGACGCAGGGTCTTGGATACGACCTTGGTGGCGACGGCGGTGCCTATCGCCAAGATGACGGCCCAGATGATGTTGTGGACCCACCGTTGCTCAAAGAAATGAAGAATCGGCTCAAACAATTCCATGTAGGGAAAACCTCCT
>JAYBEF010000099.1:0-3479 GCA_037277825.1 Collinsella sp.
CGACGTCGTCCGCTTTAGCCGCGAGAACGGCGACGACCTGGCCCCCGGCGTCAACGAGCAGGTGCGCGTTTACGTCGCCCAGCGTCGTAAGATCCAGCAGGGCGATAAGATCGCCGGTCGCCACGGCAACAAGGGTGTTATCTGTAACGTTCTGCCGGTCGAGGACATGCCCTACATGGCTGACGGTACCCCGATCGACGTTATCCTCAACCCGCTGGGCGTTCCTTCGCGTATGAACGTCGGCCAGCTGCTCGAGTGCCACCTTGGCTGGGCTGCTGCGTGCGGTTGGGATACCGAGCAGGCCGACTCCGACAAGTACGTCCCCGGTCCGTTCTTCACCGCGACGCCCGTCTTCGACGGCGCCAAGGAGGACGAAATCGCCGAGGTCATCCGTCGTGCCAACAAGAACATGCTCAACAAGGCCACCGCTGCCTTTGGCGATCACATGCGCCCCGAGTTCGTCACCCAGCTTGACGAGCGCGGCAAGACCCGCCTGTTCGACGGCCGCACCGGCGAGGAGTTCCGCGAGCCCATTACCGTGGGTACGTCCTACATCCTCAAGCTCGGCCACATGGTCGACGACAAGATCCACGCCCGTTCGACCGGCCCTTACAGCCTGGTTACCCAGCAGCCTCTGGGCGGCAAGGCTCAGTTCGGCGGCCAGCGCTTCGGCGAGATGGAAGTTTGGGCACTGTACGCGTACGGTGCGTCCAACGTCCTGCAGGAGATCCTGACCGTCAAGTCCGACGATACCGTGGGCCGCGTCAAGACCTACGAGTCCATCGTCAAGGGCGAGAACGTTCCTGTCCCGGGTATCCCCGAGTCCTTCAAGGTTCTCGTCAAGGAGATTCGTTCGCTCGCACTGGACATCGAGCCCATGCACGATGCCGACGAGGACGCCTCCGCCCCTGTGACCGCCGAGGAGACCTCTGCTCTCGACGACCTGGCTGCGCTCGCCGGCGTTGACGCCGACGTCGAGGCCCAGGATGCCGAGACCGACGAGGCGCCCGAGGCTGTCGCCGCCACGACCACTGATAAGGAGTAGTTGACTGTGGCAGATTTCGAAGCTACTGATTTTGACTCGGTAAAGATCTCCCTTGCCTCCGCCGACCAGATCCGTTCCTGGTCGCACGGTGAGGTTAAGAAGCCGGAGACCATCAATTACCGTACCCTCAAGCCCGAGAAGGACGGCCTGTTCTGCGAGAAGATCTTCGGTCCCGCCAAGGACTGGGAGTGCTCCTGCGGCAAGTACAAGGGCATCCGCTTTAAGGGCATCGTCTGCGAGCGCTGCGGCGTCGAGGTCACCTCGGCCAAGGTGCGTCGCGACCGCATGGGCCACATCGAGCTCGCCGCTCCCGTGTCCCACATCTGGTATTTCAAGAGCCCCACGAGCTTCCCGATGAGCCGTATGCTCGACATCAAGTCCAAGGACCTCGAGAAGGTTCTGTACTTTGCCAGCTACATCATCACCGAGGTCGACTACGAGGCTCGCGAGGCCGACGCCGACGACCTGCGCGAGGAGCTCGCCGCCGATCTGGAAGAGATCGATGCCGAGTGCGCCCGCCAGATTGAGTCCCTCAAGGAGCAGGGCAACCCCGAGAACTTTGACGAGTTCTCCGACGAGGAGCCGCTGACCCCCGAGGAGATTGCCTCTGGCATCGTCGACATCGAGGAAGAGTGCAAGGACGAGAAGCAGCTCCGCACGGACGCCTTCAACGCCTTCATGAAGCTCACCGAGCGCGACCTCATCTCTGATGAGCCGCTGTTCCGCGAGATGACCCGTTACTACTCCATGTACTTCAAGGGTGGCATGGGTGCCGAGGCCGTCCGCGACCTGCTCGCTGCCATCGACCTCCCCTCCGAGGCCGAGAAGCTCAAGGCCATCATCGCCGACGAGGACTCCCAGAAGCAGAAGCGCGAGAAGGCCGTCAAGCGCCTCGAGGTCGTTGACGCCTTCCTGAAGGGCGGCAACAGCCCCGCGAACATGATTCTGGACGTCATCCCGGTCATTCCGCCCGATCTGCGCCCGATGGTCCAGCTTGACGGCGGCCGCTTCGCTGCGTCCGACCTCAACGACCTGTATCGTCGCGTGATCAACCGTAACAACCGACTCAAGCGCCTGCTCGACCTGGACGCCCCTGCGATTATCGTGAACAACGAGAAGCGCATGCTCCAGGAGTCCGTGGACGCCCTGTTCGACAACGGCCGTCGTGGTCGCCCGGTCTCTGGTCGTGGCGGTCGCCCGCTCAAGTCGCTCGCCGAGGCCCTCAAGGGCAAGCAGGGTCGTTTCCGTCAGAACCTGCTGGGTAAGCGTGTCGACTACTCCGGCCGTTCGGTTATCGTTACCGACCCCAAGCTGCTGCTGCACCAGTGCGGTCTGCCCAAGACCATGGCGCTGGAGCTCTTCAAGCCCTTCGTCATGAAGCGCCTGGTCGAGCTTGGCAAGGTCGAGAACATCAAGGGCGCCAAGCGCGCTATCGACCGCGGTGCCACCTTTGTGTGGGATATCCTCGAAGAGGTCATCGACGGCCGCGTCGTGCTGCTCAACCGTGCACCGACCCTGCACCGTCTGTCCATCCAGGCCTTTGAGCCGGTGCTGGTCGAGGGCAAGGCTATCCACCTGCACCCGCTGGTCTGCTCGCCCTTCAACGCCGACTTCGACGGCGACCAGATGTCTGTCCACGTGCCGCTGTCCAGCCAGGCTCAGGCCGAGGCTCGCGTGCTCATGCTCTCTGCGAACAACCTGCGCTCGCCGGCATCCGGCAAGCCGGTTAACATCCCCTCGCAGGACATGATCATCGGTGTGTACTACCTCACCCAGGTCCGCGAGGGTCTGCCGGGCGAGAACCACGTGTTCTCGAGCTTCGACGACGCACTGCACGCCTATGACTGCCGCTCCGAGGTCGACATGCAGGCCAAGATCCAGGTCCGCGTGTCCGCTGCCGATGCCAACGTCATCAACGAGGACGGCACCCGTATCTTCCGCGTCAAGAACGGCAAGAACGAGTTCGTCGACTACGATGTCACCGGCAATAAGACCGCTCGCTTCGAGACCTCTATCGGCCGCATCATCTTCAACCGCCAGTGCCTGCCCGAAGACTACGAGTTCATGAACTACAAGATGGTCAAGGGCGACGTGGCCAAGCTGGTTGCCGACTGCTGCGATCGTTACCCCGAGGCCAAGGTCGGCCCGATCCTTGACGCCATCAAGTACTCCGGCTTCCACTACGCTACCCGCGCCGGCCTCACCATCTCGGTGTGGGACGCTCTCATCCCTGCCGAGAAGCAGGAGCTGCTCGACCGCGCCCAGGCCAACGTCGACCAGATCAACGAGTACTTCGAGGAGGGCTTCATCAACGAGACGGAGCGCCACATCGAAGTCGTTAACGAGTGGACCGCTTGTACCGATAAGGTTGCAGCGCTCATGCTCGACATGTTCGACGAGGAGAACCCGCTGTACATGATGGCCGACTCCGGCG
>JAYBEF010000100.1:0-3660 GCA_037277825.1 Collinsella sp.
AACGATGGCAGCGCGGCTTTTTGCCTTGCGGGCATCCATGGCTATGCGTCCGCGTGAACGAGCAGGCAGCGGAGCGTACCGGAGCAACCTTCGTAGGGGCGTTTGCCGGCGCCGTAGCCGACGGCTTCGATGCGGTAGCGTGAGGGCAGTTGGTCGGACGTGCGCAGCGCGGTGACGATGGCGGCACCCGTCGGCGTCACGAGCTCGCCGGCGACCGGTGCAGGCGTGAGGGCGATATTGCCCGCCTGGCACAGGTTGACGACAGCGGGGACGGGAATGGGCATGAGGCCGTGGGCACAGTGGATGGTGCCGTGACCCTCGGAGAGCGACTCGACCACGATGTCCTCAATACCAAGGTCGTCGAGGCAGATGGCGACAGAGCAGACGTCGACGATGGAGTCGACGGCGCCCACCTCGTGAAACAGGACGGTGTCGGGCGTTTTGCCGTGAGCCTTTGCCTCGGCATCGGCGAGTACGGAAAAAATGGCGAGGGCACGACGCTTGGCACCATCGCTTAGCTGCGAGCCATCGATGATGGCGGTGACGTCCGCCAAAGAACGGTGGTGATGGTGGTGGGCGTGATGATGGCCCTCGTGGCCATGACCGTGGGCCTCATGGTCGTGGTTGTGTGTGTGCTCGTGCTCGTGCTCGCCATGATCATGATGGCGGTGCTCATGCTCGTGCATGTGCTCGGTGCCCGCTTCGTTGCCGTAGAGCCAGACCATATCGTGATCATGGTTCTCGAGCTCCTCTGCAAGCTGAACGTCGAAATCGCAGGCGTCGATGCCATGCTTGTTTACGCGTGTAACGGCAATCTCAAAGCCGTCGACCGGCAGCGTGGCGAGCTGTTCACGCAGGTGCTCCTCGCTGGCGCCCAGGTCGAGCAGGGCCGCGACGGTCATGTCGCCGCTGATGCCCGAGGTGCCGTCGATGATAAGCGTGTGCTGATGGTTGGACATGAAATGCTCCTTAACGGGCGCGAGGTGTGCCGGCGCTCAGATGATTGATAAGACTTGCCTGGTAGGCGGCACCAAAGCCGTTGTCGATATTGACGACCGAAACGCCGCTGGCGCAGGAGTTGAGCATGGCGAGCAGCGCGGCTACGCCACCAAAACTCGCGCCGTACCCCACGCTGGTGGGAACGGCAATGACCGGACAGCTCACCAGGCCGCCGATAACGCTCGCCAGCGCGCCTTCCATGCCGGCAATGGCGATGACCACCTGAGCCTGGGCAAGCTCCTCGGCATGTGCGAGCAGGCGGTGCAGGCCGGCGACACCTACGTCGTAGAGGCGGTCGACCTCGTTGCCGTAGAACTCGGCCGTCAACGCGGCTTCCTCGGCGACGGGCAGGTCGCTCGTGCCGGCGCAGGCGACGACGATGCGTCCGTTGCCGGTAGGGGAGGGCTTGCCGCCCACGAGGGCAAGCTGTGTGTCTGGGACATATCCCAAGTCGATGCCGTTGCCGAGGAGCTCCGAGATACGGTCTGCTTTTTCGGCGTCCAGGCGCGTGACCAGGATGCGCTCCTGGCCGGCATCGCGCAGCGCTTCGATAATGGCGGCAATCTGCTCGGCGGTTTTACCGGAACCGTAGACAACCTCGCCGGCTCCCTGGCGAACCCCGCGCGAAAGATCGAGCTGTGCAAAGCCCAGGTCGGCGGTCGGCGCCGTCTGGATGCGCGTGAGGGCGACTGCCGGGGCGACTGCTCCGTCGGCAACGTCGCTCAACAATTGCTCAAGATCTCGCTTATCCATATATGTTCCCTTCGACGGCGCAAAGTCTAGCACTCAAAGGGTATGTTTCCGAACACTAAGACAAAATTGTTCGGAAACTATAGGACAGACTGATTCAATTGTTAGACGGATCGGCTAGTCGCGCAGGATGATGTCCATGGCGAGCATCAGGTTGCGCTCGTCGATGGCAAACGGGGCGGCCTCGCGCGTCTTGGGCTTGGCACAAAACGCGATGCCCGTGCCCGCGGCCTGAATCATGGGGATGTCGTTGGCGCCGTCGCCGATCGCGACGGTGTGGGCCATGTCGACACCGCACTCAACCGCCCAATCCAGCAGCTGGATGAGCTTGGACTCCTTGGTCACGATGTCTGCCGCCAGCTTACCGGTGAGCTTGCCGTCCACGACCTCCAGGCGGTTAGCGAGGCAAAAGTCGATGCCCGCGGCGGCCACGATCTTGTCGGCGACCTCGTGAAAGCCGCCGCTTACCACGCCGACCTTCCAGCCCTTGCTGTGTGCCGAGCGCACAAGCTCCAGCGCGCCGGGGGTAAACGTCACGCGCTCAAAGGTGCGCTCGAATACGCTCTCATCCAAGCCGGCAAGCAGCCCCACGCGTTCCTCGAGCGCCTGCTTAAAGTCGAGCCCGCCGCGCATGGCGCGCTCAGTGATCTGCGCCACTTGCTCGCCTACGCCGGCCTCCTCGCCCAACAGGTCGATAACTTCCTGGTTGATGAGCGTGGAGTCGATATCCATAACGATGAGGCGTGCAGTCATGGCGGGCCTTTCCGAGTGCAGTTGTATTGGGGCACATTGTCGCACGTCGCAAGCCTGGGCGACGGCCGCGGCGCGTCAATTGTTTCGTCTCCGTCAAGTCTTTGGGCAGGAGCTACTTTTTCGCGGTACATCGGCGCAGGTGCGATAACATAGAACGCCATGTCTGGCTGCGCGGTTTACGCAGGCTGGGCAAATCTGTACGACGCCGCCCGGAACGACACGGGGCGGCACAGATCCATAAAGGAGGATCACTGGTATGAGCCAGACCCGTCCCATCGACGAGCATTCCATGCACACCCGTACCTGCGGCGAACTTCGCCGCGAGAACGTGGGCGAAGAGGTCACCCTCACCGGTTGGGTGAGCCGTCGCCGTGACCACGGCGGCCTTATTTTCTGCGACCTTCGTGACCGCGAGGGCATCACGCAGCTCACCTTCGACCCCGAGCACTCCGACGGCGACGCCTTTAAGATTGCCGAGACCATGCGTCCCGAGTGGCCCATCAAGATCCACGGCGTCGTACGCTCCCGTGGCGAGGAGACCACCAATGCCAAGCTCGCGACCGGCGAGATCGAGGTCCTGACCGACCACGCCGAGGTGCTCAACACGTCCGTCACCCCGCCGTTCCAAATCGAGGACGGCATCGAGACCAGCGAGGACACCCGTCTGCGCTATCGCTATCTGGACCTCCGTCGTCCCGAGATGATGGCCAACCTCAAGCTGCGCTCCGACTTTACCTTTGCCATTCGCGAGGCGCTGCACAACCGTGAGTTCATGGAGGTCGAGACGCCCTCCCTGTTCAAGTCCACGCCCGAGGGCGCCCGCGACTTCATCGTTCCCAGCCGCATCCAGCCGGGCAACTTCTACGCCCTGCCGCAGTCCCCGCAGCTCCTGAAGCAGCTGCTTATGGTCGGTGGCGTCGAGCGCTACTACCAGGTTGCCAAGTGCTTCCGCGACGAGGACCTGCGTGCCGACCGTCAGCCCGAGTTCACCCAGGTCGATATCGAGATGTCCTTCGTGGACCAGAACGATGTCATGAGCGCGCTCGAAGAGGTTCTTGCCGATGCCTTCGGTCGCATGGGTGTCGAGATGCCCACGCCGCTGCGTCGCATGAACTACTGGGACGCCATGGACACCTATGGCTCCGACAAGCCCGATAC
>JAYBEF010000101.1:0-3497 GCA_037277825.1 Collinsella sp.
AGCGCGGCGTTGGCCTCGGCCTCGGCGGCAAGCTCGGCCTGCAGCTGTGAATCCAGAGAGTTTACGACGTTCTGGGCTTCAGCCTGCTGGGCGTTAAGCTCGTCGACCTTCTTTTGCGTGGCGGCGACGTTCTTCTCCTGCTCGGCCTGCTTATCGGTGAGCTGCTGCTTAAGCTCCTTGACCTCTTGAATGGTCTGAGCCTGCTTATCGGAAACTTTGCCGTAGTAGAACAGACGGTTGAGCATATCGCTCAGGTCGTCGACGCCCGTCAGAACCTGAAGTAGGCTCAGACCACCGGTCTTGTACTCGCCGGCGACATAGGTCGAGAGCTTAGCCTGACCATCGGCGATCTCCTGCTGCTTTTGCGTGATCTCGCCGGCAGTCTGATCGAGCGCCTGCGTCTGCGTGGCGAGCTCATCGTAAATCTGCTGAGTTTGGGTACCGATCTGCTCGAGCTTCGTACGAGCAGCGGCAAGGTCGGATGCGGTATCGGCGTAGGCAGGAGCCGCGAGGCCCAAGCCCAAAACACAAGCGAGGGTTGCCGTAGCAGCGCAGCGTGCCATGTTTTTGTGCGTGTTTGCTGTGCGCATGTAGCTTCCTTTCCAGTAACTAAGGGTAACGGCTAGTCCACCGTCACCAGGCTAAAGAGCTCCACATCGTCATCAGACGGCGTGAGCTTCTCGCGCGGGTTGAGAAACGCAAGCTCAAGGATACAACCGTAACCGACAAGCTTTGCGCCCATATCTCGCACCAGTTTACCTGTTGCCTCGACGGTTCCGCCCGTCGCGACCAAGTCGTCCAGAATCAACACGGTATCTTTAGAGCTGATAGCGTCGGCATGGATCTCAATTGAATCGGTGCCGTACTCGAGCTCGTAGCTCTGGCTTACGGTCTCACGCGGCAGCTTGCCCGGTTTACGTGCGGGAACAAAGCCGGCGCCAAGGGCTACAGCCACCGGTACGCCAACCATAAAGCCGCGAGCCTCGGGACCCACGACCTTGGTGATTCCCATGCCGGTAAAGTGCTCGGCGAGGGCATCGGTCATGGCTTTGAGCGCCTCGGGATTGCCAAAGAGCGGCGTGATGTCCTTAAAGATGACTCCGGGCTCGGGATAGTCGGGGATATCGACGATTTGAGATTCGAAGTCGTACATTGCATGCCCTTTCAATGGGTTGCCGAAATTTCGGCAGCGGTTATATGCCCGCGGTGGCTGTGCCGGATTGCGAAGGGGCGACGACCTTGAGCGGCTTTACGAGAGAATCCTCGTGCGAAGCCGGCGCGGCTGTCTCTTCGTTTTTGGCCTTGGTGGACTCGGAGCGAGTGATTTCCTCATCGAGTGCATCGATGTCGGCGTCCTCGACCACGGCGTTGAGCGACTCAAAAACGCGGTTCTTGAGCAGCGCAGTGTGCACACCTTCCGTCAGGTCGTGAAGCTTCTTAAACGCACGCTCGAGCTTGGCGTCGCGCTCGTCATCGGAGGTATCCATTCCGAGCATGCTCACGAGCACCTGCTCAAACATCGAGGACTCGCGGTTGGCGGAAGACACGTACTGACGCAGGTTGCGCGGCTCGATATGGAAGCGTGACAGCTCGGAGCAGTAGCGGATGATCGGGAAATCGCGACCATCGACGAGCTCTCGATTCTGCGGACTCTTGATGATGCGAATGAGGTCGTTCTCGGCGAGCGAGCGGATAAATGAAATCTCGACGCCCAACATATCGGGAATGGTCTCGATGGGATGCAGCTTTTGCTTAGTCTCCTTGGGCTCCGTCTTGAGCGGAACATCGGATAGCAACCCCACCTCGTAGGCGAGCGTTGACAGGTCCGTGGCGTTTTCCAAGCGCTGCTTAATCACGTTGAGCGGCATGTAGCGGGTCTTCTGCAAGTGCAGGATGACCTCCAGGCGATCAACGTCCTCCTTAGAGTACTGACGGTATCCCTTAGGCGTACGATGAGGGGTAATGAGCCCCTCATCCTCTAGAAATCTAATTTTTGAGTTCGAAAGATCGGGGTATGCGCCTCGAAGTAGGTTGACGACTTGGCCGATACTCAGATAGTTGCGTTCGGCCATTCCCTACTCACCGGTTTCGATGCGCTCCGGCGTGCTCTCGTGGTAGATGAGCGTAAACGTACCGATCTGGACGGAAGAACCGTCGTGCAGCGGGGCCGCGTTGACTATGGCACCGTCGACCCAGGTGCCATTGAGCGAGCCCAGGTCCTCGATGCGAGCTCCGAGGCCCTCGCGAATAATGCGCGCGTGGCTGCGCGAAACAGTCATGTCGTTGAGGAAGATGCCGTTCGCGGGATCGCGGCCGATGGTGGTCACGTCGTCCTCGAGCTCAAAAGCGGCACCAGTCTGCGGACCCTTGACGATGGACAGAACGGGGGCGGTGATGCGCACGTTGGCCATGAGGTCGGGAACGGTGACGTCGCTTGAAGGCACGCGGAATACGCAGGTAGCGTCAGCAGTCTTATCATTCTGAGGCATATTGTTAACCATGTTGTCCATGACAACCCCTAACTTATCGCGGACGTGCCGCAAATAATGAACCGTACGTAATCATACCCCAACGAATCAGTCTTCGATTTCAGGGTTCAGAAAGTCGATGTCCTCGTCCTCGGGATGCGCGAGAGCCTGTTTAATGGCCACTCCGCCCTTAATGGAGTAGATGACAGCCGTGAGCATGGAGAAGATCACGCCGCCGTACACAAAGAAGATGCCGAGGGGCACCGAGCTTCCGTTGAGGCCCGGGAAGGCCGTAAGGGTTGAAGGTAAAAGTTGCAGGCCGTCAACAACGGGGAACCCGAGCAGCATGAGCGAGAATCCGGTCATGAGCAGCGCTGTGGCAATCTTTCCGGGGAAGACGACATCGATGGGGCGACGGTGATAATGACGCACGATAAGCGTGCCGATGCCCAGATAGATGTCGCGGCCAATAATGAGCACGCAGACCCAGATGGGCAGCTCTCCGCGGACCACCAGTCCCAAGACGCCGGTGAACAGCAGCGCACGGTCGCAGATGGGATCCATGACCTTGCCGAGCCATGAGACCGTCTTAGTCATGCGGGCGATCTGACCGTCCATCCAGTCGGTGGAGGCGGCAACGGCGTAGATAACGATGGCGACGACACGGTTGTTGTCCGTCACAAAAAGGTACAGGAAGACCAGCGTGAGGATCAGGCGCGTGAAGGTAATGAAATTGGAGATCGTGAAGATCTTATTCGACGGGTAATCGGAAGTGCCGATAAGCTCCTTTTTGATCTTCTTTTTGATGCCCACAGGACTCCCCCGCTGGTAAACGACAAAACTTTCGATACTATACCCGTTCTAGCGATGTCTATCCAGCGCGAGCATAGAGAGTCCAGACATATATAAGACTCCAACGGCCGTTACGGCTTCGTTAGAAACGCGCTCCACCATGGATGGTGAACCCGAAAGGCAAGGCGCGCGGGCACGGCGACTCGGCCCGCGCGCCCGGAAGAGAAAGGACGAACC
>JAYBEF010000102.1:0-7266 GCA_037277825.1 Collinsella sp.
GCTGGGGAAGCTTGGTCAAAAAGTCGCATTTCTCGAGCACCAGGCGCGAGATGCCGTCGCCCTCGGAGCCCATGACGAGCGCCACGCGGCCCTCGAAGGGAGCATCCCAGCAGCTGCCCTCGGCGTGCTCGGAAGCACCGCCCACCCAAAAGCCAGCAGCCTTGAGGTCGTCGAGCGCACGGGCGATATTAGGAACCTGCGCGATAGGCAGGTGCATGACGGCGCCGGCAGAGGTCTTGTAGCTGCCGACGGTCACACCGGCGGCGCGCTTGTTGGCAATGATGACGCCCGCCGCGCCCACGACCTCGGCGGAGCGCACGATGGCACCAAAGTTGCCGTCGTCGGTCACATGGTCGAGCACGATGACGAGCGCCGGACCGTCGCCCACGCGGTCGAGAATATCGGCGACATCGGCATAGGGGAAGTTGCCCACCTCGAGCGCAATGCCCTGGTGAGCGCCATGGCTCGATAGCGCATCGAGCTGCGCGCGCGGCACATACTTAATGCTGACGCCCGCGGCGTTGAGGTCATCGACCAGACGAGACAGGGCGGCATCGCGCTCCCCGCCCTCGGCAATGAGCGCGCACTTGACGGGAAAGCCGGTACGCAGCGCCTCGGCGGCAGCACGGCGACCTTCGATAAACTCGCCCTTGGGAGCCTGGACAGCATCGCGGTTGCGATCTCGCTGCGGACGCGCAGCTTGGGCTTGGGAGCGCTCGCGCTGGCCCTTGGGAGCGGCAGCGCGGTCGTTGCGGCGAATCGGACGCGAGCCAGAAGCAGCCTGCTTGCCTCCACGCGGCGCACGCTTGCGATTGTCGGCCATAAAGTGACCTCCTAAATACAACTATCAAACGAAACAAAATAAACGACCGCCCATGAATATAAATTCGGGCGGTCGGTACGGGTTTTCCAAGTGCCCGAGATTGCCGTGAAAGAGGAGCGACGCGTACTTGAGTACGCGAGCGACGGTTTGAACGGCAAGGTCGGGTGCTTGGGAAACCCGCGGGGATTAGAGAGATTTGATACGAGTGCCGGCGGCGGTATCTTCAATCGTCAGGCCCAGGTCCTTGAGCTGATCACGGATGGCGTCGGCCAGATCCCAGTTCTTGGCGGCGCGGGCCTCGGCGCGGGCCTCGAGAATCTTGGCAGCGGCCTCGTCCACGTCGTCGCCCGTGTAGGCGACCAGGCCGGCGGCAACGCCTAGCAGACCCAGCGGCAGCTCGACCTTGGGCTCGGGGAGCTCAACGCCAAGCGTATCGAGCAGCTCGGCCAGCGTGTCGGCGGCGGCAAGCGCGGCGGCCTTGTCGGCAGCGTCGCCCGCCTGCTCCAGGTACTGGTTGCACTCGGTCACAAAGCCAAAGACGACACCCATGGCACCAGCGGTGTTAAAGTCGTCGTCCATGCACTCCTTAAAGGCGGCACGAGTCTCAGCGGCCTTGGCGGCAAACGCCTCGGCGGCAGCCGCATCGGCATCGGCCGTCGCATGGTTCGCGGCCCAGCGCAGGTTCTCGACCGTACCGGCGATACGCGTGAGCGAGTTCTCGGCACCCTCCAGGCGCTCCCAAGAAAAGTCGAGCGGCGAGCGATAGCTCGTCTGCAGCATCAGCAGGCGCAGGGCAGCAGCGGAGTGCTGCTCGAGCACCTCGGCCAGCGTAAAGAAGTTACCGAGCGACTTGGACATCTTCTCGCCGTCGACCAGCAGCATGCCCGTGTGCATCCAGGTGTTGGAGAAACCCTGGTGCCAGGCGCAGGTGGCCTGGGCGCACTCGTTCTCGTGATGCGGGAAGGCAAGGTCGGAGCCACCGCCGTGGATGTCGATCGGGGTACCCAGGTAGCGGTGCACCATGGCGGCGCACTCGGTGTGCCAACCGGGACGGCCCTCGCCCCAGGGACTCGGCCAGCTGGGCTCGCCAGGCTTGGCGGCCTTCCACAGGGCAAAGTCGAGCGGATCGTTCTTGTCCTCGTTCTCCTCGATGCGCGCGCCAACCATAAGGTCGTCGATGTTGCGGCCCGAGACCTGACCATAGTTGGGATCGCTGCGCACGGCAAAGTACACATCGCCGTTATCGGCGGCGTAAGCGTGGCCCTGCTCGATAAGCGTCTTGATCATGGCGATCATGGGGCCGATCTCTTTGGTGGCACGAGGACGCACATCCGGATCGAGCACGTTGGCGGCGCGCATGACGCCGATGAACTTGTCGGAGAACTCTGTCGCGACCTCGGCGGCAGTGCGGCCCTGCTCGTTGGCGCGCTTGATGATCTTGTCATCGACATCGGTGAGGTTCTGGGCAAACGTGACCTCGTAGCCGCTCGCGATGAGCCAGCGACGAATCACGTCAAAGCTGATGAACGTGCGGGCATTGCCGATGTGAATGTTGTCATAGACCGTGGGGCCGCACACGTACATGCGGACCTTGCCGGACTCGATGGGCTGGAACTCTTCCTTTTTATGGGTAGCGCTGTTGTAGATACGCATTCGTTACTCCTTAACGGTTTTCTGTAGCAGGCAGACGGCCCAGGCGCCGATTCCCTCGCCCTGGCCTTCCCAACCGAGCCTTTCGGTCGTAGTGGCGGCGACGCCCACGTTTTCGACATCGACGCCCAGGGCATGGGCGAGGTTGGCGCGCATGGCATCGCGGTGCGGGGTGATCTTGGGTTGCTGGCAGGCAATGGTGCAATCGGCATCGACAAACTCAAAGCCCAGCTCGCGCGCATAGTCCATCACACGGGCAAGCAGCACCATCGAATCGGCACCCTCGTAGGCAGGATCGGTGTCGGGGAACAGTTTGCCGATGTCTCCCCCGCGGCAGGCGCCCAGAATGGCGTCGGCCAGCGCGTGCGCGAGCACATCGGCATCCGAGTGGCCCAGCAGACCGCGCTCGTAGGGAATGTCGACCCCGCCGATAATACATCGACGCCCCTCCACCAGACGGTGAACGTCGTAGCCGTGTCCAATGCGCAGGTTACTGAACATGGGGAAGGTCCTCTCCCTCGGCCATGCGGCCGAGCAGAATCGCGGTTACGGGACGCAGGTCCTCGGGCACCGTCACCTTAAGGTTATCGCGCGGGCTCTGGACGCAGCGGACGCGCCCGCCCATGCGCTCGACCAGCGATGAATCGTCAGTACCGATAAAGCCCTCGGCAATCGCCGCGGCATGGGCGCGCTTCATAGCATCGACGCTAAAGATCTGCGGCGTCTGCGCGGCCCAGTACAGCTCGCGCGGCGGCGTCTCGACGATGTTGTCGCCATCGACGATCTTGAGCGTGTCGATCGCGGGCTGACCGCACACGACACCGTCGAGGGCGCGGTCGCCCACAAGCACGTCGATCGCGTGGTCGATGGCCTCGGTCGTAATGAGCGGACGAGCACCATCGTGAATGGCAACGTATTCAAAGCCCGCCGGAACCGCATGCACGCCGGCACGGGTGGAATCCTGGCGGGTATCGCCGGCATCGGCAAAGCTGATGGGCGTGTCATAGTCAAACGGGTCGATGGCAAGGCGGCGCATCTCGGCACGGCGCTCGGCAGGGCAAACCACGACGATGTGGCCGACCTTGTCGCTACGATCGAACGCACGGATGGACCAGCTCATGAGCGGACGGCCCGCCACGTTAACGAGCTGCTTGCCGCCGGGATTTCCAAAGCGCTGGCCGCTGCCACCGGCAACGACCACGGCGCATACGGGCGCCATTATGCGTTCCCCTGTTTGGTGCCCTTCATGCGGTACAGGGAGTCCGCAAGAATGGCAGGGTTGTTAACGCCAAAGTCGCCCAGGCGCTCCGGATCCTCGCTGATGTCGTCCATGAGCTCCTGCAGCGAGCCGTACTCGTCGACGATCTTCTCGGCCACGCCGTCACGCACGACGGACACGCGCGAAAGCGTGCGCAGGCCCAGCGGCGTCATGACGGAGTCCTCGTCCAGGTCGTCATAGCCCAGAACTGCCGCCACGTGCTGCGGGTCGGATAGGTCCTTAGGCGTCATACGGGCAAGCTCAGCGCGGATCTTCTCGGCGTTGGCCTCAGAGGAATCGCTTGCGTAGTCGCGGATCATCAAGTCGTATTCGGTATCCATGCTGGAGCCCGCGAGCTGCTCGAGCTGCATCTGCACGAGCTTGCCCTGGTTGCCCAGCTTGACAATGCAATCCTTAAGCTCGGTCTTTGCCTGCTGCATGATCTCGAAACTCGAGAAGATGCCGGTGATGTCGGCGAGCGTAACGTAGTCGTCGAGCTCAAGGGCCGTCAGGCGCAGCAAGGAGCGGTCGAGCGACTGACGGGTGGTCTGGAGCGTGGCGACGAGCTGGTTGACCGAGCTCATGATGGTGGTGACGGGCTGGATCTCGTAGCTCTTGCCGTGGACGTACACGTTGACGACGGCGCGACGAGCCGAAACCGAGATCACGATGGCATCGGTGAGCACCGACATGCGAGCGGCAGTACGGTGACGCATGCCCGTCTCACTCGTGGCGAGCGAGGGATCGGGATTGAGGTGGAAGTTGGCGCGCAGGATCTGGGTGAGGTCGCCATCGATAACGATGGCGCCGTCCATCTTGGAAAGCTCGAACAGGCGGTTCGAGGTAAACGAAATGTTGAGCGGGAAGCCGTCGTTACCGGCAGCGAGCACGTTTTCGGTGTCGCCGACGCAGATAAGGGCGCCCAGGTGACCGGCGATGATCATGTCGAGGGCGGTGCGGATCGGCTGACCAGGTGCCGTCAGGCGGATGGCCTGTTCCATACGCTTTTGCAGCTCGTTCTTATCCAAGGCATCGCTCCCATCGTATACGCTCCATAAACGCTAAATAGTTTCTCACGGTTTGTCCCTGCGGCGCTTGCGAAATCCGATGCTTACAGAATGAGCGAACACAGCTGAGAGCCCAACCCAAATCAGCTGTTCATGTGGTAGCATCGGGATTCGCATAAATGAGGGAGTAGTCGCGTGATCGGGTTCGCCTCCGGTGGCGCGGCAAGTCAACACACTGGCCGATGCGGCCTGGCTTGCCTTAATGAACGAGACTCGTGGCTGTGCGCGCAACGCGTACGCCACGGGTCTTTTTTGTTACTCCCCCAAGAGGTACACGCGGGCCCGCCCGCAGAGAGGGAGCCAGACTATGGGACTCGCAGAGCTTGTGTTGCTCGCTATCGGCCTTTCTATGGACGCTTTTGCCGTATCCATCTGCAAGGGCCTTGGCATGAAAAGGATCAACCTTAAGGTCGCCGTGATACTCGGCCTGTTCTTTGGCGGTTTCCAGGCCGGCATGCCCGTAATTGGGTGGGCCCTTGGTAGCCAGTTCATGGGCATCATCAGCCCCATCGACCACTGGATCGCCTTTATCCTGCTCGCCTTTATCGGCGGCAAGATGCTGTGGGAAGCCTTTACTGAGGACGAGAACGAAGGCGACGGCAAGGATGCCGAAAAGATCGACCTGGGCGAATATCTAATCCTTGCCATCGCCACCTCGATTGACGCGCTTGCCGTGGGCATCTCGTTTGCCGCGCTCTCGGTCGATATCGTTCCCGCCGTGTCGCTCATTGGCATCACGACCTTTGTCTTCTCCGTTGCCGGCGTAGCGATCGGCCACACCTTTGGCGCGCGCTACGAAAAGCCCGCCACCATCGTGGGTGGCGTCGTGCTCGTCCTCATCGGCCTCAAGATTTTGCTGGAGCATCTGGGGATTTTGGCGCTGTAAAACACCCTTCAAAACTAAACGTCCGGATGAGGCCTCATGCAGAGTTTTGCATGAGGCCTTTTCATGCAGACTTTTGCATGTCATACTATGATGCAAAAGTCTGCACGTTAGGAGATCGCCGTGGATACCCTTCCCATCACCACACCGCGCCAAGCTGGCATCTACGTGCGCCAGGCACGCGAGGCTCAGGGTCTCACCCGTGCCGCCCTCGCTAATAAGGCCGGTGTTTCGGAGCGCCTGCTCGCATCGCTCGAGCTGGGAGATGCCACGGGCATTCGGCTCGACAAGCTGTTGACCGTCTTTAACGCACTCGGCATAGGTCTCTTTGCGCAAAGCGATAACGACTCCATCGCATCACCCTCCGAACATCCGATGACGATAGCGGACCTCCCTATCGCGAACTCGAATGCCCTGCCAAAGCCAAGCGTAGGCAGACGACCCGCTCGACAAGGAACGCCAGCTTTCTATGGTGCCTTGCTGGCCCAAATCGCAGCCGAGCAAGGCCTTTCCGGCACTTCAGACCTCTCCTTTGGCTGTAAGGTTGTGAAATAAATGGCAGAAATGGAGCTTGCGACCTTCATTTGTGGCGAAATCGCCGGCACTCTCCGGCAAGACGAGCATGGACTCTGCAGCTTTGTATACGCCCCAACCTATCGCGGAGCACCGCTATCGTTAACAATGCCGCTTTCCAATCGCACATATGGCCATAACATCGTCCGTCCGTTCCTATTTGGCCTTTTGCCCGACAGCCAAGAGCAGCGTCGCGCTATTGCCGCCGAGCATGACGTTGCATCCAACAACCCCGTCGCCCTCTTGTGCCATATCGGTCTTGACTGCGCGGGGGCCGTTCAGTTTTGTCGAGCCGATCAATTAGATGCCGCCCACGGCAGGGTCTCAGCATACCGCCCGCTTACCAATTCTCAAATCGCTCACAAGCTCAAAGCAATTCGCGATGACGAAAGAGAGACATGGATGGGCTCCAACGAAAGCTGGTCCCTGGGCGGCAACCAAGGCAAATTTGCACTAGCTTGGCATGATGGACAATGGTGCGAATGTCTAGGGTCATCCCCCACTACCCATATCTTCAAAAATGGTGTCGTTGGGTTCAAACATCAGGCCTTAAACGAATTCGTCTGCATGAAAACAGCTCAGCGTGTTGGCATTCCAACTGCCAACGTCTCCTATTGCACATTTGAAGACGAAGCTGCGCTCGTCGTTGAACGGTACGACAGAATGGTCAATAGCAGCGGAAATATCGAAAGGCTGCATCAGGAGGACTTTTGCCAGGCACTCGGTGTATTGCCAACCCAGAAATACACCGCCGACGGAGGACCAACTACACGAGACATCCAAGAACGACTGATTAACACAGTCCCCCACCACATGAATCTTGTGCTTTTTACCTATATGTTGTTCTATAACGCCATTATCGGAGCGCCTGACGCACACGCTAAAAACTACTCGCTCATCCTAGGCAAAGGCACAAACGCGGCGCTCGCACCCATGTACGATGTCGCATCGGGCTTAGCATACGAACGTATGCGGCGAAAAGCGCGCCTCGCCATGAGCGTTGGCGGCGAAA
>JAYBEF010000103.1:0-2863 GCA_037277825.1 Collinsella sp.
AGAAGTTGAGGCCCTCGACTGGGGCATGACCTTTAACGTGGGTCGCGAGGTTCCCAATGACGTGGCATATCTGGGTATTCGTGCGAGCTACTTCCATGTGGACAACCGTGCCGAGCGGGGTCGCAACAGCTACGATTTGCACGTGGCGCGCGTGAGCGATTCGCGTTTTGAACGCCTGGTGCTGTTGGATGCGCCGCGGGCCGATGCGCCCACGCGTCTGCAGTGGAAGGTCAACAAAGTGGGCATGCCTGTCGACGAGCTACCGCAAGCAGGCGAGACGCTGCGCATGCATTTTGATGCCAGCAGGATCCATTTGGTTTGTCGATAGCGCCGGGTAATGCCGTCGGGGATATAAGCCTCGGCGGCTTTGTTTTTGTCGTTCGTCGAATGAGAGATGACAAACTCTTATCAATCAAGATAATTATTTATTAAACGACGGCACACGACGCTGTCGTACGAATGTCAACGGTGTTCGCATGTTCGATGACCGTTGATATAGTTGACCTCAACTTGTAAAGGAGGGTGCGCACATGCCGCAGACGACATACATTCGCCGCGTTGCCGCGCGCGCCCAGTATATGGCTCGGAGTCGCATATGAGCAGGTATGTTCACGGCTCCGGGAGAGACGACGCACAGCTAAATAACCGATCGCAAGGCAGGTTCCCCAAAATTCCGGGTTTGAGCACGGTCGGGCAATCGCCGCCCGTCGTGCATCGATACCGCTGTTATCCGTTTTTGGTTCGAGAGGGGAACCGTTATGGCTGAAGAATTTGATTTTCATCCGATGTGGGAGAGCCTCGGCATGAATCTTGCCGACCACGACATGCTGCTGGGCGCCGTGGGTCAGATGTACGGCGACATGTTCCTGACGCAGAACAATCGCCCCAAGTCCACGTCCTACCTGGATTTTGTCGCCACCAACATCCATAGCGGCCGTATTAAGGAGATGCTCGACAAGAAGGAGGCCGGCGAGGCCACCAAGATCGTCGGTTCGTTCTGTGTGTACGTGCCCGAGGAGATCGTGCTTGCCTGCGACGGCATCCCCGTGGGCCTGTGCTCGGGTGCCGATTGGGCAACCGATAAGGTCGAGGAGCACCTGCCGCGCAACACCTGTCCGCTTATCAAGAGCTTTGCCGGCTTTAAGCTGGGCGAGGTCTGCCCCTACATTGAGTCGAGTGACCTGGTGGTGGGCGAGAACACCTGCGATGGCAAGAAGAAGGCTTATGAGTTTTTTGCCACGCAAAAGAACATGTACGTCATGGATATTCCCAACGTGCACGACGAGTCGACGCTCGTGACTTGGAAGGCCGAGGTCAAGAAGCTCGCCGCCAAGATCGAGGAAGAGTGCGGCGTCACGATTACGCCCGAGCGTCTGAAGGCTGCCATCCACGCCGTCAATGAGAAGCGCCGCGCCCTGCAGCGCCTCGCTGCCACGCGCGCTGCCGACCCGGCGCCCATCAGTGGTCTCGACAGCCTGCTGACCGTTCAGGCCGCCTTTATGGACGACACGCCGCGTCTGACCGGAGCCATTAACGATATGGCGGCTGAGTGCGAGCAGCGTGTTGAGACCGGCGAGGGCGTGGCGCCCAAGGGGACCAAGCGCATCCTGTACACCGGCACGCCCATGGCCGTGCCCAACTGGAAGCTGTTCAACCTCATCGAGAAGGCCGGCGGCGTTGTGGTAGGCGAGGAGTCCTGCACGGGCTCGCGCTACTACAAGGACCTGGTCGACGAGTCCGGCGAGACGGTCGACGAGATGCTCGACGCCATCGCCGAGCGCTACTTTAAGATCAACTGCGCTGTCTTTACGCCCAACGACCAGCGTATGAAGGACATTGTCCAGATGGCCAAGGACCTGCATGCAGACGGTATCGTCGACGTGGCCCTGCAGTTCTGCACGCTCTACGAGATGGAGTCGTTTGCCGTGGAGAAGGCTGCCGAGGAGGCCGGCATTCCGTTTATGCACATCACGACCGACTACGCCGGCGAGGATGCAGGCCAGCTACAAACCAGGATTGAGGCTTTCTTGGAAACCATTTAGGGCTATCCGTCCCGGCGGCTTTCCCGGACACCCGATCTTGCCGTTCAAACCGTCGCTTGCGTGTCAAAGTACGCGGCGCTCCTCTTTCACGGCAACCTCGGGCACCTGGGAAAGCCGTTTCCTTGGTTGGCTAAAAGGTTTGTTAAGGAGTTATATGTCGGAAAATATTGAGCAGCCATTGCCGTCCACGTTTGAGGAGTTCAACGAGCAGCGCAAGGCGGCGTTTATTCGCGTCAAGGATTATAAGCAGGCGGGCAATCGCCTGGTCGGCTTTTTGTGCAGCTATACGCCGCTCGAGATTATCGATGCCGCGGGGGCCGCAAGTGTCGCTCTGTGCGGCACGTCCGATGAGGTGATTCCCGAGGCCGAGAAGGTGCTGCCGGCAAACCTCTGCCCGCTCATCAAGTCGACGTACGGTTTTGCCTATTCGCAAAAGTGCCCGTTTACGTACTTTAGCGACATGATCATCGGCGAGACCACCTGCGACGGCAAGAAGAAGATGTACGAGCTACTCAACGAGCTCAAGCGCACGCACATTCTGCACCTGCCGCAGGGTCGCGATCGCGCCTACGAGCGTGAAGGCTGGTACGAGGAGTGCCGCCTGCTCAAGGAGGAGCTCGAGAACTTCTACGGTATTACGATTACTGATGACGACCTGCGCGCCGCCGTCCGTCGTCGCAATCGCCTGCGTGCTGCCCAGCTCGAGATGTTTGCGCTGCAGGCCAACCAGCCGGCGGCCATGAGCGGCGTCGACCTGATGAGCACCATGTTTGCCGGTACGTTCAGCTTTGATATCGAGGCCTATACGCAGCAGCTGGAGC
>JAYBEF010000104.1:0-3659 GCA_037277825.1 Collinsella sp.
CACCGGGCCGCGCGGCAAGGAGATATATTGCCAGACCGCGAAGCGATGTGGGACGTCAATTCCACTCTTCACAAGTCCTACACAACTTATCGCTTCCTATATAAGTAATAGAAAGGCTGGTGCAGAAATACTGCGCGTATCAGATGATGACCCTTCGGTTAAGAGATATATAAAGATCGGTCACCTGTAAGTGTCTATCTACCCGCGCTTTTGCTATATAAACCAGCGCTTTCGATAAAAAAGAGGGAGTGCCGCGCACAGTGCGACACTCCCCTAGCGATTCAACAGAATCTATTAGGCCTCGAGAGCCTTCTTGGCAATGGCAGCCAGCTCGTTGAAGGACTCGATGTCCTCATAAGCCATCTGGGCCAGGACCTTGCGGTCGAGCTCAATGCCAGCAACCTTCAGGCCGTGCATGAACTGAGAGTAAGAGATGTCGTTCAGGCGAGCAGCAGCGTTGATACGGGTGATCCAGAGAGAGCGGATCTCGCGCTTCTTGTTGCGGCGATCACGATACTGATACTGCAGGGAGTGCTGGACCTGCTCTTTAGCATGCTTGTAAGTACGCGAAGCGGCACCGTAGTAACCCTTCGCACGGTGCATAACGGTACGGCGCTTCTTCTTGGCGGCAACAGCGCGCTTAATACGTGCCATGTTCTATCAACTCCTAGACGGTAAAACGAAAAACGGGAACGCGAACTTAGGCGAGACGCGACTTGATGACCTTGCGGTCGGCAGCGGCGATCTCGGTCTCCTGACGGAAGCCACGCTTACGCTTGGTGGACTTCTTGCTCAGGATGTGGCTCTTGAAAGCCTTGGCGCGCATAAGCTTGCCGGTACCAGTCTTGCGGAAACGCTTCTTGGTGCCGCTGTGGGACTTCATCTTAGGCATGAAATACTCCTTAATCGGTTACAGAACACTAGTTACTTGGTATCGCTTGCCGCTTTATCCTCATCGAAGGCGCCCTTAATCGGGGCGAGCAGCATAAGCATGTTACGGCCTTCCATCTTAGGCTTGGACTCGACCGTAGCGTAAGGCTTGAGATCCTCGGCGAGACGCTCGAGAACGTTAAGACCCTGCTCCGGGTGAGCCATCTCACGGCCGCGGAACATGATGGTGATCTTAACGCGTGCGCCCTTCTTGAGGAAACGCAGAACGTGGCCCTTCTTGGTCTCGTAGTCGCCAACGTCGATCTTGGGTCGGAACTTCATTTCCTTGACCTCGACCTTGGACTGGTTCTTACGAGCGGCCTTGGCCTTCATGGCCTGCTGGTACTTGAACTTACCGTAGTCCATGACCTTGCAGACCGGCGGCTCCGCGTTGGGAGCGATCTCGACCAGGTCGAGACCCTGATCGTCGGCGACGCGCTGGGCATCGCGGATGGCGAACAGGCCGAGCTGAGAGCCATCGACGCCAATCAAACGGCACGAAGATGCAGTGATCTCGTCGTTGATGCGGGTGTCATCAGACTTAGCTATTTTCCCTACCTCCATTCATAAAAAAAATAACCCGGCGCTTCTTTGCAACCAGGTCGTACACATAGACATCCTCGGTATGAGGAAGGGAATCTAAGTTGTATGACCAGTCAGCTGCTCATTGGCGCCAAAAGGTGGGAACCCTCGGGTTCCTCTTTAGGGCATTGCGGGAACAACGCCTTGCGAATAATAACACGTACCGCGCGTTATCACATTACGTACACGAAAAAGGGGGCCTCGACCCCCTTGAACGCTCGCTTGCATGTATGGTGCCCGAGGCGAGACTCGAAGGGCCTTCGCTTCGCGAAGCCCCGGGCTTCGGGCGCATGGCGCCCTCGCCACGCTCCGCTACAAACAGGCCACGGGCCTATTTGCTTAACGCTCCGCGCGCTCACGCGAGTTCGGCACGAAAAAGGGGGTCTTGACCCCCTTGAATGCTCACTTGCATGTATGGTGCCCGAGGCGAGACTCGAACTCGCACGTTGTTGCCAACGGTGGATTTTGAGTCCACTGCGTCTGCCAATTCCGCCACTCGGGCACGTAATGCGTGAGTTAGTTTATCACAGCTTTCTGTTGATTAGTCCGAAAATGGAACTTCGAGCATTTCGATAAGCTCAACCTTGCGCAACATCTCCCGCTTACGACATCCACGTCCGTCAACCGAGGCCTCGCCCATCTGGTTGTCATAGGGATCCTCGCGCATACCATCGAAAGCAGGCACAAATTCAGCCTGGAATCGGTTGTTGGCCACCATACGCCACGGGTCGAGATTGCCAAAGTAGTGACGACGACGCCATTCCTCCCCCATCCTGCGTGCCGAGGAACCAAACGATACGTCGGCGTTAAGCCAACCGGTCTGTGGCGTATAGAACTCAGCCCAATCGTGCGGCCCCACCGAATCGGGAGCAACATACAGGCCGCTCTGCCAACGGGCAGGAACGCCCGCAATGCGGCACATGGTGATAAACGTGAGCGCCATAACGCCGCAATCGCCGCGGAGCGAGTGTGCACAGTCGTCGGCAATAGATTCCAAAAGCAGGTACGGTGGCTGATAGCGATAGTCGATATGCTGTGTCAGGTAATCATAGATTGCACGAGCGCGATCGAGCGGATCCTCGAGCCCGTCAATGACACGCTCCGTCAACTGTCGCAGATACGGCGTAAACGCAATATGCGGACGGTCCTCGGAAGTGTCCTCGGGCAGCGGCGTGTCCATGCACGCATGCGATGGGAGCGCGCCACCATAGATATCGCAATAGGCAGCATCGATGTGATAGCGATAGGTCACCGAGAATGAATGTTCAGTCGAAGATATCCAAGAGGCAGTACGAGCCGAAACGTTTTCAGAGGCAACGGTACCCTCCGACGTCATATCGAGAACCTCGATTTGAGACTGTTGACGACAGGCGGCGGCAACGGGAAGCCACGCGCGAACGGCCTCTCCCTCCAGAGCCCCGGGGACAGACACGGATGCCTTAAGCGTGATGACGCGAGTCAACCCGTTTTGCGACTCCATCTCCCTGAGCATCTGGTTACGCAGCGCAATGCCGTCCGTAGAATCGGGACGCAGGCCCGGAACCTCCTTAGGGTACACGCGAAGCGAATCGAGGAAGTTGTCGAGAACGAACAGCTCGCCATCGATAAAGCGCCAGTCAATACGCTTACGATTAATCAGGTCATCAAACTGCTCTTCGGTAAACTTTGGCCACTCCTCGCGAATCATCGCAATAGCCTGATCGCGCGACACCGAAAAATGAAGCGGCGTCTCGAGCATGCGATACCGCTCGGCACGAACACAAGCAGCCAGCGAAGGCTCGGGGTTCTGCTCCAGAAGGCGATCGCAGGCAGCAACAGCCTGCGTCAAATACCCGGCATCCTTAAGACGAAGAATCTCAGGCGGCAGTCCAATATCGAGATGACGAAAGTCATCACAGCAAACATCAACAGAGCAACCAACAGGACCTTCGTCAATAACCTTCCCATCCGAAGGCAAAACATCAACAACAGCCATAACCACTCCCGCGTCGAACGATAGACAACCCCCATTGTACCGAGATAAAAAAGAAAGCCCCCAACAAAGGAGCTCTCAACGCCGATAAACGGTACCTATAAAAATGAATTCAGACTTGTAACCCTGCGGCGTTAAACAAAGGAAGCCCCGTCCCCCGGAACTGTTTCCTTGG
>JAYBEF010000105.1:0-3555 GCA_037277825.1 Collinsella sp.
GCCGCAATCCCTACAAGCAGGATGTCTTTGAGGGCACCAGCGATTGGGAGAAGGCTACCGCTCGCCGCGCCAAGGTGGATTACGCACACGCCGAGTAACGCGCCCGGCGCAGACATCGCTTGAACACGAAGCAGCATAGCCGGCTCCGCGCAACTCAACGCATTGTAGAGCCCCCGGAATGTGATTCGTTCGCGTTCCGGGGGCCTTTTGCCGCCGCGAGGATGCGGCCGAACGATGCGCTCAGGTTAAATCGGATCTTATATTTCGCACGCGCTTTATATGGCTCCATTTTTGGGTACAGTGTTGTCCCGATATTGAGCTTGGGGGATGTATGAATGATGAGACGATGGGCCAAGAGGATGCGGCCCAAGATGCAGAAGCTTGCGCTGAGGCCTTGGAGAGCTTAGACCGGATTTCACTCGATGAGATTGCGTTTGACGATTCGGGCGTTGATGTGCAGGATGAGCCGGAAACCGAGGCGCAATCCGATAATCAGGATGCAGGCGACGTTGAGCCTGCCGAGGATGAGGCAGATCACGAAGGCACCGAAAGCGAGGCCGGCAACCAGCCCGAATCCGACACGGGCGAGGAAACCGTCTTGCTCGACAGCTTGCCGGCCGAGGATTCGCTGACTCGCGAGCTTCCTGGCCTGGGTTCCGCACCAGCCGTGGACGAGACCATCGCCATGGGCGATATACCCCTGCCGTCCGTTCCCTCGGCACGCGAGGCCGAGGTCCGCCATCGCAAGATGTCGCCCAAGCGCCGCAATCTGATGGTCGCCGGTGTCGTGGCCGTCGCGCTCGTCGCCGGCGGTGCAGGCTATGCTGCCTGGAACGGATATCAGCAAGAGCAGGCTGCCGCTGTCGCCGCCAATGCCCACACGATGATGTCGGTGCAGATTGGCATGCATGCCGCGGGCCTCGACTGTTCCACTGGCTCCAAGATTCCCGTACAGGTGAGCGGTCAGGATTCTGACGGCTCCTCCGTGAGCGAAACGCTCTATGTTGACGAGCACGGCCGCGGCATCAAACTGCTGCCCGGCGATTACACGCTCTCCATCGCTGCCTCCCCCATCGCGGCCGACGGCACCATCTATACCGTCCCGACCACCAAGACGCAGGTCACCGTTAAGAGCGATGGACAGGATTTAAGTGCCCAGGCCACCTTTAAGCTCAAGGTGCCTTCGGCCGACACGGTGACTGACGACCAGATCGATGCCGCCGCCAAGTATGCCGAGGAGGGCGGTGCGAGCTCCGCCGCGGCTGCCAAAGTGCTCCAGCAGGCAGCAACCGCGCGGCGCGACGCCGCCGTCAATGCCGTGAGCGCGCAAAAGGCACAGGCGTCCCGTGATGCTGACGCTCGCCACAAGGCAACCGACCTCTACCAGCTCGATATTCCCGTCGAGTGGTACGGCAAGGTCGCAACTTGGCAAAACGGAAGCACGCTATGCATCTATCTGGGCGACGACGCCAATACGCCGCTCGTGACGCTCGTCGCGGTGCGCGAGGGCGAGAGCTTTACGCCCGATGAAGGCGATACGGTTTTGGGTGCGGCCAATCTAGGCAACGGTTATACCGTCTACGCCAGCGGCCCCGTCTATCCGTACGTGGTGCCCCAGACCATCAACGGGCGGACGCAGAATCCCGTGTCGACCTACCCCATGGATACGGCCATTGAGCTTGTCGAGCTGACGACCGGCAACCGCTATACGTATAGCCAGATCAAGAACGACCTGGTGGGTAAAGACGGCAAGGCCGATGGTGCCACTAAGCTCGAAACCGACTACCTCGCGCAGATCCTGCTGCCGAGTATCAAAGCCCAGGACTAGCCTGGCGCAGCAAGGTGCTCCCCAACCGTGATGAAGGAGCCAGGAGGTCCTGACCCCACAGGCCCATAGATGATTAGGCAAGGAGCCACTTCCATGCGGGCATAACGTGTACCACACCGTGCTCGCATGGAATATCGGTCTGTTCATCCATGGTAACGATTGCCGACTCGCCAAGATCAAACTGGGCCATCGAGGCATCAAGCGCGGCGATTTCGCGCTCGCGCGTTTTCTCACTTGCCATATCCGCACTCACCTGAATCAGGCTATAAGCCCGCATGAGAAGCGCATCCCCAGCCACAAAGTCCACCTCATGGCTTTTGCTCTTCTCTTTGATTAGCAGGCGGCAGACCGAGCCGGTCCTCACCGCGGGAGTCCTTCTTCTTAGCGCATTGAACACTGCGGTCTCGAGCCTCTGGCCCTGGTCCAATGCCGATGCGGGAGAGAATGCTCCAAACATCGCAGGGTCGACAGCGTAGACCTTAGACGCAGACCGCATGTTATTTGCCAGTGAACGCGTGAACTCCGGCACAGAAAATAACAGGTAGGCGTCCTCATAATACTCAAGTAAGTCGCTGAGCGAATTACGACTGACGGGTATCTGTCTGCTCTTGAACTCGTTGTACACTTTGTTCACTGACAGCTCTCGTCCCGAAGATGCCATACACCGCGTCAAGAACAGCGATGCCAGGCGAGGGTTCTTGACGTCGTAACGTTCAACGACGTCCATGGCGACCGTTCGCGAAGCATATTCCTGTAGCAGCTGAATCGCGTCTGCAGGCGTCTGCTCAAGTGTCGCGATGAATCCCCCTCGTTCAAGATACCCGATCAGATGATGTCGAAGCAGCGCTGCATCGCTCGGGGAAAAGGTCGCATCTGACTCGAGAACGCTCCCCGTCTTATATCGAACGTATTCCGAAAAACTCAACGGAAAAAGCTCTCGCACAAGAGAACGACCCCTGAACTCGCTCTTAAGTTCTGAGGACAGCATCTTAGAAGAAGATCCCGTCACATAGACGGTCGCTTTCTCCGTATCGACTACACGCCGCAGAAACGCACCCCATTCGGGAATTTCCTGGATCTCGTCAAAGAAAATGTAAGCGCCCTCGGTTCGAGCAACAGGATACAGCGCATAGAACGTGTCGAGCACGTCCGCCAGCAGCGATGGCTCATACGGGCGCAAGCGCTCATCCTCAAAATTGAAGTAAAGCATCCGGTCAAGCTCGACGCCCCGGCTCTGAAGCCGCCGCATCTCCTGATACAGGCGATACGTCTTTCCACAACGGCGGGCCCCCACAATCACATTTACGATGTTGTCGCGCTTTGGCTCCTGTGGGTTTCCTAGATCAAGGTCTCGCTCAAAGACCTGCGGAACCCCCTGCTGTTCAAAGTCCTTTATTTTCTGGGCGATCAAGTCGTTGAATGCCATGATTCTCCAATCTTGCTCTCTAGCTAATCAAAATTATAGCGATTCTTGATTAATTAGAGATCAAGATTATGTCTGACTTGATTAACACTTAAGCAAGTTTTTTCACTATTACTGCTCGAAGGATGCCGAGTGGCTGAGAGGGCAACCAAGCTCGAATGCGACTCCCTGGACAGTCGATTTGGGACGGGACTTTTTTGACTACCCCGTCCCAGGAAATCATCGCCAAATTAGCTACTTGATGCAACTAGCGCCAGGGGTCGGCTTCGAACAGCGGCTCGCGCTCGGGGCGGCGATCGCTGTA
>JAYBEF010000106.1:0-2505 GCA_037277825.1 Collinsella sp.
TCGAGCACATCGCCCTCGGCAAACTGGCCATCGACCTCGCGAATACCCACCGCAAGCAAGGAAGAGCCACGGCTGACCAGCGCCTTCGCAGCACCATCATCGACCGTCACCGAGCCATGCGCCTTGTCGCCCAGCGCGATCCACAGCTTGCGGGGTGCGATGTCCAGACGCTCCGCCGGCGGATCGAACAGCGTGCCCACGCTCTCGCCGCGGGCGAGGCGCACGAGCGCATCGGGCTCCTCGCCCGAGCAAATCACGCTCTGAATGCCCGCCGTCATCAGGATGCGGCTCGCGCGGATCTTGGTAATCATGCCGCCCGTGCCCACCGATGTGGAAGAATCGCCCGCCGAGGCAATAATCTTGGCATCGATCTTATGCACGACAGGAACAAACTCGGCCGTGGGGTCCTCATGCGGATTGGCAGTATAGAGACCATCGATGTCCGAGAGCGTCACGCACAGATCGGCAGATACCAGGCAGCTCACGAGCGCCGCCAGTGTGTCGTTGTCGCCAAACTTGATCTCGTCGACGGTAACGGTATCGTTCTCGTTGACGACCGGCACCACGCCAAGCTCCACGAGGCGCAGCAGGGCGTCGCGCGCGTGCAGGTAAGACGTGCGGCGGGCCGTATCGTGGCGCGTGAGCAGCACGAGCGAGGTGAGCAGGTCGCGCGCATGGAACTCCTCGTCGTAGGCCGACGAGATGATGCACTGACCAGCCGAGGCGCAAGCCTGCAGGCTCGGCAGGTCGCCGACCGGCTTGCGGTCGAAGCCCAGCACGGGATAGCCACAGGCGATAGCGCCCGAGCTCACCACGACCAGACGCCAGCCGAGCTTGCGCAGCGCTGCGGCCTGATCGGCAAGCCCGCCGATAAAGGAGCGGTTGACCTTGCCGTCAGTGCCCACAACCGTGGACGAACCGATCTTTACCACCATCGTTTTATAAGAAGTCGTCATACGTCAAACCAATCAACTGTTCAGCGAACGGCCGAGCTGGCGGCCAAGGGAGCGTGACTCGCCCCTACCACCCAAGAAATTAGTGAGCCCAGGGAAAGGCAGAAGCCGCGGCCATGTTCTTGCGCACGAGCTCGTCGCGCACCTGAGCCAGGCCCTGCTCCATGCCCACCACATAGGTCTGCGGGTACAGGAAGCGCTTGAAAGCTGCGTCCAGATGATCGAGCGCCCAAGCACAGCGCTCGCGCGCGTCCTGGATGCTCTCACGCGGAGCCACCGCACTGCCATCGCGCACGATCGGCACCAGCAGCTCGCGATACTCAAGTTCGGACACGTCGGTCACCAGGGCGGCATCATTCACGGCCACGAGGGTATTGCCGCGCGCGGCGCCCTCCCCCGCCAGATGGTCCTCGTCGTAGATCATGTCGCAGACTGGGCCGCCAAAGCCGTCGTAATAACGGCGCACGCGTTGCACACCCGGGATCGTGCGCTTATAGGGCTGCTCGGAGAGCTTGACCACCGGCGTCCATGGATCTGTCTCGCTCGCACGGCGGGCGGAAAGCTTGTACACGCCACCCAGCGCCGGCTGGTCATAGCAGGTCGCGAGCTTGGTACCCACGCCAAAACTGTCGATGGGCGCGCCCTGGTCGAGCAGCGACTGAATCGTGTACTCATCCAGATCGTTAGAAACCGAGATCCCCACATAGGGCAGGCCCTCGGCATCAAAACGGCCGCGAACATACTTGGAGAGCTTGGCGAGGTCGCCGGAGTCAATGCGAATGGCCGACAAGCGCTCGCCCACCGCTTCCATCTCCTTGGCAACCGTAATGGCATGTTCACAGCCCTCGCGCACGTCATAGGTGTCGATGAGCAGTGTGCAGTTCTTGGGGCTCGATTTGGCAAAGGCACGGAAGGCCTCGAGCTCGGAATCGAAGCTCATCACCCAGCTGTGCGCATGCGTGCCAAAGACGGGAATACCGTAGCGGCGGCCGGCGAGCACATTGGACGTAGAGGAGCAGCCGGCGACGTAGCTCGCGCGCGCGACGGCCAGGCCGCCATCGGGACCCTGGGCTCGGCGCAGGCCAAACTCCGCCACGGGGCGACCGTCGGCGGCAAGCACCACGCGCGCCGTCTTGGTGGCGACAAGCGTCTGGAACCCGACGATGTTGAGCAGCGCCGTCTCGAGCAGCTGGCACTCCAGCGCGGGGCCGGTGACGCGCACCATGGGCTCGCGCGGAAAGACGAGCTCGCCCTCGGGCACGGCGTCGATGTTTACATGCGCACGAAAATCGCGCAGGTAGTCGAGGAATCCAGACTTGAACATCGCACCGCCAGCAGGGGCCTGGAGCGAGGCGAGGTAGTCGATGTCCTCGGGCGTAAAGCGCAGATTCTCGACCAGCTCGGGCAGCTCGGCGGTGCCGCACATGACGGCATAGGCGCTGCCAAAGGGACGGTCGCGGTAAAACGCGGTAAAACAACCCTGCTCATTGGCCTTGCCGCTCTCCCACAGGCCCTGGGCCATAGTGAGCTCGTACAGATCGGTGAGCATTGC
>JAYBEF010000107.1:0-3465 GCA_037277825.1 Collinsella sp.
CTGGCGAAGCAGTCCTTGAGATCCGCCTTGCCTTATGCCAAGAACTCCTTGGTGGTCGCCACGATGTTGGCGGCGTCCAGGCCATACTTGTGCAAGAGCTCGGCACCCGGGCCGGACTCGCCAAAGGTGTCGTTGACGCCGATCTTCTTGAGGGGCGTCGGGCACTGCTCGCACAGGACGTCGGCAACGGCGCTGCCCAGGCCACCGATTACAGAATGCTCCTCGACGGTCACGACGTGGCCGGTCTTGGTGGCGCTCTTGACGATCAGGTCGGCATCGATGGGCTTGATGGTGTGCATGTTGATGACCTCGGCGTCGATACCCTCGGCAGCAAGCTGCTCGGCAGCCTCGAGGGCCTCGCCGACCATCAGGCCGCAGGCGATGATGGTGACGTCGGCGCCCTCGCGCATGACAATGCCCTTACCCAACTCGAAGTTGTAGGTCTCGGGGTCGTTGATAACCGGCGAGGCCAAACGAGCGAAGCGCATGTACACCGGACCGTCGCACTCGTAGGCGGCGCGCGTCACGGCGCGGGCCTCGACGTCGTCGGCAGGAACGATCACAGTCATGCCGGGGATGACGCGCATGAGGGCGATATCCTCGCAGCACTGGTGCGTGGCACCATCCTCGCCCACCGAGATACCGGCGTGCGTGGCACCAATCTTAACGTTGAGGTGCGGGTAGCCGATGGAGTTACGGACCTGCTCAAAAGCGCGGCCGGCTGCGAACATGGCAAAGGTGCTCGCGAAGGCAACGCGGCCGGTGGTCGCGATACCGGCGGCGACGCCCATCAGGTTGCTCTCGGCGATACCCACGTCGAAGAAGCGGTCGGGGCAGGCGGCCTTGAACTTGCCGGTCTGCGTGGCGGCGGCCAGGTCGGCGTCGAGGACCACAAAGTCATCGTGCTCGTTGGCGAGCTCGACGAGGGCCTCGCCGTAGCTTACGCGCGTGGCGATTTTTTTGACGTCTGCCATCCTAGAGCTCCTCTCCGGCGGCCGTGAGCTCTGCCATGGCCTGCTCAAACTGTTCATCGTTGGGGGCCTTGCCGTGCCAACCAACCTGGTTCTCCATAAAGGACACGCCCTTGCCCTTCAGGGTCTCGGCGATAATGGCGGTCGGCTGCCCCTTGGTGGCGCGAGCCTCGGCAAAGGCGGCGCGGATCTGGTCGAAGTCGTTGCCGTCGGCGAGCTCCACCACGTGGAACTTGAACGCGCGGAACTTGTCGGCGAGCGGCATGGGGTCGTTGACCTCCTCGACGGGGCCGTCGATCTGCAGGCCGTTGTGGTCGACGATCACGCAGAGGTTATCGAGCTGCTGGTTGCCGGCAAACATGGCGGCCTCCCAGACCTGGCCCTCCTCGCTCTCGCCATCGCCCAGCAGGGCGTACGTGCGGTAAGTATCGCCCCAGTGCTTGGCGGCAACGGCCATACCCACGGCGGCGGAGATGCCCTGGCCGAGCGAGCCGGTGGACATGTCGACGCCCGGGGTGTCGTTCATGTTGGGATGACCCTGCAGGTGGCTGCCGATATGGCGCAGCGTCTCGAGATCCTCCTTGGGGAAGAACCCACGCTCGGCGAGCACGGCGTACAGGCCCGGAGCGCAATGGCCCTTGGAGAGCACAAAACGGTCGCGATCGGCCTTGCGGGGATCGGCCGGGTCGACGTTCATTTCCTCAAAGTACAGATAGGTCATGATGTCGGCAGCGCCGAGCGAACCGCCCGGATGGCCGGACTTGGCAGCGTGCACGCCGGTGACGATGCCCTTCCTTACCTCGTTGGCAACCTTTTTGAGCTCTTCGTCGCTCATTGTGCCTTCCTTTCATCCTCATTAGACAAAATGCGCACGGCACCGAAGGTAATCCCAACACAGCCGCAATGCACGTACGTCATTCATTATGCTGGAAACTGATGGCTTTACCAGAGTTTTTATCATTATTTGAACAATTTAGCAGGCAGAACCGCTGATGAAACGGTTTATCAATGTGAACGTCTTTTGGATGGAACGCGATCGACCCTACGCGCTAATGTCCTTGAATCCCTCGCCGAAGGCTTCCGTAACGTCGGCAACCGTCACGATGGCATGAGGATCGCGCTCGCGCACGATCGTCTTGAGGGTATTGAGCTCTCGACGGCTCACGATGACCATAATCACTGGCTTCTCGGCACCCGAATACATGCCAGTCGCCTTAAACTTGGTACAACCACGACCCAGGCCATACATGATATCGGCAGCGATATCAGGGAACTTGTCCGAGATGATGAGTACCATACGGCGTTTGTTGCCACCATCGACCACGGCATCGATCACGTAGCCGCTAATGACCATCGAAAGGCCTGCATACAGTGCGTTTTCGATTGAAAAGACCGGAGCCGATAGCGCGCATACGGCAACATCGATCGCCATGACGGTCGAGCCCACCGGCAGCGAGGTGTTACGCGAGATGATTTGGCCAATCGTGTCCGAGCCGCCGGTGTTGGCGCCGGCGCGCAACACCATGCCGTAACCGATGCCCGTAATAATGCCGCCCCACATGGCAGGGAGCATCAGGTCCGCATCCGCCAGAGGTGCTACAAACGGGGCGAACAGATCGGTAAAGAAGCCCAGCAGCACAAAGCCCGTCGCGGTCTGCACCACGTAGAACATGCCGCCCTCGCGCATAACGACCAACAACAGCAAGGCGTTCATCACGATCGTCTGAATACCAACGGGAAGCGATAGGCCGCGCGCCGCGCCGACCGCCTGGATAATGGTGGCAAGGCCCGTAACGCCACCGGCGGCAAGACCGTTGGGAATCAAAAACAAGTCGGTCGCGATGGCGGCCAAGGCACACCCCAACATGATCTGGGGCAGGTCGTGAAAGAAGTTCATCGAAAGAATGCGCTTGATGTCCAGACGATATGCCATGCTGCCTCCCTCAAAAAAGCGCACCCAAACGGATGCGCTTTGAACTTCTTCTTGTATTCGATTCTACCGATTCGCCGGACAAAAACCACCCCTGCGCAGGGTTTATTCTGGATACAAACCCGTCCAACCGTTGGGCTTGGCATCGGCTTGAAGCCACCCGATGTTTTAGACCTCCGAGCCTTCTGCATCAGCGTTGCCGGTAGCCCAGCGATGGTAGCCAATAACAAACGGGTCCAAGTCGCCATCGTCAAGAACGGCCTCGACATTGCTGGTCTCCACGCCCGAGCGCAGATCCTTGACCATCTGGTACGGGTAGAGCACGTAGCTGCGAATCTGGTTGCCAAAACCAATCGTGGTCTTGGGTCCGCGGATCTCATCGAGCGCCTCGGCGCGCTTCTCGAGCTCAATCTCGTACAGACGAGCCTTGAGGATCTGCATGCACGCGGCCTTGTTCTGGATCTGGCTGCGCTCGTTTTGGCAGGTAACCACAATGCCGCTGGGGAAATGCGTCACGCGCACGGCGGAGTCGGTGGTGTTGACGCCCTGACCGCCCGGGCCGCT
>JAYBEF010000108.1:0-4326 GCA_037277825.1 Collinsella sp.
CCGTACATGTGCGGATGAATGTGGGAGGTGTTCGGATAAAGTCGATAATCAAGGCTTTTGAGTTTTCAAAATGTCCCGAATCGGCTGGGCGATTCGGGATACAATATCAATAGAAAACGACGCACCCCGCGTAAATGTTTGGGAGCGCGGGCGGCCTAGTTTTCAGCTTTTGTTAAATGCCCGGGATCCGACCCCCGGGCATTCTTATTTGCGCTTGTTGCGGCGCAAATGCCTTCTACCGTCCGCACCGCGCGTGCGCCTACGGACCTTAAACCGAACCTCATACGAGTCAAGAAACGCGATGACGGATGAGTCCGCATCGGACGGTGGAGGCTGCCTGTGTTGTCCAAAAAGAACGGGGCAAACTCCAGCGCGGAGTCTGCCCCGAAAAGAGAATGGCAAAGCAAGAACGTCGATGGACGAGAAAAGTGTCCGCAAGTCTCATGGCCATCACATCCCACCTGCCAAAGGGATGGGTGAGTGAGCGTTACTCCTGCTCGGACTCCTCAGCCTGCTTACGGCTGCGGATGAGGTGAGCCACGCCGATGCACAGCACCGCGCCACCAGCGATCCAAGTGAAGGTCACGCCGTTAAGACCGGTGAGCGGGAGGTTGGAGCCCTTCTTGTTCTTGACGGTGAGGGTGACGGTGCCATGATCAAAGGTCGGAGCAACGACAAGTTCGGGGCCTTCCTTGGACGCAGTAACCGTCAGGGTATTATTTCCCTCGTTTTGATTAAGGCCATCGGCTTTAATGGTGAAGGTGAAGGCGCCCAGCGTGTTGTAGCCTCCAAGGGTGTCGGTCTCCTTGACCGTGTAGGTACCAGCATCAAGGCCCTTGATATTAATCTCGCCGTTTCCATCGGTCGTGAAATTCCAGGGATCTTTGCCGAGGGAACCGTTCTCCTGGACATACTGAGTGCCAGCGCCCTCGTCGGCACCCGTGGCCTGGATGGTGAACTTTACGCCCTCGAGCTTGGTGGCCTCGTTAGCAGAGTCCTCCTTAACGAGCTTGAGCGCGTAAGTGTAGTCACGGACGGTATCGGGCACGGACTCGCCCTTGCCGTTGCTCATGGGATTGTTGAAGTAGATGAGCTTGACGCTGTTGGGATTACCCTCGCCGCCAACCACGACATTCGTCGCCTTCTCGTGGTCAAGCTTGGCGGTGTAGGTGACGACGACATGGGAATCCTTGGTAAGCGTCTTGCCCACGGACCGAGCAGCAGCCTTAAGATCCGTAAAGGAAACAGTCAGCACCTGCCCAGTTACAGCCCCGGACTCGTCCGTAGTATTCGTGACACTCGCGGTGTAGTTGTTGACCGCCGTCACGGTTTCGTCATCAATCTTAACGGTAATAGAATTCTCATCCGCGGTCAGACCAGCGGAGAGCTCGTCGTGGAACTCATAGTAGTAGGTGTTGAACGTATCGATGTTCGCAGCCACAGTACCGGTCAGCTGGTAGTACACGGGCTGATCCATCTGGGAGTCGCCCTTGTCAGCCCAGTCGCTGCGGAGCTTGTCATCCTTGACCTTCTTCGTAACCGTGGGAATGCCAGTCTTCTCGGTCACGGTTACTCCAGTACCACCTACGACGGCGAAAATCGGCGAGGTGCCCGTCTGTTTCTTGTTGGAATAGTCTTTATTCGTACCGATGGAGTTATCATCTGTCAGGAAGAGATAGTAGCCAGCGCTCTCAGGCGTAAAAGAATCACCAGCATTGAACGCCGTACCTGACGGCTGCTCATTTTTCTTTACAATGGCGGCTATTTTATTAAGCAAGTCTCCGTTCTTAACAACGAGTTCCCTGCCGCTTTCGGACACATAGGTGCCCAACCAATCAGCAACGTCCTGAGCAGAAGGAGTTCCGGAAAGCTTCTTACCATTACTAGCATCGCTACGGATATCAGTAATAATCTGGTCCTTGGTGGTTTGCGTTATGGTATCAGCCCAATCAACATCAGATGTGACTTTACCATTTTCGCCGTCGTGAACTTTTGCCTTGAAGATTTGGTACGGAACGAAACGCGTCTTAGCGGTGCCCTTGTTGTTCTCGCTCTGCTCGATGATGATGCCATTTGCCGGAGCCGTCACCGGATCATCAGCAAACGCCATACTCACCGGCGCCATGACGCCGCCGAAGCTCAGCGCTGCTGTGAGGCCGGCGGTTACTGCCAGGCGTGCGATGTTCTTGCTCATGCTCATCTTCTTTTCCTCTGCTTTCTGCTCGAATTCCATTTGATCTAAATCTGTCTGTCTGTGTCTTAGCATCTACTTCGCTACGTCTCGCCCCGCTCTCTGTGGGGCTGCCAGCTACTCTTTATGGCTGCCACCTCCCCGCTTGACCAGGAGCGCGACCACGATGAGCGCGGCTCCGGCGACCGCTGCGGCGGCCGCGGCGTACATTGCCATATCGCCAGTCGAGGGCATAAAGCCTCCGGTGGTAATGCTAGGGGGTGTGCCAGTGGGCGTGTTGATGAGCGACGCCTCCAGGCTGCCCGTCAACCCATCCGCGCTGTCGGCGCGCAGGGGCGACTCGGCCGTGATGGTGAGCTTGGGCTTGGCGGCGGCCACCTGGTCGACGTCCAGGCCCTCGGCCTTGACCGTCACGGAGCGCGTGCCCTCGAAGGCGTTGTAGCCCTTGGGCGCCTTGAGCTCGCGGACCTCCAGCTTGCCCGAGTCCACGCCCGAGACGGTCACGCGGCCGTCCTCGCCCGTGGTGACGGTGGCCTTGCCCTCTGCATCCCACGTGCCGTCGGCCGCCAGTGTGCGACCGTGGTCGTCGGCGATGCTCAGGACCGCCCCAGCAAGCGGCTTGTCGCCGTCGCTGCCGCGCTTGGTGAGCGCGAGATCCCAGGTGTAGGCGCACGCATCGTCGCTCGGCGTGCGGGCAAAGCCCGCGTCGCCGGACTGGTCGGTAAAGGGAGAGCGCGGGTAGCGCAGGTAGACCTCGTTGGGGTTGCCCTTCGCGATGCCGTGGTTGCACGCGCTGTTGAGCGGCGCGTTGTACACGGCGACCACGCGGGCGCCCGCGGCGAAGGCGTCGGCCCCGCCGAGCGCGGCGATCAGGTCGCCGGTGCGCACGGTGAAGGTCTTACCGTCGACCGAGACCCCGCACTGGGCCGTGATGTCGGTCCAGCCCTTCGCGGGCTCGGTGCCGGCGCGGCCGTCCTTGCCGGTCGAGACGGCGTCAAAGCCGCCGTCCGCGCCCGCCGCCACGTACACGCGCATGCTCGCGGCCACCTTGGAGGGGTCGAGCCCCGCGCTCATGGTGTCGACGAACCGCACCGTATAGGTGTCGTAGGCCGTGAGCCCCGCCGGGACCGTGGCCGAGAGGCGCCAGTACAGGTCGTCGGCGACCGTGGCGTCGGCGGCCTTCTGCCAGGCGGCGGTGCCGTCCTCCAGCACGTGCTTGGACACCTTGGGCGTCGCCGCCTTGGGCTTGACGGTGACGGCGCTGCCGCCCACCAGGGCCATGATCGGCGCGGTGCCGACCTCGCCTTGGGCGATGGCGTCGTCGTCGGCGACGATGAGCCAGTAGCCGCAGTGCAGCTCGGCCGCCGTACCCGCGTTAAGGGCCACGAACACGGCGCCAGAGCTCTGGAGGGAACGAGCGAGCTGTGCGCTCAGCGCGCTCGTAAGGTGGGAATCGGTGTTGAGCCACTCGGCAGCTTCCTGCGCGGTGGTCTGGGAATTGGGCATGCCGGCGCTGTGCAGCACAGGCAGTGCGGCGTCGCGCGCGGCGTCGCTTGCCCAGGTGAGGTCGGTGGCGATCTTGGCGTCGCTGTCGCCGTCGACGACGTTGGCGCTAAAGATCTGGTAGGCGTCGTAGCTGCTCGCCACGGTGCCGCTCACCGTGATGGAACCGGTCGAGGTCGGCGCGGCCTGCGCGGAAGCGGGGAACACAACCGCGCAGGTGCCGACCACGAGGGCAAGCAGCGCAAACAAGATCGGGAAGGAGCAAACTTTCTTATTCACGACGCTCACCTCCCTTCGCATTCGCCTTGCGACGAATGTGCATCCAGGCTGCAGCAGCGCAAAGCACCGCCGCGCCGGCAAGGTACGTCAGAGTGACGCCCGACATACCAGAAAGGGGCAAAGAGGTGGAGTAGGTGTTGGTGAAGGTGGAGACGGGAATGATGGTTGGGTCCGCACCGGCGGAGGTTTGAACCGCGACGCCCTGCCCGTTCTTGCCAAGGGTGTTGCCCATGTCGTCCTTCATCTGCGTAACGGTGGTAGAGGTGGTAAGACCGGTGTACTTGCCAGTGGTCTCATTCATGACGGCCTTCACCGTGACGGCAACCTGGTACTCGGCCTTGGAGTAGCGGAGC
>JAYBEF010000109.1:0-52107 GCA_037277825.1 Collinsella sp.
GCGTCACCGGCTTGTCAAGCTTAAAAGCAGGAGAGCCCGCCGGCATAAAGAGCACAGCGTCCAAGTCGAGGGACTCGCGCGCCTGCTCGGCGGTCACCAGGTGCCCGTAATGAATGGGATCAAAGGTGCCACCCATAATGCCGAGCCTAAACTCCTGCCCGTCCTCTAGAGGAAGCTCGGGCAGACCGATTCCACCGCGCAGCGACATGGCTTACTCACCCTCCGAGGTCTCGGCATCGCCCGCGGCATCCGCCGCATTGACAACCTCGACGCCCTCATCCGCAGCATCGGCCACGTCAATGGCTTCAACGGCAACGTCCTCGCCAGCATCCTCGAGCTCCTCGTACTCCGAGAAGTCCTCGGCGCCCTCAAAGTCAAAGGCGCGCTGGCAAATGCGGACCTCGTCGCCCGCACGACAACCGGCCTTCTCGAGCGCGTCGTCAACACCCATACGCGCAAACTTATGCTGCAGGTAAATGACGGCTTCTTCGTTTTCCCAGTCGGTCTGAATGACCATGCGCTCGATGGCACGACCGACCACGCGGAAGGCACCGGGCTCTTCCTGGACAATGCGGAAACGCTTCTCTCGCTGCAGGCGACGGCGCTCCCATTCATCGTCGCGCAGGTCGACCGGCTCATCGGAGACCGCCAACTCGGCGCGGAGCTTGGCCACCTGCTCACCTACGGCAAGCATCAACGTATTGAGACCGGCGCCCGTCACGGCAGACACGGCAAAGAACATATGGCCATCGTCGAGCGCTGCGCGCTTGAGGTCGGCAATCTTATCGGCCGTGCCCGGCGCATCGCACTTGTTGGCGACAACGATCTGCGGACGCTCCGAAAGCTCGGCGCCATACTGCTCGAGCTCGCGGTTGATGATGTGGTAATCCTCGACCGGATCGCGATCCTCAAAACCACCCGTCATGTCGACGACGTGCATGATCAGGGCCGTACGCTCAATGTGGCGCAGGAACTGGTGACCCAGGCCCTTACCCTCGCTCGCGCCTTCGATAAGACCGGGGACGTCGGCAACGACGTAAGAATATTCACCGGCACGCACCATGCCGAGGTTCGGCACGAGCGTGGTAAACGGGTAGTCAGCAATCTTGGGACGGGCGGCACTCATGCGCGCGATGAGCGATGACTTACCCACGGAGGGAAAGCCCACGAGCGCGGCATCGGCCATAAGCTTCATCTCGAGCTCGATCCAGTGCTCCTCGGCCGGTTCGCCCAACTGGGCAAAGGCCGGAGCGCGACGCACCGACGTCACAAAGTGCGTGTTGCCCAGACCGCCGGCACCGCCGGGCGCCACGACGACGCGCTCGCCGTCGTGCACCAGGTCGGCAATCTCAAACATCGGGGTCTGCGTCTCGGGATCGAGCTCGCGCACCACGGTACCCATAGGGACCTTGAGAATCAGGTCCTCGCCGCTCTTGCCGTTACGACGGGCACCCTGCCCGTGCGTGCCGCGCTCGGCGCGAAAGTGATGCTTAAAGCGGTAATCGATCAGCGAAGACAGCTGAGCATCGGCCTGGATGACGACATTGCCGCCACGACCGCCGTCGCCGCCATCGGGGCCGCCCTTGGGGACAAATGCCTCGCGCCTAAACGACATGCATCCGGCTCCGCCGTCGCCGCCGCACACGTTAATGCGGCTGATATCGGTGAACTGTGACAACAGAATCGCCTCCTACAAAAAAGAGGGAGACCCTTGAATCCTAAAACTCAAGTGCCTCCCACATATGTGCTCTATGAAGGGTGAATTACGCGTTCGCGAGCGGGCGTACGCTGACCCTGTGCTTGATACCCTTGTGGAACTCAACGGTACCGTCGACCAGCGCGAACAGCGTGTCGTCCTTACCACGGCCAACGTTCTCACCCGGGTGGATGTGCGTGCCGTGCTGACGGACGAGAATCGTGCCCGTGGTTACCGTCTGGCCGGCATAGCGCTTCGTGCCAAGGCGCTGACCGCGGGAGTCACGGCCATTACGGGAGGAACCGAGTCCTTTTTTGTGTGCCATTGTGTATACCTACTCTTTCGTTACGAGTGTAATCTACTCGGCGACGGGAGCCTCGGCAACAGCCTCAGCCTCTGCCTTGACAGCCTTCTTGGCGCGGGAGGTAGCCTGAACCTTCACGATCTTCAGCTTGGTGAGCTGCTGACGGTGACCCTTCAGACGACGATAGCGCTTGCGCTTGTGGAACTTGAAGACCAGCTGCTTCTCGCCCTTGAACTGCTCAACGATCTGAGCGGTAACCTTGGCCTTGGCCAGCTTGTCGGGATCGGTGACGATCTTCTTACCATCGTTGAGGAAGATAACCGGCAGGGTGACCTTGTCGCCCTCATTGCCCTCGATCTTCTCGACGGTGATGACATCGTCGGTGGCGACCTTGTACTGCTTGCCGCCCGTGTTAACGATTGCGTACATGTTTACTTGCCCTTCATGCATCAGTTAGTGCAACAGCCGAATATAGTAGCAGGCGAAAATACCCCCGTCAACGAGTATGTGGAGCAAATCCACAAGTTCGCACAGGTATGGGGCTGACGAGTCGGCCCTCGTCGTCCTCGCATGCTTGATTCTGACGCTCGACATCGTAGGAGCAGATGGTCACGAGGTCTTGCATACCGGTGGAAACAATAGGTGCATCCACGCCCGGGGTCAAGCCCTGCAACAAAACATCAGCAGCAGAAAGCAAAATTTCCGGACGCATGGAGCCCTCGTTGTCGGCATGGGTGTCGAGCATGAGCACCAAATGGTCCGGGCGCTCCCCCGCCGTGAGCTCATAGCCCACGAGCGTGTGATCCAAATCCAAGCGCTTGCTCTTTTTGCCGCGCGCGTAGTCGATGCCGTGGCCCGCGCGCAGCGTGTCGATCGCACGACGCACCTCGTCGGCGCTTACGGGCGCCTCGGGATCCAAGTGCAGGTCGATGCGATACGACAGGCGCGTGAGCTGCGCCGTCAACGCCGGCGTGCGCACGTCGATGTACGCCGCCTCGATGGGCGCCAGATCGGCCGGAGACGCCGCAGCCAGGCGCCCAAACGCCTCGTCGAGCGCCACGAACTCGGTCATAAACAGGTCATACCACTCGCAGGTCGACGACGTACCCACCGGCAGCGCCGAAGAGAAGCCCACGCGCATGTGCGGAGAGAATCCCTGCGTGACGGCATAGGGAAGTCCCGCACGGCGCACGATGCGCTCAATGGTATGGATTACTTCGAGATGGCCCAGGTACTTAAGGCGATCGCGCTTGCCATAGCGAACACGAAGCCTAAAGAGCGAGGGGTTGTCGGTCAGGCGCTCACTCATGCGCGATCACCCATCAATACATTCTTGGCGTGGAGCGTGGGGCAGATCCCGCAGCCGGTGCACGACGTGCGGGTACAGTCGGGAGTCGTGACGCCCTCGAGCGAGCGACGGTACTCGCGCTCGAGGAAGCCGCGCGTGCAGCCGGGGCTCACGTGCTCCCACGGCAGGCGCCAGTCCAACTCGTAGGGCAGGTGCACGAGCTCATTGAGGTCGATGCCGTTTTTGGCAGCAGCTTCCTTCCAGTTATCGAGCGAGAAATGCTCTACCCAGGCGTCAAAGCGAGAGCCCGAGCGCCAAGCATCGATGATGACGGGCGTCATGTCACGACCGGCGCGGGAAAGCGCGGCCTCGATGAGCGAGGTCTCGGCATCGTGGTAATGCACGCGGACGGCACGGTTGCGAACGCTCGTGATAAGCAACTTCTGGCGACGCTTGACGTCGTCGTAGTCGAGCTGCGGGCACCACTGGAACGGCGTGGCAGCCTTGGGGATAAAGACCGAAACCGAGATGGACACCGAGATCGAGCCGCGACGAGCCTTGGGCACCACGGAACGACCGAGCTCCAGCACGTGATCGGCCAGATTGGCGATGGCCACGATGTCCTCATCGCGCTCGCCGGGAAGGCCCATCATAAAGTAGAGCTTCATGCGGTTCCAGCCGGCCTCGAAGGCCGCCTTGGCCGCACGGTCCAGGTCCTCCTCGGTCACGTTCTTGTTAATGATGTCGCGCATGCGCTGGCTGCCGGCCTCGGGCGCGAACGTCAGGCCGCCCTTCTTTTCGCCGGCGACCGACTCGGCCATATCCACGCCAAACGAATCCAGGCGCTGCGACGGAATAGACACGCGTATACCCGTATCCTCCAGGCGACGGTTGAGCCTGCCGAGCACGTCGCGAATGCAGGAGTGGTCGGTCGTGGAAAGCGAGGTCAGCGACACCTCGTCATAGCCGGTCTTTTCCAGACCCTGAATCACCGACGAGACGATCTGGTCGGCCGAGCGCTCGCGCACCGGGCGATACGTCATGCCGGCCTGACAAAAACGACAGCCGCGGGCGCAGCCGCGCAGGATCTCGATAGACAGGCGGTCGTGGACTAGCTGCTCATAGGGTACGCACGACTGCGACAGCGGATTCGTGGCGCCGAAATCCTCGACGACGCGTTTGTAGACCACAGTAGGCGCATCCTTGCCTTCACGCGGCACGGTGTAGCCATGCGGCGAGCAGGGCTCGTCGTGACGAACCTCATAGAGCGACGGCACGTAGTTGCCGGCAATGGATGCAAGCTGCTCGACAATCTGCGCGCGCGGGACCCCTTCGTCACGCAGGCGGCGATGCAGCTGGCAGGTCTCGAGCAGCGATTCCTCGCCCTCACCGATGAGGATGGCATCGAAGAAGGCCGCGTACGGCTCGGGGTTGTACACCGAGGGACCGCCGGCAATGATGATGGGGTCGTCTTCGCCTCGGTCAGCCGCCAACAGTGGAATGCCAGCGAGGTCGAGTGCCTCGAGGAAGTTCGTCACCGCCATCTCGTGCGGCACATGCAGACCGACGATATCAAACGAAGCGACCGGCGCTGCACCCTCGAGCGAGAGCAGTGGAATGCCCGCCTCGCGCATAGCGTCACCCATATCGGGCCACGGCACATAGCCACGCTCGCAGGAGATGCCCTCGGCCTGGTTAAGGATGTTGTAGAGGATGGCGATACCCTGGTTGGGCAGACCGACCTCGTACACATCCGGATAGATCAGGCAGCAACGGTAGTCGGCATCGGCCTTGGAAAGCGTGCCCCACTCGTGATCGATATAGCGACTCGGCTTCTCGACCTTGGCGAGCAACGGCTCAATTAAATGAAAACAGTCTTGGTATGCAACGCGCAACGGAAAACCCCTAAGCAGCGAGATCTGATGCGTCCTGATAGGACGCCATAGGACGGGTAGCGCCCGCGACCGTGGTCACCAGATCGCGAACGCGGGAGAACGTGGCAGTGACCACCTCGTTGGCACGGCTGTAGTCGACATCGCGCTCGTAGAGCGAAACGAGCGCACGGCCCATGCCATAGGTGCCCGCGGCGGCAGTGAGCGCCTTGACGGCAAACCCAATATGCGGCGTCTGCTTGACAAGTGCGCGGGTGACCGCTCGGATCACAAGACCGCCGGCAAGCACGCCCGCGACCTCGTAGCCGCGCTCAGGCTTAATGCCGCGTCCAAAGACGGCAGCGAGCTCAAAGAGCATACCCACCTGCGCCAGCGCCATAACGGGATAATCGGCGCCCGGCAAAAACACCAGCGCACCGGTCGCCATATTGGTGAGCGCGCACGAGGTGATGATACGATTGGCCGCCGCGATACGCATGAAGGCAAAGTTCGCCGCAAAAGCCGTTTCCTTGTCGGTGCGATCGAGAATCCAGCGGGCAAGCGTCTCGAGCAGATACGTCTTATCGGTTGCCGCTACCACGCCGAGCATGGGCGTGGACTCCTCGATAAACGGCACCTCCACAGCAGACTCGGCAAGCACGCACACGGGCGCGCCGGCGATCACGAGCTCCTGCACGGCACTCTCCAAGCGGTCGGAACCACACGAGAGCACCAGCACCACATCGGTATCGGTCTTTGGAGCAATTCGCTCCTCCCCCAGACGCTCGACGCGCACAATGCCCGAGGTCGTCTGCGGCACAAAGGCGTCACGCACCGTCTCGGCCAGAAAGCGCGAGGCGGACGAATCCAGATAGACCGAGACGCGCACCGGCGTATCGGAATCCTTCTTAACGGACGCGCCCATCTTAAAAGCGCGGGTCAGCTTATCTACGGGAATTTTCATAGCAAACCCCTCCAGCGGTTACGCGGCGCCCGAACGATGCCGCCATATGGATTGTACGATACCCACCGTCAGCAGCTGAATCATCATCGAAGACGAACCGAAGCTAATAAACGGTAGCGGAATACCGGTAATCGGCATCATGCCGATGCACATGCCGATGTTTTCGAAAGTCTGAAACGCCCACATGCCAACGATGCCCACACACGAAAGACGCAAAAACAGCGACTCGCACTTAAAGGCGACGCGAATCGTCGAAAAGATCAGCAGCACGTAGAGGCACAGGAGCAAAAAGGAACCGCAAAAGCCAAAGGTCTCGGACAGGAAGGCGAAGACGAAGTCGGTGTGGAACTCAGGTAGAAAGCCGCCGGCCGACTGCGTCGCATGGCCCAAACCCTTACCAAAGAAGCCGCCCGAGCCAACGGCGATAAGCGACTGCTGCAGGTTGTAGGCATCGTCCGAATCGGCATTATCGGGGTCGATAAAGACCGTCAGACGGTTCATCTGATACTGCTTGATGAGCACATCGTGGCCGAGCAACGAATCAAAGACCGAATCGAGCGCCAGGACGAGGGCCACCAGGCCCACGAGCAGGGCCAGGGTCGACAGCACCCATTCGCGGCGTGCACCACTCATACAAATGACGATGGCGCCCGAAACCAGCACGACCAGGCCCGAGCCCAGGTCGCCCATGGCAACGACGGCCAAAAACGGAATGGACAGCATGCCGCAGAGCTTGACGTAGTCGCGAACGGTATCGATGCGACCGTTATACTGCGAGCCAAGCGTAGCAATAAAGAAGATGGTGATGAGCTTGGCAAGCTCAACCGGCTGGAATGTCAAGCCGATACCGGGAATCTTGATCCAGCCCGTCATGCCCAGACCGCCCGTATAGGACAGACCCGGAATCTTGGGCGAGAGGATCACGATCAGGTCGATGACGAGCAACGCCGTCGAGAAATTGGAAATACCGCGCAGGTCGGAGCGCCAGACCAGCACCGCCAGCACCGTGCCGATGCCAATTCCCAGCAGATGGCGTGAGAACGAAGCATCGGCCTTAAACTGCGAAGCCGACCAGATAATGATGGCACCGTAGGCGACGAGCGCCACTGTAGCCACGAGCACACCGATATGCACCTTTTGGCGAAACGTGCCGCGCGAAGCCGAAAGTTGTTTGTTGACACGGTCCAGGCTGCTGCGAGAACCGGTCTTGGTTGAACGGAACAGATCCGCCGGAGAAAAACCCATCGCAACCTCCTATCGAACCGAAGAATCGCCCGAGGCCGAAGAGGTATCGGGCTCGTCATAAATCACGCCGAGCACGTCGCGCACGACATGCATCGCGGTATCTGAGCCGCCGCCGCCCTGCTCTAGGACAGTAGCGATGACATACTTGGGATCATCGGCCGGTGCATAGGCGCAGAACCACGCGTATTCGTCCTCGCCGCTTTTCTCGCCCGTGCCCGACTTGCCGTATACCTGCGGCGTCAGGGTGCCAAAGTGAGCCGCCAGGGACGTCGATGCCGTGTAAATCACGTCGTGCATGCCGTTGCGAACAAGAGCCAAATCCGAATCGCTGTTGATCTTGGCCTCCAGGCGCTTCTTCTTGCCCTTGCCGTTGTACTTATAGGCATCGCCGTCGCCATCGCGCGACACGGCAGACAAAAACACGTGAGGCACGTACTGTTTGCCGCCGTTGGCAAGACCCATATAGGCACACGCCATCTGCAGAGGCGTCACCAGGATGTCGCCCTGGCCGATGGCGATGTTGGTCATATCGCCGGCATTCCACTTGCGATCCTCGGCAGAGGCGTCGGTGAAGTACGACTCTTTCCACTCGGCATCGGGAATACGGCCCGCGCCCTCACTTGGCAGATCGATACCGCAGGTCTTGCCTAGACCCCAGCGACGAAAGACCTCCTGCAGGCCCTCGGGATGTTGCTCGTCATAGAAGAACGCCTTGCCCATGTCGTAGAAGACGGGGTCGCACGAGTTGGCGATACCCGACTGCAGCGTCATGGTGCCGTGGCCGGAATGCAGCCAACAGTACTTGCCCCACGACTTGCCCAGGCCAGTCCAATAGCCCGTGCAGTTGGTTGTCTGCGTTGAAGTGTAGGTTCCAAACTCAAGACCGGCCAGTGCCGAGAGCGGTTTGATGGTCGAGGCCGACATGTACTGTCCGCTAATGGCGCGGTTGAGCAGCGGGTGCGAACCCTTGTCATCATTGAGCTCGGTCCACACGTCATTTGAGACGCCGCCGATAAAGACGGACGGATCGAACTTGGGCTGGCTCGCCATGCCCAGGATCTCGCCATTGTTGGGATCGAGACACACTACAGCGCCGTTGCCGGCATTGCTGTAGCCAGTGGTCTTGGCAAGCTCGATAGCGCTCGCCAGCGCCGTCTCGCAGGCCTGCTGGATCTTAAGGTCGAGCGTGAGCTTAATGTCAGAGCCGGCCTTCGCGGGCACGGCGCCGGCCTGACCGGTCACATTGCCCGAGGCATCGACCTTGACGGTCTGCTCGCCACGAATACCCTGCAGCAGGTTTTCGTAGTAGCTCTCAACGCCCGCCTGGCCCACGATATCGCCCGACTGGTACGTAATCTTGCCAGCAGAAGCATCATCATCGCCAGAGGTTTTCTTATTCTGGGCCTCGAGCTGCTCGGAGGTAATGGTGCCGGTATAGCCCAAGATATGGCATGCCGTCTCGCCGTATGGATACTGGCGTTCGGTACGCTCGGCAATCTTGACGCCCGGGAACTCGCCGGCGTGTTCCTTGATATAGGCAACCGTGGAGCGACGGACGTCCGTCGCGATGGTATGCAGGCTCTGAGCGCCCTCTGTATTGTCCTGAATATTGCGAAGGACCGCCACATAAGGCATTCCAAGCACGTTGGCAAGATGGCGAACCAGAACCTCATCCTCGGCAAGGTCGCGGTAGGCCACGACAGCAAGTGAGGGACGGTTCTGGACAAGCGCCACGCCATTGCGGTCGAGGATGCGGCCGCGCACAGCGGGTGTGGTAACGGTGCGAGTCTGATTACTATTGGCCTGCTTCTCGTAATAGTCCGACGAGACCATCTGCATGCCCCACAGCTTGACGGCAAGTGCCGCAAACATCGCGCCCACACCCGTGGTGAGGATGGAAAAGCGGCCCTTAAAGGCGGTCGCCGCGGTATTGCCCTCGCCCTCGGTGGCGCGCGGAGCCGTTCCATGCTGTGTATCGTAGGTAAAACGGGAATCGCCTCGACGCATGATGACCAGCGCGACCACGATGGCCACAACCAGCACGATACCGGCGATAATAACCGTCATCTGGGAAGACATCTACGGGCCTCCCCTATTTGAGCTTGCGGGTCTTGGGCTTAAAGCGCATACCCGTCTGGCGTCCGCCACGTGCGGAGAATCCATAGCCGGACTGCGGCACGACGCCGGACATCAAAAACGGAATGGCAACCAGACCCGTCAGGATCGAGGACGGCAGCGCATGGCCGAAGATCGCCACGACAAAGCTCGTCTCCAAACCCATAAACAGCAAGATGATGCTGTAGATAACATTAATGACGAGCGCGAAGGCGCCCACAGTGACGCCGCGCGCACTCGGGGTACCGCCCGTCTGACCGACGGCGCTGTGCACCAGGGCAAAAGAACCCACGGTCAGCAGGAGCGACATAACGCCCACCGGCACGGCAGCGGACAGGTCATAAAACAAGCCGCTGCAAAAACCGCACACGACGGCACGGGTCGGGTCGCCCGAGAACACGCTTAGGCACACCAGGATAATCATGAAGTTGACGCGACCGCCCGCAATGGAGATCTGCGGTGCCAGGCCTGCCTGCAGCAGCACGCATACGATGGCGGCGATTACAAACGTGCGGGAGCTCATCCCCTGCTCGTGTAGATCCATGGACATGCCCCCTATTCGTTCGAGCCGGAATCGGTCGTCTCGGACGTGTCGGAACTGTCATCCGAGCTCTCGTCCTTCGTCTTGGTTGCAGCATCGCGCGACGTTCCCTGCGGCGTGCTGTTGGCCGTGCTCACGTCCTCATCCGAGGCCGACTGTTCGTCGGTCAGCGAGGTAATAACCAGCACTTCCTCGTTGTTCTCGGCCGTGGTCTGAGCGCGCACCACAATGGTGTAGTACACGTCGTTTGCCGATTTCTCAACCGACGAGACGGTGCCGAGCGGTAGACCCTTGGGGAACACACCGCCGATGCCCGAGGTCACGATGATGTCGCCGACTTTAACGTCGGAGTCGACGCTCACATACTCAAGACGCAGCGTGCCGTCAGCCTGACCCTGCAGCATGCCCTGGGCGCGCGTGTCCTGTACCATGGCGGACACACCCGAGTTCTCGTCGCCAATCAGGCGCACGGTGGACGTCTTGGCCGAGACTTCGATGATCTGGCCGATAACACCGGCCGAACTCGTCACAGGCATGTTGATGGTAAGGCCGTCGGCAGAGCCTTTGTCGATGGTTACGGTCGAGGTCCAGGCATCGCCCGAGGCACCAACGATACGAGCAGCGGTCGATTTGAGGTTGTAGGTCGACTGCAGCCCGACCAGCCCCTCCAGACGCTCGGCGGTCTTTTGAGCCTCGGAGAGCTCAGCAACCTTAGAGGTCAGCTCCTCGTTTTGCTTCTTAAGCTCGTCAAGCGTGTCCTGCGACGCCGTAAGGTTAGAGAACACGTTGCCGATCGCATTGAAGGGAGCCGCCACGGCCGAGCCCACAAAACGCACCGGCGAGGTAATCGTCGTTACGCCCGAACGCACGGCATGAATCGGCCCTGCCTCGCCCTCGCGGATGTAAAACGTGAGCAGCAACACCGAAATCAGGCTGAAAACAATCAACGGGCGCATACCCGTTGATTGTCGCTTGGTATTCAGATTTGTGGAGAAACCCGAAGATCGTGCCAAATGGAATCCACCTTTTGGAAATTAAGCATTGGTCTGGACGAAGCCGCCATCAAACGCATTGGCCTCGAGCACGCGGGCACAGCCGTTAACGACGTTATCGAGCGCCGTGGGGCTGACGTTGACCGAAACGCCGGTCTCATCGCGCAGACGCACGTCGAGTCCGCGTAGCAGAGCGCCACCACCGGTCAGCAAAATGCCGTAGTACATAAGGTCAGAGGCAAGATCGGGCGGCGTGGCATCGAGGGCGTCCTTGACGGCCTTGGCCATCTCGTCGAGCGGCTTGTTGAGCGCGCGACGAATCTCCTCGCTCTCGATGCGCACGGTCTTGGGCAGACCGGTGATCACGTCGCGACCGTTGACCTCGACGTCGAGCTCGTCCTTGAGCGGCACAGCGGATCCGACCTTGATCTTGATGTCCTCTGCCGTACGCTCGCCGATGGCAAGGTTGTAGGCATCACGAACGTGCGTGAGGATGGCCTGATCGAACTCGTCGCCTGCAATACGGATGGACTGCGAGACGACGATGCCGCCCATAGCGATAACGGCAACCTCGGTGGTACCGCCACCGATGTCGATGACCATGGAGCCGGTGGGCTCCTCGACGGGCAGGTCGGCGCCGATAGCGGCAGCCATGGGCTCCTCGATCAGATAGGCCTGGCGAGCGCCAGCCTGGATCGTGGCCTCAAAGACAGCACGCTTCTCGACCGACGTGACGCCGGAGGGAACGCAGACGACAACGCGCGGACGCGGGGTCCACGGATAGCGCTTCTCGGACGCCTTATCGATAAAGTAGCGAAGCATGGCCTCGGTAACATCGAAGTCGGCGATGACGCCGTCCTTCAGGGGACGAACGGCCACGATGTTGCCGGGCGTACGGCCGAGCATGCGCTTTGCCTCGATACCGACCGCCAGGATGCGCTCGTCGTTCTTGTCGATGGCGACAACAGAGGGCTCGCGAATGACGATGCCCTTGCCGCGCACGGAGACAAGCGTATTTGCGGTGCCGAGGTCGATGGCAAGATCGCCCGCATAGCTACCGAAGAACATATCCATCAAAGAAAACAACGCAACTCCTGATGTGTTGGATGATTGCTGGAAAACTACTAGATCATCATACTAGCGCAAGCCCGGCACCTCACTTGCGGTGAAGCGCCGGGCAAAGCTAAATCCCATAAGGTCACTACTGGTTGTCAGCAGCCGAGAAATCCATATCGAGCGAGGAAACGGCCCAGCCGATATGGTTGTCGGAGCGCACGAATTTGACGGTGTACTCCTGCTCGCCGCCCTTGGACAGCGATGCCTTCACCTTAGCGGTCGTCTCGGTCATGGACTGATCCATGCCCTCGACGGACACGGTGGCACCCTGCGGAATCGAGGAGATGATCATCGACTTAGCGTCCTCGGACAGGCTCGATGCCAGGCAAGACTCGGCCTTTGCGGTGTCACCGTCGCCGGCAGCCTGGAACAGATCGGTAACGACAGACTCCTGGGACGGGAAGCCAAAGCCGCGCGTGTAGGCAAAGCCCAGACCGCCCGCGGCGATCAAAATGAGCAGAAGCAGCACGATGAAGACTTTGAGACCCGTGTGGCGATGGCGACGACGGACCTTGGCCTGCTTACGATCCTGACGGTCCTGCTGGACCATCTCGGACTCGGACAGCGTAAAGAAGCCGGTGTCCGAGGGATCGGGCATAAACTGACCGGTCGCGCCCGTAGGATCGAGCGGATCGACGGCAGGAGCGTCCATCGCGGGCGCCGGAGCCGTGGCCATAGCCGTCTGGGCAGACAGCGCGGCAAGCGAATCGTGCACGCGGGCAAGCTCATCGGCCTGCTCGGAGGTGAGCTGGTAGATGCCATCGGCAGTAGCGGCGTTAAAGGCGTCGAGTGCGTCGGAGGGACGGCCGGCGGCAGAAAGCGCCTGACCCATGCCGGCGTTGAGCGCACGCGTGTCGTCGCGGGGGCCGGCAAAGTCGATAGCCGTGCGGTAGGTCTCCACGGCATCCGCCGGACGGCCGAGCTTGATGAAGCAACGACCGAGCTCGCCGAGCGCGGCGGCAGGAGCCGGATTGGCGCCATCGATGGCAGCCTGACGGAAGGCAGTACCCGCGTTGGCATAGTCGCCCGACTGGAACAGCGCGTTACCCAGGCCCAGATAGGCCTTGAACGGCGTGGCATAAGAAGCGTCCTGCGTAGCAGCAGAGAACGCCTGAGCGGCCGTCGTGTAGTCGCCCACGGCGGCGAGCGCCTTGCCGCGGTTGGTGAGCAGCGCGCCGCGCTTGCCATAGGTGCCGTCGTTGAGGGCGGCGGCGTAGGCCTCGGCGGCCTCGGCATACATGCCCAGGTGCATCAAGGCGTTACCACGAAGGTGATCGGCCTCGCCCATAATCTCATCGGGAGTCTTTGCCGCCCCAAGCATCTGGGCTGCAGCGGAAAAATCACCCGCGCGGTAAGCGGCGCGGCCCTGTTGGATCAGCTGGCTATTCAAGGAAATCCCCTTTACTCGTGAACGATCTCGACATGGACGATCTCGTCGCCGGCACGCAGCTGCGAAATCACATCGAGACCCTCGACCGTGGTACCAAAGACGGTGTAACCGGAATCGAGGTTATGCTGGGCGCCCAGGCAGAAGTAGAACTGCGAACCCGCGGAATCGGGGTCCATGGAGCGTGCCATGGCAAGGGCACCGTCGACATGGCTGTTGCGCGGATTGGTGGCAAACTCGCCCTTGATGCAGTAGCCGGGGCCACCGGTACCGGGCATGCCGTCGGGGCCCTCAAGACCGGCAGCAACGTCGGCGCCGGACATGTCGCGGGTATTGGGGTCGCCGCCCTGGATGACAAAACCGGGCACATAGCGATGGAACTTAAGGCCATCATAGAAACCCATCGTGGAAAGCTCGCAGAAGTTCGCGACATGAATGGGAGCGCCCTCGCCGTCAAACTTGACCTTGATGGTACCCTTCGACGTCTCGATAACGGCGCACTCGTCGCCGGCAAGCTGATACTCGGGCGTGTAGAGCTCTTTCTTAAAACCAAACATGTGGTTCCTTCCTCGTGCGTTTAAAGCATATTTGTACGAATTGTAGCAATAAGCATGCGCTTACATCAATTGCGCACGTAGGTTATGCCGACTATGGCGAACTAATTTTGGGAACGCTGCTGCGGCTTCCAGGAGCCCACATTGGCGTCGTACTGGTTCAGCGCGCTGTTGCCGCCCTGTGCGATGGGCGCCAGGATCTCGCTTTGGTGGGAACTCATCGACTCGCCATCGGGAATGGCCAGCGAGATATCCCAGCTCTGGCAGATCACGTCGACACGCTCGTACATCCACTCGGCAAGCTGCTTTAAGTGGGCGATGTCGTCCGCATAGACCGTATCGTCCTGATACTTAAGGTTGTTAAGCTCATCTTGCGTCTTTTTGATCTGGTCGCGCAGGGCGTAGGCACTCTGCGACAGCTCCTGGCGGGTGGACAGCGGCGTTCGGAGATAGCCGTTGTTAAAGGAATCGATGACCTCGCCGATCTGGTCCTCGTCACCGTAGGACACGATGGCCTGATACAGACCGTCGAGCCTGGTATAGAGCTGATCATCGGTGAGCACGGTTTCTTCCTGGACCACCTCGGCAGAATCGTCTTGCTTGGTATCGTCCTCAGTCGCCTCGCCCTTTTGGCGCGTAGGGAAGGTCGTCTGCGCGGCCTGGCCAAACTGGTCATAGAAGTCGGGCATAACACCCATGGGATCGGCCGTCACGAACCAATAGGCACCGCCGCAAACGACGGCAAGAACCGCGATGACGATGAGCGGCTTGGGGATATGACGCTTGTGCTTGTGATAGGCGTCCTCGTCGGGGTGCACCTTGCGCTTGGGTTTTTGAGGATCGTCGTGCAGGGAAACCGGCGTGGGAATATCGACCTTGGGAATACCGAAATCCTTATCGAAAGCCGGCAGCACGCAGGTCTCGTTAGGATCGGCGGCGTCCGAAAGCACCGCAGCGGCAGAGGCCGGCGCATGAGGCACCTCGGTATCGATCTGCTCTTGCGTTAGGCGCGGAAAGCCCGCCGTGCGGCCCGCTGCCAGGTCGGATGCGGCCGCGTCCTCAGAGAGGATACCCGGAGCGGGGCGTCCGCATTTGGGGCACGTACGATCATGCGGAGAAAGACGGGCACCGCAACCCTCACAGAACACGAACTCGGTGTGCTCGGGACCATCGCCCGGACCCACATAGGCGTTGCAATAGGGGCAGAACGAGGCGCCGTCCTCGATAGTCTTAAGGCAATGCGGGCAGATCACGGCATCCTCTTTTCGAAGCAATTCAAACAATCGAGGTTAGAGCATAACATCGCCACGGCCCCACAGGAACAAGGCACCAATTCAACATCGCCAGGGCGCGTAGCTACTTCTTCTTTTTGCTTGGCATCGAGACTTTGATGCCTTGGGCGGACTTCGTCACGCGGGAGCGCTTGGCTCCGGCACTCCTCTTTTTCTTGGGCTGGGCCTGGGCCACGCCCTCGAGCGCGCGGGCCTCGGCCTCGCGAACGGTGCGATCTTCGCGGCGCTGCGCCATGTCGGCGGCGAAGCGCTTGGCAAAACGCTCGGCCGTCGAACCCGTCGAGCTCACCTTGCCGCCACCGCGACCCAGGCGGACGCGCACACCGCGGCCAAAACCAGTTGCGGCATGACGACGACGCGGCTTGAGCGAATCCATCATCGTGGCGAGCTTAAAGAACACCGAGCAGGTAAAGACCACGATGACAGCCAAGATAACCATCTGGCCCATCGACAGGTTGGCAATAGACAGCAGCTCCGGGAATCCGATAACGCCCACCAAGATGCCGGCGACTACAAACACAAAGAGCACCACACGTAAGGGCGTGAGCGGCTGCGAGATCCGCCAGATCAGGCTGACGCTCGCCGCGCACGACGTAAGCAGGCACATCGTAGACAGCGTGAGCTGGCTAAAGCCAAACACGCGCGCCACAAAGATATCAAGCGCCGCAGCCAAAATGACCGCAATCGACGCCGGCAGTGCACGCTTGAGCACGTTGGTCAAAAACGCACCCTTCACGCGAGCATTGTTGGGCTCCAGGCCCAACACAAAGCCCGGCGCGCCGATGCAGAAGAAGTTGATGAGCGTCATCTGGATGGGCTCGAAGGGGTACGGCGGCAGCGCGATGCACAGCGCCGCCAGGCCCATCGAGAACAGCGTCTTGGTCAGGAACAGCGACGCCGAACGCTGCAGGTTGTTGATGGAGCGACGGCCCTCGGCCACCACGGCGGGCATCGAGGCAAAATCATTGTCGACGAGTACGATCTCGGCCACGTTGCGCGCGGCATCGGAGCCGGCCGCCATGGCCACGGAGCAGTCGGCCTCCTTAAGCGCCAGCACGTCGTTGACGCCGTCGCCCGTCATGGCCACGGTGTGCTCGCGGCGCTTGAGCGCCTGCACGAGCTCGCGCTTCTGCTGCGGGGTCACACGACCAAATACATGGTAGCGGTCCACTGCGGCATCGAGCTTGGCCGGCGTATCGAGCGTCGTGGCGTCCACATAAGCGTCCGCCCCCGGCACGCCCACCACGCGCGCGATCGACGACACCGTACGCGGGTCGTCGCCACTGATCACGTTGAGGGTCACGCCCTGCTCGTTAAAGTAGCCGATGGTCTCGGCCGCCGAGGTACGAATCTCGTCGCGGATGGTCACAAAGCCCACGGGCTCGGCCTCGCCCACCATATCGCCATCGAGCGTAAAGCCTTCCACGCGCGCCACCACGAGCACGCGGCAGGTATCGGCAAGCTCGGCGACACGGTTCTCGACCTGCGAAAACACACGCTCCGAAAGCACAAACTGCGCGGCGCCCATCACATAGGAGCCCTGCGCAAACGAAGCGCCACTCCATTTTTTAGACGACGAGAACGGAATGACCGACAGCGGCTCAGACACCTCGACCGGGCGATCGGCGTAATAGTTGAGCAGCGCCTGGCAGGTCTCGTTGGCATCGGCCGAAGTCGCACGTGCCACGTTAGCCAGCGCAAAATCGAGCACCGTGGTATCGACGGGAACAGCCGCCTCGTCCGGGCCGGCGCCTAGGCTCACGACCTCAACCGGCAGCGGATACGTGCCCTCGACCTCCATGCGGCCCGACGTGATGGTGCCCGTCTTGTCCAGGCACAGCACGTCGACGCGAGCGAGCGTCTCGATGCAGTAGAGCTGCTGTGCCAGCACCTTGCGGCGGGCCAGACGCACCGTGGCGATGGCGAGCACCGAAGAGGTCAGCAGTACCAGGCCTTGGGGGATCATGCCCAGCAGGGCGCCCACCGTGGACAGCAGCGCCGACGAAGGCACATGACCAGCCAACAACTCGGAGAAGCACCACGAAAGCGCGCTATCACCCGGGGTTCCCGCGGCATCCCACAGCTCGCTCACACTCGAGGCAAACAACGCCAAACCGAGCGGGATCATGATGATGCTCGCAAAGCGCACGATGGCGTTAAGCGCGTTCATGATCTCGGAATTGACCTTTTTGACGTACTTGGCCTCGTTATTAATTTTGGCCACGTAGTTGTCGGCGCCGACATGGATCACGCGGGCGCGCAGCAGGCCCGAGTCGATAAAGCTGCCGCTCATGAGCTCGGAACCGGGCTGTTTCTTAATAAGGTCGCTCTCGCCCGTCAGCAGGCTCTCGTTCACGAGCGCCTCGCCCGATACCACCACGGCGTCGGCCGGAATCTGGTCGCCGCGCCCCAGGCGGATGATGTCGTCGAGCACGATCTGGTCCAGGTCGAGCTCCACCTCGGCGCCGTCGCGCACCGCGATGGCCTTCTTGGAGGTCAGCAGTGTGAGCTTATCGACCATCTTCTTGGAACGCATGGACTGGATGACGCCAATAGCGGTATTAAGGAACACCACGAACAGGAACGTCAGATTCTTAAACGAACCGGTCAAAATGACCAGGAACGCCAAAATCACGTTGATCAAATTGAACAACGTGCAGAGGTTCTCGATGATGAGCTCTTTGACCGACTTGGTCTTGAGCTCCATGTTGCGGTTGATCTTACCGGCGGCGATGCGCTCCTCGACCTCGGCGGTCGAGAGTCCGCGCTCGATATCCGTTGCTGCCATACCACGTCCCATCACGTCGCGTCGGTATAAGAAAAACCGCCCGGACCATGCGAGGTTCGGACGGTCTTACGTTCGATGGTGCCCCATGTTGGATTCGAACCAACGGCCTTCTGCTCCGGAGGCAGACGCTCTAATCCCCTGAGCTAATAGGGCGAACGACTGGCATTATACCCAAGTGCGCCACGGGCTATCAAAATAAAAGAAAAAGCTTTGCAATTCCGAGGAAGACGCGGCGCAACGGCCCACTTTAGAAGGCAAAAGCGAGTCAGATAGTATAAACTCTCATGCACCATATATACACGGCTCGCGATGCGGGCCGTTTTTGCAAAAGTTATCCATCGAGGTGAGAGGCACACCATGATTGCAATTTTAAAGCAGAGCGCCAGCGACGAGGCCGTCGGCCATATCGTCAGCTGGATTGAGAAAAAGGGCCTGAAGACCGATGTCTCGCGCGGCGAGAACGAGACGATCATCGGCCTGGTGGGCGATACGACCAAGATCGACCCGTTCCTGCTCGAGTCCATGGATGTCGTCGAGCGCGTGCAGCGCGTCTCCGAGCCGTTCAAGCGCGCAAACCGCAAGTTCCACCCCGGGGACTCCGTCATCGACTGCGGCCACGGCGTCAAGATCGGCGGCGACCAGTTCCAGGTCATCGCCGGCCCGTGCTCCGTCGAGGGCGAGAACCTCATCCGCATCGCCCGCCGCGTGAAGGCCGCCGGTGCCACGATGCTGCGCGGCGGTGCCTACAAGCCCCGCACCTCCCCCTACGCCTACCAGGGCATGGGCCCCGCCGGCCTCGACCTGCTGTGCGAGGCGTCTGCCGAGCTCGACATGCCGATCGTCACCGAGATCATGGATCCACGCGACGTGCAGGTCTTCTTGGACAAGAAGATTGACGTCATGCAGATCGGCGCCCGCAACGCCCAGAACTTCCCCCTGCTCAAGGAGGTCGGCAAGACCCAGACCCCGATTCTGCTCAAGCGCGGTATGTCCGGCACGATCGACGAGCTGCTTATGGCAGCCGAGTACATCATGAGCGAGGGCAACGACAACGTCATCCTGTGCGAGCGCGGCATCCGCACCTTCGAGACCCGCACCCGTAACACCTTCGACCTCAACGCCGTGCCGGTGCTGCACCACCTGTCGCACCTGCCCGTCGTCGCCGACCCCAGCCACGCCACCGGCTACACCCGCTACGTCGAACCCATGGCGCTCGCCGCGACCGCCTGCGGTGCCAACGGCCTGGAGATCGAGGTCCACGACGAGCCGAGCCGCGCCTGGTCCGACGGCGCCCAGGCCCTCACCCCCGATCAGTTCGACGACACCATGCGCCGCATCCGAGCCATCCGCGAGGTTGTCTGCCAAGAGACCATGGAGTAGCCCATGGGTACGGTGAGAAACGCGCGCGTTAACCAGGGCGGCCCCAAGTGCGCCGGCATCGTCGGCCTTGGCCTCATCGGCGGTAGCTTTGCCCGCGGCTATGCACAGGCGGGCGTCCGCGTGCTGGCCTGGGACCCCGATGACGATGTCATGACGGCCGCCAGCATGGGCACTGTCGCCGGAGAGCTCAACGACAAGACACTCGGCGAATGCGACATCATCGTCCTGGCTTGCTACCCCGAGGCATGCATCGAGTGGCTCGAGACGCACGCCAAGGCGCTCGCCGACGCCACCGACACCGACGCCATCATGGGCCCCGTGGTAATCGACACGGTGGGCGTCAAGGGCATCGTGTGCGAACGCGCCTTTGAGCTTGCCCGTGAGCACGGCTTTTACTTTGTGGGCGCACACCCCATGGCGGGCACGCAGTACTCGGGCTACGCACACTCCCGCGCCGACCTGTTCCAGGGCGCGCCACTCGTGCTCGTGCCGCCCGCGGTGGACGATGCGCTCAAACTGGAGCTTTTGGGCCAGGTGCGCGAGATGGTGCGCCCCTTGGGCTTTGGCAAGTTCAGCGTGACCAGCGCCGCCGAGCACGACCGCGTCATCGCCTTCACGAGCCAGCTTGCGCACGTGGTGTCCAACGCCTACGTCAAAAGCCCCACCGCCCAGGTCCACCACGGCTTTTCGGCCGGTAGCTACCGCGATCTCACCCGCGTGGCGCACCTCAACCCGCAAATGTGGTCCGAGCTCATGATCGACGACGCCGACGCGCTTGCCTTCGAGATCGACCATCTGATCGACTCGCTTGGCACCTACAGCCGCGCCCTTAAGGACCGCGACCAGCGCTATCTGGAGAATCTCCTTGCCGAGGGCGACCGCATTAAGCGCGCACTCGACGACGAGGCCTCCCACTAGACCACCTATCACGCCAGGTCGAAAGGACCGAAGCTTATGGCGATTACCATCGATATCGACACTGCACGCCCCTACCGGGTGCATGTTGGCACGTTTTTGCTGGAGCAGGCGGGACCGCTCGTGCGCGCCACTGCCGGCGGCACCAAGGCCGTCATCGTGACGGACACCAACGTGGGCCCGCTCTACCAGATGCCCGTTAAGCAGAGCCTGGAGGCGTCAGGCTACGAAGTGAGCATCTGCACCTTCGAGGCCGGCGAGGCCCATAAGCGCGCCGAAACCTATGTTGCCATTTTGGAGTTTGTGGCCGAACACGAGCTTTCGCGCTCCGATGTGATCGTGGCACTCGGCGGCGGCGTCGTGGGCGACGTGGCGGGCTTTGTGGCCGCCACCTACATGCGCGGCTGCAAGTTTGTGCAGATCCCGACGAGCCTGCTCGCTATGGTGGATTCGTCGGTGGGCGGCAAGACCGCCATCGACCTGGCTGCCGGCAAGAACTTGGCCGGCGCCTTTTGGCAGCCGAGCGTGGTTATCGCCGACGTGGGGTGCCTAGCCACCCTCACGCCCGAGCAGTTCGCCGACGGCTGCGGCGAGGTCATCAAGCACGCCGTGATCGCCGACCCGGAGCTTTTCGCCGAGCTGGAGAAGACCCCGCTCACGCTGGAGCTGCTCAACCGCGATGTGGCCCGCGTAGCGCTCATCATCGCGCGCAATATCGACATCAAGCGCGCCGTGGTCGTTGCCGACGAGCGCGAGACCAACCAGCGCAAGCTCCTCAACTTTGGACACAGCGCCGGACACGCCGTCGAGGCCTGCGAGCACTTTGAGCTCGGACACGGCAACTGCGTGTCGATCGGCATGGGCATCATCACGCGCGCCGCGGCTCTGCACGGCATTTGCGATGCTGCACTGCCCGGTCGTATCGAGGAGCTCTGCGCCCGCCATGGCCTCAAGACCCGCTGCGACCTAGATGCCGATGCCGTTTTTGCCGAGGCGCTCCACGACAAGAAGCGCGCGGGCGACACCATCGACCTGGTGATTCCGCACGGCATCGGCCGCTGCAGCATCGACCGCACGCCGCTTTCCACTTTCCACGAACTCATTGCCGAGGGCCTCGGCCAGAAGGGAGACGCATTCGCATGCTAGCCCGCATCACCCCGTCCCCGCTTAAGGGCACCGTTCCCGCCATCGCGTCCAAGTCGATGGCGCATCGCCTGATCATCTGCGCCGCGCTTGCCAACGGCGAGACGCACGTTACCTGCAACACCACCTGCGCCGACATCGAGGCTACGGTGCGTTGCCTTACGGCACTGGGCGCTCGCATCGAGACCGTCGAGGATGGCTTCCAGGTCCATCCCACTATGAAGAGTATTGAGTTTGGCCTGCTCAAGGCACTTGCCGGCGGAACGCTTGACTGCGGCGAAAGCGGCTCCACGCTCCGCTTTATGTTGCCCGTCGCCTGCGCGCTGGGCGCAGAAGCAACTTTTGTGGGCCAGGGACGCCTGGGCGCCCGCCCGCTCTCCCCGCTCTCCGATGAGATCATTGCCGCCGGCTGCGACCTGCAGGGTCTGGGCGGTTTTCCGCTCAAGACGAGCGGCCGCATGCGCCCGGGCACCTTTGTGCTGCCGGGCAACGTAAGCTCGCAGTACATCTCGGGCCTGCTGCTGGCAGCCCCGTTGCTCGCCCAGCCCTCCTGCGTGCAGGTGACCGGCCTCATTGAGAGCCGCCCCTACATCAACCTGACGATCCAGGCCATGAAAGCCTTTGGCGTCGAAGTCAACGTCGAGCGTATTCCCGCCAGGGACGGCCAGCCCGAGATCACGAACTTCCGCGTGAACAGCGGCTCGTACCGCACGCCCGGCAACGTGGCCGTCGAGGGCGACTGGTCCAACGCTGCCTTTTGGCTGTGTGCCGGCGCCATCGGCACCGACCCCATCACCGTCGAGGGCGTGTCGCTGAGCTCCGCGCAGGGCGACCGCAACGTGCTTGCCGCGCTTTCGCGCTTTGGCGCCCGCATCGTGCGCTCCACCAACGCCGCCACCGTGCAGTCCGACAAGCTTACCGGCTTTGAGATGAGTGCGCACGACATCCCCGACCTGGTGCCCGTTATCTCGGCCGTGGCCTCGCTGGCACAGGGCCGCACCTTTATCCGCGATTGCGCCCGCCTGCGCATCAAGGAATCCGACCGCCTGGTCACCATCACCCGCGAGCTCACCGCGCTGGGCGCGCAGGTGCGCATTGCCGGCGATGACCTCATCATCAAGGGTGTCGATGCCTTTACCGGCGGCGAGGTCGATTCGCACAACGACCACCGCATCGCCATGATGGCCGCCATCGCCGCGAGCCGTGCCACCGGCGAGGTCGTGATCCACGCCGCCGAGGCCGTCAACAAGTCCTATCCCGATTTCTTCGACCACTACCGCCTGCTGGGCGGCAAGGTCACACTCGAGGAGGAATAGCATGTCCTCGACCTTTGGCAATGTCTTGCACTTAAGCATCTTCGGCCAGTCGCACTCCCCCGCTATCGGCTGCTCGCTCGATGGCATCCCGGCGGGCATCGCCGTGGACCAGGAGCAGCTGCAGGCCTTCCTCGACCGTCGCGCCCCCGGTCGCGACGAGACCGCGACCAAACGCCGCGAGGCTGACGCCGCGCACATCATCGCCGGTGTGGTCGATGGACACACCACCGGCGCACCCATCGCAGCGATTATTGAGAACACCAACACGCGCTCCAAGGATTACTCCGAGCTGCGCCGCAAACCCCGCCCCGGGCACGCAGATTTCCCTGCGCGCGTGAAGTATCACAACATGCACGATGTCGCTGGTGGCGGGCATTTTTCCGGTCGCCTAACGGCACCCTTGTGCATCGCCGGCGGGATCGCGCTGCAAGCACTCGAGGCCCGTGGCATTCAGGTCATGGCGCACGTCGCGCAGATCGGCGGCATCTCCGACCTGCCCATGGACGATATGGTCTATCGCGAGGCCGACCGCAAGGCGATCCTTACGAACGATCTGCCGTGCATTGACGCCGCCGCAGCCGGCCGCATGCGCGAGGAGATCCTATCCGCGCGCGACGAACTCGACAGCATCGGCGGCATTGTGGAGTGCGGCATTTACGGGCTTCCCGCGGGCATCGGCGACCCCATGTTCGACGGCATCGAGAACCGCATCGCGCAAATCGCGTTTGGCATTCCCGCCGTAAAGGGCGTGGAGTTTGGCATGGGCTTTGCCGTGGCCGCCATGCGCGGCAGCGAGAACAACGACCCGTATCGCATCGACGCCGAGACCGACGAGATCGAGGTCGAGTCCAACAACGCCGGCGGCATTCTGGGCGGCATCTCCACCGGCGCGCCCGTCATGTGGCGCATGGCCGTAAAGCCGACGCCCTCAATTGGCCGCGAGCAGCAGACCGTAGACATGGACGCCATGGAAAATGCCGAGCTCTCGGTCCACGGCCGTCACGACCCCTGCATCGTCCCCCGAGCCGTCCCCGTAGCCGAAGCGGCCGCCGCCCTCGCCATCTGGGACGCCCTCCTCGAGGACGCAGGCCAGCTCTAACCCGACTCACCTGAGTTGCCCATCAACTCTGTCATTACGTGAAAGGGGCCTCCATGGACCTTGCCGATATTCGCCAGACCATCGATGGCATCGACACCACGCTCCTCAACAGCTTTGTCGAGCGTATGGACATTGCCACCGAGGTCGCCAAATCAAAGATCGAGATGGGCAAGGCTGTCTTTGACCCCGCCCGCGAGCGCTCCAAACTCAACAACCTCGCCAGCCGCGCGCCCGAGCGCTACGAGACGCAGACCATCACCCTGTTCCGTCTCCTCATGAGCATGAGCAAGGCCGAGCAGCAGCGCTACATCAACGAACTCAAGGGCATCACTGTCTCGCAAAAGGCCCACGCCACGGCTGCAGCCTCCGACACGCCCTTCCCTCAAACTGCCACCGTCGCTTGCCAGGGCGTTGAGGGCGCTTACAGTCAAATCGCCGCGTGCAAGCTCTTCGACGTGCCCGACATCGCGTTTTTCGAGACCTTCGAAGGCGTTATGCGCGCTGTGCGCGACGGCTTCTGCGAGTTTGGCGTACTGCCCATAGAAAACTCCACCGCCGGCTCGGTCAACGCCGTCTACGACCTGCTCGCCCAGTTCGACTTCCATATCGTGCGCTCGCTTCGCCTCAAGATCGACCACAACTTGCTCGTCAAGCCCGGCACCAAGCTCGCCGACGTGCGCGAGGTCTACAGCCACGGCCAAGCCATTGCCCAGTGCGCCGGCTTTATCGAGAACCACGACCTGCACGCCACCAAGTACCCCAACACCGCCATGTCGGCCGAGATGGTCGCCAGCTCCGAGCGCACCGATGTTGCCGCCATCGCATCGCGCAGCTGCGCGGCACTCTATGGCCTGGAGGTGCTGGAGCCCAACATCCAGGACTCGGACAACAACTACACGCGCTTTGTCGTCATCAGCCGCGAGCCGCGCGTCTATCCCGGTGCCAACCGTACCTCGCTCATGATCACCACGGCCAACGAGCCGGGCGCCCTCTATCGCGTGCTCGAGCGCTTCTACGCACTCAACATCAACCTCATCAAGCTCGAGAGCCGCCCCATCCCCGGTCGCGACTTTGAGTTTATGTTCTACTTTGATCTGGACTGCCCCTTTGGCAGCAAGGCCCTCGACGACCTGCTCGATTCCATCGACGACGTGTGCGAGAGCTTTACCTACTTTGGCAGCTACACGGAGGTGCTCTAGATGACCGATACCGCCGCAACCTGCCCCTACGGCGTGCTGGGCCGCGTGCTGGGCCACAGCTACACCCCGACCATCTACAAAGAGCTCGCTGGGCTCGAGTACGTGCGATTTGAGCGCGAGCCCGAGGACCTCGCGGCCTTTATGACCGGCAACGAGTGGGAAGGCACCAACGTGACCATCCCCTACAAACGCGCCGTCATGGAATACCTGGACGAGCTGAGCCCGCTCGCCGAGCGCATGGGCAACGTCAACACCATCACGCGCCTGCCCGACGGTCGCCTGCGCGGCGACAACACCGACTACTTTGGTTTTCAGTGCCTGGTCGAGGAGCTGGGCGTAGAGGTTGCCGGCAAGAAGGTCCTCGTACTTGGCGCCACCGGCGGCGCCGGCACCACGGCAAGTATGGTGCTGGGAGACCTGGGCGCCATCGTTGTGCCCGTGGGTCGCACGAGCGAGGTCAACTACGGCAACATCGCGCAGCAGTCCGACGCCGCCTTACTCGTCAACTGCACGCCCGCCGGCATGTTCCCCCATTGCCCCGACGCGCCTTGCACGCTCGAAGGGCTCAATGCGCTCGAAGGCGTTATCGACATTGTCTACAACCCCGCCCGCACGGGCCTGATGCTCGAGGCCGAGCGCCGCGGTATCCCTTGCATCGGCGGCCTGCTGATGCTCGTGGCCCAAGCGGCACAGGCCGTCGAGCGCTATACCGGCCAAGTCACCCCGCGCAAGCGCATCTTAGACGTAACGGAGCGTCTATCCCGCCGCGAACAAAACATCGCGCTGATCGGCATGCCGGGTTCGGGCAAGACCCGCGTGGGTGAGCAGATCGCAATGCTGACGGGTCGCGAGCACATCGACCTGGATCGCGCCCTCGAGGAGCGCCTGGGCATGCCCTGTGCCGACTATATCGTCGAGCGCGGCGAGGCGGCCTTCCGCGAGCAGGAGACGACGGCGCTGTCCGACATCTCCAAGCGCAGCGGCCTGGTGCTCTCCACCGGCGGCGGCGTGGTAACGCGTGACGAGAACTATCCGCTGCTGCACCAGAACAGCCAGATCGTGATGCTCAACCGCAAGCTCGATGAGCTCGCACACAAGGGCCGCCCCATCACCGCACGCGACGGCATCGATAAGCTGGCCGAGCAGCGTATGCCACGCTACCGCGCCTGGGCCGACTACATCATCGACTCACGCGACTGCGCCGCCAACACCGCCCAAGCCCTCCTCGACACCCTCCCACCCGCTCTCTAACCAAAACCACCACAAAGGGGACAGGCGCCTTTGTGGTGTTTTTCCAACCGCAAAGGAAGCAACCATGAAAGCACTCGTCATCAACGGTCCCAACCTCAACATGCTCGGCATTCGCGAGCCGGGCATCTACGGCAGTGACAACTACGACTGCCTGGTCCAAATCTGCCAGGAGGCAGGTGCCGCGCAGGGCTTCGACGAGGTCGAGGTCTTCCAGTCCAACCACGAGGGCAGCATCGTCGACAAGATCCAGGAGGCTTACGGCAAGGTCGACGGCATCGTCATCAACCCGGCAGCCTACACGCACACCAGCGTGGCAATCCTTGACGCCCTCAAGGCCGTCGCCATCCCTGCCGTCGAGGTGCACATCAGCGCCGTAGAGACGCGCGAGGACTTCCGCCAGGTAAGCTATGCACGCCTAGCCTGCTTCGCCACCATCACCGGCGAAGGCCTCCAGGGCTACGCCCACGCGCTGGAGCTGCTGAAAGAGCATCTCGAAAAGTAAAATGCCAACCCCAACAAACAGCAGCGGCTTGCTCGCGCTCGGCTTCAGCAGCATACAAGATGAAAAAAGCCCAGACCACCAAGCGGTCCGGGCTTAATAAACGATGGTGCTCCATGGCGGATTCGAACCGTCGACCTTGGGATTAGAAGTCCCCTGCTCTATCCAACTGAGCTAATGGAGCAAATAACCGCACGCCCAAGCAAGCACAAGCCTGTCAGGCGCAAGTAATTATAACCTAGTTGAACTGCTCGCGGTACGCCTTGCAGACCTCATCGACCGGGCCGTCCATGCGAAGGTCACCCTTCTCAATCCAAACGGCACGCTGGCAGATGCGCTCAACCTGCTCCATAGAGTGCGAAACGAACAGAACCGTCACGTCGCCGCTCTGGATAAAGTGCTGGATGCGGGCCTCACACTTTTGCTGGAAGAACACATCACCGACGGACAGCGTCTCGTCAACGATCAGAATATCGGGCTCGGTAATCGTCGCGATTGCAAAGGCGATACGCGCCACCATGCCCGAAGAGAAGTTCTTAAGCGGCATATCGACAAAGTTCTGCAGCTCAGCGAACTCGATAATGCCGTCAAAGTTGGCGTCGATGAACTCCTTGGTATAGCCGAGCAGGGCGCCGTTCAGATAGATGTTCTCGCGGGCGGTCAGCTCGGGGTCAAAGCCGGCGCCAAGCTCAATCAGCGGCGCGATGTTACCGTGCACCTTAACGCTGCCCTCGCTAGGCTCAAGAACGCCAGCGATAATCTTGAGCATCGTAGACTTGCCGGAGCCATTGGTGCCGACCAGACCCACAACCTCGCCGCGATGAATATCAAACGAGATGTGCTTAAGCGCCCTAAACTCCTCAAAGAACAGCTCGTGCTTGGCAAGCTTAATGAAGTACTCCTTGAGGTTGGTCAGCGACTCGGACGCCATGTTAAAGATCATGGTGACGTCGTCGACCTCGACAGCCAGAGGCTGCTCGCTGTAATCAACAACAGATTCAGTCATCACAGCACTCCTTAGATGTAGAGGATGAACTTGCGCTCGGATTTATGGAACACGGTGTAGCCAATAACAAGCGCAAGAACCGCCCAAGCGACGCACATACCAAACGTCATAAGCGAGGGCGTAGTCTGGAACAGGAAGATATCGCGCATAAACTGCAGGTAGTTATACATGGGGTTCGCATAGACCAGAATGCGCACGAGATGCGGCATTTGCGCAACGAAGTCGGTCGTCCAGAAAATAGGCGTGATGTAAGTCCATGCCGTAATGACGACGCTCCACAGATGCATGACATCGCGGAAGAAGACCGTGAGGGCGGAGAGCATCATGCCCAGGCCCATGCAGAAGCACATAAGCAGCAGCAGGCAAACCGGCAACAGAATCAGGTGACAAGAAGGCATAACGCGGAACCACAGCATGACGATGGCGACGGCGACCAGCGAGAAGGCAAAGTTGACCAGCGAGAAGAGCACCTTCTGCACCGGGAAAACCCAGCGGTGCACCTTAACCTTCTTGAGCAGAGGGGCAGCGCCCACGATCGACGTCAGGGCCTGGTTAGTAGACTCAGACATGACGGCAAAGGTGATGTTACCCACGATCAAGTACAGCGGGTACATCTCGGGCGTCATTGAGCCATTGCGGCCCTGGCCAAAAATCGTCGAGAACACGATGGCCATGACGATCATCATCAGCAGCGGGTTGAGCACCGACCATGCGACGCCCAGAACGCTACGGCGATACTTGATCTTAAAATCCTTGGTAACCAGCTGACGAAGGATAAACGCGTCCTTCTCAAATTCGTTCTTAGCAAACGTCGCAGGCAGACTGCGAGTTTCTTGTTGCTTTGTCTGATCCGACACGGATGCAACTCCTTTACTCGTAATCGTTGACAAACGAACAGTATAGACCCGACGGCCATGCAAACGATTCGCGCAACAAAACTGGAGAACTAACCCACATCTTAGGATGCCAGGCCCAAACGGCTATACTTTCTAGGATTGAATGTATAAGGAGCATTAAGTGAATTCTGAATCCATCGCCGTCATCATCCCCTGCTACAACGAAGCGCTCACGATCGGCAAAGTCATCGACGACTTTCACCGCGAGCTTCCGCAGGCGACGGTCTATGTCTATGACAACAACTCGTCGGACGATACCTCACGCATTGCCACCGAGCACGGCGCCACAGTCCGCTTTGAGCCCCGTCAGGGAAAGGGCAACGTGTGCCGCCAGATGTTTCGCGATATCGACGCCGATTGCTACCTGATGGTCGACGGAGACGACACCTACCCCGCCGAGGCGGCCAAGGCCCTCTGCGAGCCCATCCTTAACGGCACGGCCGACATGACCGTAGGCGATCGCCTTTCCAACGGCACCTACGCCGAGGAGAACAAGCGTGCCTTCCACGGCTTTGGCAATAATCTGGTCCGCGCCATGATCAAGTGGATCTATGGCTACAGCTTCGATGACGTCATGACAGGCTACCGCGCCATGAGCCGCCCGTTCGTTAAAACCTTCCCAGTGCTTTCCGAGGGCTTTCAGATCGAAACCGAGCTCTCGATCCACGCCGTCGACCACCGCTGGCGCATCAAAGATGTGCCCATCGAGTACCGCGACCGTCCCGAGGGTTCCGAGTCCAAACTCAACACCGTGAGCGACGGCATTAAAGTCGTTGCGATGATCGGCACGCTGTTCAAGGACTACCGCCCGCTGAAGTTCTTCAGCCTCGTTGCGCTTCTGTTCGCGGTATTCGGCCTCGCCCTGGGCATGCCCATCGTTGTCGAATATTTCCAGACCGGCCTCGTCCCGCGCTTCCCCACCGCTATGCTCGCCGCCTCGTTTATGTTCCTGTGCGGCCTGAGCCTTGCGACCGGCTTCATCCTAGATTCTGTAGCAAAGGTCGAAAAAAAGCAGTGGGAGGTCAACGTGTACAGCAAATACGCCTACGACGACCAGCCCGGCCACCCTACTTCCATGCCAAGCGAGAGGTAGATCTTCCGCAAAATACTATTGGCACCACTGCGCAGATAGCCACCAACAAGAAAAGCCGCCGTTAAAGAACGGCGGCTTTTACTCTCGAAAAGTTAATAGCGGCTAGAGCGTCTTGATGTACTCCCCCAGCTCTTCCTCCCAGTCGGGCATGTGGAAGCCGACGGCCTCGAGTTTCGACAGGTCGAGCGCGGAGTGGACCGGGCGCGGGGCGACGGGGCCCTCGGCGCTCGCGTAGTAGTCGGCGGTCGATACCGGCACGACCCTGTCCCCGTTGCCGTTGGCGGCCTCGAAGACGGCGCGGGCGATATCGGCCCAGGACTTCACGGCGCCGGAGCCGGTGCAGTCGTAGGTGCCGTAGGGGGCGTGCGTCCCCAGCACGTGGAAGATGGCCTCGGCCATGTCGCGCGTGAAGGTCAGGCGGCCCAGCTGGTCGTCAACGACCGTGACCTGCTCGAGCCCGTCCTCGGGGTCGGCGACGCGGTCGGACAGGCCCTTCATCGTCTTGACGAAGTTGCGGCCCTCGCCGATGACCCAGCTGGAGCGCATGATGTAGTGGCGCGGGCACCCGGCCACGGCGATGTCGCCGGCGGCCTTGGTCTGGCCGTAGACGGACAGCGGGGAGAAGGGCTCCTCCTCGTCGTGCACCTCGGCGGTGCCGTCGAAGACGTAGTCGGAGGACACGTGGACGAGCGTGATCCCGTGCTCGGCGCAGGTGCGGGCGAGCAGGGCCGGGCCGGTGGCGTTGGCCTTCCAGGCAATGGTTCGTCCCTCGGGGGTCTCCGCTTTATCCACGGCCGTGTAGGCGCCGCAGTTGATCACGGTGCCGTAGAGCGACCAGTCGTATTGCGAGTACGCGCCCGGGTCGGACATGTCGAAGGTGTCGATGTCGCAGAAGTCGAAGTCCTTCGCCACGCCGCGCTCCTCCGCCAGCGCGCGGACCGCATGGCCCAGCTGGCCGTTGCAGCCGGTGACGAGGGTGCGCCTGGGCGCCATGGGGATGACGTCCTTGAGGTACGGGTGGCCGAGGTCGGCCTCGGAGACGGTGGCCCGGTCCAGCGGGATGGGCCACTGGATGTTAAGCTCCGGGTCGGCGAGGTTCACGAAGGTGTAGGTCCTCTTGAGCTCCAGCGACCAGTGGGCGTCCACCAGGTAGGTGTAGGCGGTGCCGTCCTCCAGGGCCTGGAAGGAGTTGCCCACGCCGCGCGGGACGTAGATGGCCTTGCTGGGATCCAGGGTGCAGGTGAACACCTTCCCGTAGGTCTCGCTGCCCTCGCGCAGGTCCACCCAGGCGCCGAAGACCGAGCCGCGGGCCACGGAGATGAACTTGTCCCAGGGCTCCGCGTGGATGCCGCGGGTGACGCCGCGGCTGTCGTTATAGGAGATGTTGTTCTGGACGACCCTGAGATCGGGAATGCCCAGGGCGGTCATCTTGGCGCGCTGCCAGTTCTCCTTGAACCAGCCGCGCGAGTCGCCGTGGACGGCCAGGTCGACGACCTTGAGGCCCTCGATGCCGGTCTCGGCGACGGAGAGGTCCTTCTCGAATGCGATGTCTGCCATGTGGGAAAAGCTCCTATCGAAGAGGTTGGATAACCGGGGGTGCCCGCGCGGGGACGCAGGATCATCCCCATGCCCTGCGGCTCCGCGCGGGCGCCCCGCGGTGCGCTTCGCCGGGGTGTGGCCTACTGGCCCTGTGCGCGGTAACGGGCCTCGGTGGCCTCCTTGGCCGGGCGCCACCAGGACTCGTTCTCGACGTACCAGTCGATGGTCTGCTTCAGGCCCCCGGCGAAGTCGGTGTGGGCCGGCCTCCAGCCCAGCTCGCGCTGGAGCTTCGTCGAGTCGATGGCGTAGCGGCGGTCGTGGCCGGGGCGGTCGGCGACCCAGTCGAAGTCCTCGGGGTCGCGTCCCATGGCCTCCAGGATCATGCGCAGGACGGTGATGTTGTTCTTCTCCCCATTGGCGCCGATGAGGTAGGTCTCCCCCATGCGGCCCTTGGTGAGGATGTCCCAGACGGCCGAGGAGTGGTCCTCGGTGTGGATCCAGTCGCGGACGTTCTCGCCCTTCCCGTAGAGCTTGGGGCGGACGCCGTCGATGATGTTCGTGATCTGCCTGGGGATGAACTTCTCCACGTGCTGGTAAGGGCCGTAGTTGTTGGAGCAGTTGGAGATCGTGGTGCGCAGGCCGTAGGTGCGGGTCCAGGCGCGCACGAGCATGTCGGAGGACGCCTTCGTCGAGCTGTACGGCGAGCTCGGGTGGTACGGCGTCTCCTCGGTGAACTTCGCCGGGTCGTCGAGCGCCAGGTCGCCGTAGACCTCGTCGGTGGAGACGTGGTGGTAGCGGATGCCGTACTTGCGGACGGCCTCCAGCAGGCGGAAAGTGCCCTCCACGTTGGTGCGCAGGAACGGCTCGGGGTCGGCGATGGAGTTGTCGTTGTGGCTCTCTGCGGCGTAGTGCACGATGGCGTCGTGGCCGGGGACCAGCTCATCGAGCAAGGCGGCGTCGCAGATGTCGCCCACGACAAGCTCCACGCGGTCGGAGGGCAGCCCGGCGATGTTCTCGGGGTTGCCGGCGTAGGTCAGCTTGTCCAGGACGGTCACGTGCACCCCGGGGTGGTTGTCGACCACGTAGTGCACGAAGTTGCTGCCGATGAAGCCGCAGCCGCCCGTGACGATGATGTTCTTAGGTTCAAAAATCTCAGACATGAAAATCCAATCTGAAGCAAGTACAGCTTCTTTAGTATGCCGCAGGAAGTGACGCCGCGGCACTATTCAACAAAACTATCGGACATTTCGGCATGCGATAAGAGCCATGACCTTCGCAGAATTACTTCCCCTACAAAACGCCTCCGGAATGCAATCTTTGTCGTAGTGAAAAACCGAATCCCCAGTTATTTCACGTAAGTAATGTCCTGTTTTGGCGCCGATCGGGAAATAGCATAACGATGATTTCCGCGATCTTGATAAACAGGGACGAAAGAATGGTATTTTCCGCTCGTCTTAATCTTGTAAATCTCATCCACGCTATACGGAAGATTGGGGAAATCAGCCCTTGAGATCAGCACGAAATAATTCGAGGAATACAGCACATGATGGGCAAACTCATCAGAATGGATCTCTTTTAAGCCCTCATCGACAAATACAATCGAGTCATGAACGGACGAAAGCTGGTTTCGCCAATCATAATCGGTCAGGGCGACACAGGGACAATCGCATTGCAAGGAAACACCCGACTGCTCGCCCGTTCGCATGTAGTCTGCGACCATGTCAAACAGTGTCGTCTTACCCGTGCCACTATCCCCACGCACAATAGTAATGTTCCGTTTAATGGTAAATGTGTACTTGGTTCCCCTGCGGCGGGAAATCTTAACGAGATGCGAACCGTTCATAAGCAGCACCTACAGATACGGAATCGACTCGTGAATCAAATCGGCCATGTTGTGAACGATTCGGCCGCTATTCACGACTTTAATTTTAAAATCCTCGCGACCAAAGTCCATCACATGATAGAGATTCACAACGAGCTTGCGGTCTTTCGCCATGTCGAGAATCCACTTGGCACAGTTGTCACCACAGGTAGAAGCGTTAAAAATATGCTTACGATCAAATCTCATAAGCAGCAGCGTTTTCACGCCACCAGAAAGCTGGAGTGGGGAGATGGATCCAAGCACAGGGCTTTCGATGACGTTTTCGGAGACAACAACCGATCGATCGACATCTTTAATTATCGAGACTGCATAGGGATCCGTAATCCAAGTAGACCGGTAAGAGTTTTTGAAATATGTCGCTGTGTTGTAAATCGCTTCTGGCATATCGCCAAAGTAGACGCTTAACACATCCACTCCCAATCATATTGTCTTTATGGTCAACGTAATCATAACGAAAGGGGCCACCAGATAAACGGTGACCCCTAAAAGAAAACAAGCTGGCGCTAGTACTCGCGCGGGCTGTTGACGATCTCGCCGGCGGCGACCTTCTTCAGGTGCCGGCCGTAGACCGACTTGCCGTAGGCCTCCGCGGCCTCCTCCAGCTCGGCGGTGGTGATCCAGCCGTTCTCCCAAGCGATCTCCTCGGGGACCGAGACCGGCAGGTCCTGGGAGTGCTCCACAGCGCGGACGAACTCCGCCGCCTCGTGCAGGCTCTCCATGGTGCCGGTGTCCAGCCACGCGTAGCCGCGGCCCAGGGTCACCACGGACAGCGTCCCCTCCTCCAGGTACATCTGGTTGAGCGTCGTGATCTCGAGCTCGCCGCGCGCGGACGGCTTGACCTCGTGGGCCTTGGCGGCCACGTCGCCCGGGTAGAAGTACAGGCCGGTGACGGCGTAGGAGCTCTTGGGCTCGGCGGGCTTCTCCTCGATGGAGACGGCCCTCCCCTCGCCGTCGAACTCCACGACGCCGAAGCGCTCGGGGTCGTCCACGTGGTAGCCGAAGACCGTGGCGCGGCCCGACTCGGCGTTCTGGACGGCGCGCGTCAGGTGGCGCGACAGGCCGTTGCCGTAGAAGATGTTGTCGCCCAGCACGAGCGCGCAGGGCTCGCCGCCGATGAACTCCTCGCCGATGGTGAAGGCCTGCGCCAGGCCGTCCGGGCTCGGCTGCTCGGCGTAGGAGAGGTTCACGCCGTAGCGCGAGCCGTCCCCGAGCAGGCGCTCGAAGTTGGGGAGGTCGGTCGGCGTGGAGATGACCAGGATGTCGCGGATGCCCGCCAGCATGAGGGTGGACAGCGGGTAGTAGATCATGGGCTTGTCGTAGACCGGCAGCAGCTGCTTGGAGGTCACGAGCGTGAGCGGGTACAGGCGCGTGCCGGACCCGCCGGCGAGGATGATGCCTTTCATAACATAACTCCTTAATAATAAAGCAGCCAAACATTGCATACTTGCGGCAACGTTAACTTAAAGGTCTACGTTGCCGCAAGTATGCATCCATCAAATTAAAACTATAGTATCAGTCATATAGGTGAACGACTTTATCCGTCAGTTTTGACCAGTCCCTCTCCTCCGCAGTCTTCAATCCCCCGCCATACAGCGTCTCACGAAGACCGCGATCATTAACGATGCGATTAATGCAGCTCACCGCAGCATCAATATCTCCACGACCGTAAAGCAAGCAATTCGATCCATCGCGAAGGAACTCTGCGTTACCTCCATTGGGAACAGCAACAACAAAGCCGCCGGTCGCCATCATCTCCAACGGGGGATATGAAAAACTTTCGAGAATGCTTGTCTTCAATAAAATATGACACTGGTTATAGATGTCTGATATTTGATCATGCGGCACTCTACCGAGGAAATTATCGATACGGTACCAAGGCTTCTTTTTACCAGTGTAGTTCATATACCAAATCTCATATCTTTCAGAGTCAAGCCTTTCCACTACCCTGAAAGCTTCATCAACATTTTTATAATCCGAACCGCAATCCCCCTCAATAAGTATCCGAATTTTAGGCATAGAGAAATCACGCTCAGAATGAGGGAACGAGGCAAGGTCGAGTCCATTCGGAACCGACTTACAATTCTGACCAAACCTATCATGAAGCCATTCCTCGCACCAAGGCGAGATCGTCAGGTAGTCAATATCGTTATTTAAATAAGTAGAATTCGCCTGAAGACGCAGCCTATCTCCTGGAAGATAAAAATCAGTCTCCAGGTTCTGAACCAAGTACTTTTTCTTACCAATACGTGGATAGCGTTTAACAAAATCAAGAGTATCCCAAAGGGTTGCAACCGCAGTATCAATTGCACCCGACAAAGGGCATTTATCGAGTTTGCCACTTGGAACGACACGATTAAGAACAGGAATACGATGTCCGAAAACTTCAAGCCACTTTGTTGAATCGTCGGTATTAAGTATTAATACATCAACACCAGCGTCCTGAAGAATGCACAGGTGCCTAAGGGCGACTAAGACACCACCGCTAGTATTCACGCTCGGCATGACCATTCCGAGATTGGGAGATTGTTCTTTTACAATAATATCTCGGATTGCTTTAGCAGCCGAAACAGTAGTGCAGTGCTCATGGCAGTATAAATATGCAGATTCGCCGACGCTCTTCCTAAGATCAGAATCTAATATCAGACGATTGAGGACAGCACACCAGTCCTCAACACCATCGCAGAGAAATCCAGTAACGCCATCCTGAATCATCTTCTTAAAGGCGCCAACATTGCTAGCAACCGTAGGAACCTTAACAAGCGATGATTCAATCCATTTATTCTCGGATTTAGCTCGATTGAATAGAGTGTTCTCCAAAGGAGCGATATTGATATCACAGGAAGCAATATAATTTGGAAGCCGACGCCAATCGCAAAATGGGAACGTGACAATACGTTCGGAAAATGGCATCAAGTCATCAGGAACATCGAGTTCCCCGCCCACCATCAAGGTGACGTTGTGATGAGTCTCCATTACCTTAGATAATGCTGGGAGCACTAAATTGAAATCTGCATTATGGGTAATGCTTCCGCTAAAATAGCCGATTCTGATTTCCTGAGTTTTCTGTTTTTCATCCCTACGCTCAACCGCTCGCTTGTAGGGAACCCTATCCTCAGGCAAGACGCTTGAGCTTTGCAAGCTGGGGAGTACATCTCGACGATAGATAGCAATATTCGAATAATCAATCATCGATTCAGATGCTACATTTCTATTTATATAAACCCTGGGAACATATTTTTTTAGTTCTTCCGCCATCCCCTCAGTAGTAGTGATAGCGCAATCGCAAAGCTTCAGTGTTTCACCCATTCGCTTGACGCCATCGTCATAGCAAGACTTATCATGAGCAGTCATTGCATTAACGAACGGAATAGAATCGGTATAAGCAGTGTCGATAACCAAATCGTCAATGTCATAAATAACGCGCTTATTGAGTTTTTTTGCCTGCCTAATTAAAGATTCAACTTCATCACTTAGGGGACAACGGAAAATAATAAAAGTACGCGCATGCCTAAGAATATCCTTTTCCATCTCCCAGGCATTAACCTTTTGGACCGTTAAGCCGGCGGCCTCAAGTTCCTCAATCTGATGATCGACACGGTACCTAATAGGATGCGGAACGGAATAATCACATCCATTAATAAAAATAACATCAAAAAAAGAATTGTCTTGGCGAGAGCTGAAATCAAACCGAGGCCTATGCATTGAGAGTACATGGGAGACCTTCTTGGGGACGTTATAAAATCCCTCTTCTTTAACGGTGTAACCAATGCCCTCAAGAAGGTTCAACATGAAACACTAACTCCTAAAACGCAGAAAGAATTGAAATAAAGTCCACTAATAGAATAGTACTCATTATTAATGAAGAACCAAGCAAGACATGTCCTTCAGAACTTGATTTTATCGGTCGCAAGATATTCAACAGAACCGGAAGGACCAGTGGGAATAAATATCGTCCTTGGACCCCCATGATAATATCTTCACGTTTATCAACAGTAAGAGTCCAGTTCCTCATCGTCATAACAATCAGGAAGAAATTGACGAATACAACAGCAATCATTACAAAGCAATCCGTACTGCAGAATAATTTTTTATTACTCTCATCGTTATAAAACAGAACAACAGACTGGAGAATGATGTAAAGCCAAAAACAAAATGGCCAAACATTAATCGAAAGAGCGCCAAGATTGTAACCTGCATAGGATTGAAACCAGAATGGCCCCATCTCCCAAATAGACTTAATAAAAACCTTTGCGCAATGCAGCGGCGCTCGCATCAAATCAAATGAATCTGGCATGAAACTTCCATGATAAAGAAAAACGAACGCGCAGCTCGCAACAAAAGCTATCGCAAAGAAGGAAGAGATGAACTTTTTATAGCTGTCTGTTCCTTTAAGTTTTTTCCAGTGAATAAGGTTTAAGAGTACCAACGGGAAAAACATTATCTTTGAAAGAAGCAGTAAAACGGATAGCAGTATTAACGCCAGCAGCGATCGATATGAATACAACGAGTCCGCATAAATCTTAACGACTACAGCAACGTACAAAATGGCAACAATGTTTGCGACAGAATCAGCCGAAACAGACGCTTCCTGCTGCAATAAAATGGGATTTAGTAAAAAAATCAAAACAGCATTTTTACCAACTGGCATCAGCTTGATTACCCAATAAGCCGCGAAACAATATGCTAATCCAGCGCACACGCGCGAAACTGAAAGGGCCACAAAGGCATTAAAACCCGATTGCTGCGCAAATCCTAGAATTACTCCTGGAATTAAATAAAGATGAGGGTAATAGCTCCCCAAATACGTATGGCACACAAAAACGCTAGACCAATCGGTAGGCTGAGTCATTGCATTAAAATAATCTGCATACGATGAAGGAAACTGACCCAATTGGAAGCAAGAGACAACATCAAAGCCATTGCCGTTACGAGACAATAAAGCGGCCGCCTGCCAAATATGAGAAGCCTCGTCTGGAACATTAGCGGGCAGCATGAAAAGGCCAAAAGCAGTTACAGCAGGCACACCAATCACTACAAAGCAAATTGCGGGATTGTGCTGCTCTTTAATTAATAATAGGACACCAACGAACAAGCAGGCGATTAAGGGCAGAGCCGAGAGCCATAGCCCAGGCAATCCGATAGCGCTGGCTTTAAAGGCGCAATAGTAGAAAAATCCCAAGCAAAGAGAAAATACAGCAATAAACGGGTAAACGAAAAACGTCAGAGCTTTTCGATAACTATCAGATAGTTTCAGATGACCAGTAAAGGTATCTAGATTCATAACTCTACAACTCCGTCTCGATAAATGTTCAACTTACGCCGGCATTGTTGCAGCGTCATAAAGAATTGCTTCTCATGCTAAGCGAATACAGGCTACAGACTATTGGAGCAAACCACTTGGGCCAGAATTTTTGAAGCATCGTTTCATCCTCCGACCTCCTTGTATCATCTTTAATCAACGCCGTGGTCTCAGAGCCTTCATGAATTCGATGAAACATTAAAACCTCGGGAGAATAAACGAAAGATCCGTCGATTTTCGAGAATCTTTCCCATGCCTCCCAGTCCAAGTCACATTTCATGTCTGTCATAAATAACGGTGTCTGTAAGATGCTTAGATTAAATGTCACAGAAGGACAGCAGATGGCGGAACCGAACCTCAGGATATCCCTTTTATCCTTAACCGATGAAAGAGCGCCGTGGCGAGCAAACTTACGAAGTAAAATTCTCTTTATTTTCAGAATAAGGAGGTTTTCTTCATATATGCCATTTCTTATCTCACCATAATTAGAAAAGAAGATTAAAGGTTGATCCGCTTCTTTCATAGCCCGCAGCATAGTTTCCGTATAACTAGAGCTATAGATATCATCCTGATGTGCTATAGTCACAAGCTTTGTATTTGAATTCGCAATAGCACAATTCCAGTCATGAGATATGCTAGGCGACCCCTCGTTAACAATTACCGGAATCGAATAATTAGACGCTATACGATCAATATAGGAATTAGGAGTTGACGTCGATATAAGGATATTACTACGGGTGCTTTGGTTCACTAAAGAATCTAAACAGTCAGACAAGTACGGAGACTCGCCGTATGCGCACAATACAAATGTATGATCTTTTGCCAAGCACATGGCATTACTCCCTATTTTTTGATTCAAGCTCTTTTTCAAGCAATGCAATTCGTTGAGTTAAGTTAGCAATTGCAGAAGATTGTTTACTTGACAGACATGCCATAGAAAGAACAATGCATATCAAAAATAAAAACCCTAAGACAAAAACAAAATTGGCTGGAGTCTGAAAACCAAATAAACTTGAAATGAAGTAAAGAGGTTGCGGAAAGAGGCCGCATACCAACAAAACCAATGCAAGAACAATCCAAAGAAGTGAATACTTGAGCTGAAGGCTATCCTTCAATACAAGACGCAGCACAAAACAAAGCAAAACTAAACAAGCAGTAATGACACCAAACTGTAAGGAAATATGCATAACAACCCATCCTAATTCGAGAATGAAGAGATGATAATCGCCAAAGTAACCTTTATCATGTAATAAATGCTACTAAAACCAGAAATTGACGACTTTCCCCCCTGTCGTTCTTTCATTACGACAGGCACTTCTGTAACGCGAAGGCCCTTAACCATAGCCGCAACAGCGGAATCCGGCTCTGGATAGTCTACGGGATATTTTTTACAGAATAGATCTATGGCCTTAGATCCACATGCGCGAAAACCAGAAGTGGGGTCGCTAACACGAACGTGAGTTGTAAGATGAATTACCGCAGAGAGCCATCTAATTCCAAGACGCCTCAAGAAGGTTGACTTGAAGCCTTCAGATTCCTCAAGAAATCGCGATCCGATAACTAAATCAGACCCATTATTTATTTCATCAAGCAAGCATGATATGTAATGGGCGTCATGCTGCCCATCACCATCAACTTGAATGTCTACATCATAGCCAAAGCGCTTGGCGTATTTGTGTCCGGCTTGAACCGCACCTCCAATGCCAAGATTCTGCGGTAAATCCAGGACATTAACCCCCGCATCGCGACAAACACGCAAAGTGTCATCAGTGGAGCCGTCGTTAATAACTACATAATCGTATCCAGCTTCCTCCACAGAAGAAACCGTATCCAAAATGTTAGCCTCTTCATTAAAAGCTGGGATGATAACCAGCGCTCTTAATTCATGCATCGTTTGAATCCTCAGTACAAAATATCACTCAAACAGCCCAAGTCGAACTGAAAAACCCTATCAAAACAAGGAGAACGAATTTACAGTTCGGATGTGACAGATTGCTTCGCCTTCCGATTTAATAGGTTAATTATACAAAGAAAAGAAAATAATAATCCAAAACCGTATGCCACCAAGATAATGATATTGATGATATTTGCATCAGAAGCAAATACCGGATTCACAAAACAATAACGAGAAAGAAACACGGCCAACGCTAACGAAGCGGCAGCAGAAATCGTGCCAACAATCGGTTTCCCAAATGCAATAAAGACATCAATAGTGAAAAAGTTCAAACCAGTGAATGCGGTAGCAACGAGTGCCAGCGGAAGATAATCTGAGTGAAGACCAACTTCTTTGCCATAAATAGCAGTAAGCACAGGTTCGCCTATAAAAGCACTAGCAATGGCACACATCGCCGTCAAAACGAATACGGAAGCGAGCATCTTAATAAATACTAAGCGTAATCGGTGAGTTTCGTTTTCTCGCCACATTGCCGAAATAGGTCCAAGCAGGGGGGCATATAGATAAGATACGAGAGCCTGAATTACGGCAGTCGGAGTGGCAACGGCGGCATAAAAACCCAACGCCTCATTTCCATAGGAAAGGCCATAGAACTGTCTTGTTACGCTAACAACAGCCGTGCACGCAAGAGATGCAACAAAACCGGGAAAACAGATGCGGGACAATTTGATAAGGGAAGTAAAATCAAAATCAGGCATAACGGCACAAAACCGTTTTGTCATTCTAAAATCATATATAAGCACAACAGCTATGGTAACAATAGCCATTGAAGCAACGGCTATTACCAAGTTATCAAATAGCAACAAGCACAACGAAAAAGAGACTAGAACTCCTACGCCACGAATTATTTGAGAAATAGCCGCAATGTCCAATCTGTTGTTTACCTGATCCACACCGTGAAGAACATCGACAAATGAATCGCCAGCTTTAAATAGGCAATAAACAGCAACAACTGCCCAATCGCTGAATGCAACAGAGACTAAACAATAGAAGAAGCAAATCACACAGGCAAATATTGTTGCAACGATTCTATGAGCGATAAAATTCCCAGTCGTAAAATCAGAATAACTCTCAGAAACCTGAACGGGGCGCGCTCGAAGCAAAACAATAGTCGCAAAAATATTACCAACGGACATAGCCACAGCAAGGCTACCAGACATGCTAATGTCGGAACCAAGTGTCACCACAAGAACAGTAATCAGCCAGTTGCAAATCAAATACACCATCGAGCCGACGCTGTTCCAAACAAGGCTCTGCTCAACAGAGAGTTCTTTCGTTTTTCTATTAGACACAATCACTCCAGCAGTGGATCATCAGGCCTTGTTGAATAAAAACAAAACGCGAAGAAGTAAATCAGAAATCAAAGTAGGTCGCAGACGCTTTGGGAAAATTGTTTTCCTAAGTCTTGAAATAATCCCATCATCATTGGTGAAAATATCAAGCTCATGTTTCTGCTCAGAACTAAGCTCATCATAAAATACCGCAGAAAAATGGCTTAACTTTTGACTCTCATCTTTCGATCTATCACCAAATAGCTCGTCCTTAAAATATGTCTTTAAAAGATCAAAATAACGATTGTCTCCAGAAGTGACCGCAGAGGAATGACGAATATGAGAAGCCGTACAAACGGAATCAAACAATACCTTTCCAAATGCCGAAGCACACCGAATCAGCCATCGATCATGCATTTCATTCCCTGGATCCACCTCAAGAATAAAGGCCCTGCAAGCAAGGCGATTAAATACTATCGTGAAGCCTAGTCCGGGAGTATAAAACAAGGTGTTGTGAAAAGAGAGGTACTTGTCCTGCGGAGCCGACTCGCGTATCGTCTCGCCATCTTCGTTTACATATGAAAAGGAAGAGAAGTAGACAGTCGGCACCTTGTCTCCAGTATTTTCTATTGCCCTGACTGCCCGTTCAATTTTATCGGTCTTCCAAATATCATCCTGATCGGCAAATGCATAGTAGTCATATTCGGGAACCCGCTTGATAATTTCATAAAAACTATTTGGGCACCCAAGATTTCCGATTGAATCTTGAATTAAATGAATGCTCGAGTTTGACCGACAATACCATTGTGCAATTTCAACAGTATCATCCGTTGAACCATCATCACGAATATAGACAGAGCAATTAGGCCAAGTTTGCTCCAAGATACTATCAAGCTGTTTGGCCAAATACTTGCCGCCGTTATATGTGGGTAAAACAATGCAAACAGACTTGTCTTTGATTTTATCCATAATCCTATTTATTTCTTTTCGAGGCACGATATTTAAGAAATGCAGGAATCAACCCGCTGATTACTTTATAACGAAGCTGAGGAAAAGGCCTGGTTAGGAAATTAAAGGACCGCCAAGCAAGAAAATAAGCGCCCCAACCATCTTCATCTTTCGCGTCCTTCCAGAACGTTTCTGATAAATAAAAGTGATACTCATTATTGAAGCGATGAGTATTCCCCCGCCGCCATGGCCTCTCTTCGCCGAGATAATGGACAACGATGGGCTTCGATCTTGCGGTATTAAAACTGTTTTCATCCGAAAAGCCCGGCATTAACGAGTTTAAGAATAAAAACGGATAGTAGTCAAAGATATTGGAATAATTGAACGCAGGAGATAAACTGCAAATCTTATCTTTAAGTACTGCATTTAGAGCATCTTGATCATTCGCAAACAAGCGTCCTGAGCGGCGCTCGCAATAATCCAATAATTGATCTTCGCAACAAGTTGATCTCCATTGCTTTAAATCAACGAGCAACACGCCAGCATTGTGGTACAGAAAGCCATTTAAGTCTAAATCATTAAGTCGAGATGGGCCGACCGTTGGCTCGGGAACCATTCCAACCACGCAACCCTTAAGATCTTGATTCCAAAGAAGAGCAATATCCCCAAGAACAATCGTATCGCCATCGAGGTAAATAACTCTTTCGATCTCATTAGGTAGAAAATGTGCCATCAAAAGCCTAGCAAGAACTATTTCATTCCATCCCGATGTATCAAAATCAAACCCGAGAGCATCTTTGAAGTTCGAAATATCATAAAACACAAGGTTTTGGTTGTATTCGGTCACCATCTCCTGGAGCAAATGCTGGTTATCCTCTGTAATGCCATTAGAGAAGACATGAAAAGTAATGTCTTGAATACCGGAATGATTTGAAACAACCGAGCAAATATTGGCAGCCAACTGTGGGACAAAATTGTTATCAACCGTATAAAGCAAATTCATGATTACTAAACTTCACCTTAATTCACCCAATAGAAATTAATGATGACGACTTAATGAAAGAGGCCGAAACGAAATCCTTACACAGAGGATAAAGTCTAGCACGGTTTACCTCTTTCAAATAACTTGCAACAAAGGAGGGTGAATTGAGGGGACTACAACCCCATCAATTCACCCCCCCTGCTCCATTAGCGTTGGTATATAGGTAAATTGGATCTATATTTAGCTTTTCTCAACCAACCTAACCTCAAGCGCCTCCATATGCAGGGCCTCGCCAGTTGTACCGGCGCACTCGCCCGACTTAGCCCAATCAAGCCAACCCTTGTTTTGTACATGCGCCCTATAGACAACGTCATAATGCTTGGCAAGATCTCCCGTCAGCCTTAATTCAACAGCCTCTATAGATAGAGACTTTCCCGTAGTGCCAGCAACTTTGCCGTTCTTGACCCACTTTTGCCAGCCGATATTCTGAACATGAGCTCGATACTCGATGTTACCGGAATACCCAAGGTCGGGCTTGCTAATCGTCAACGCCTCAACAGCAAGATTTCGACCAGTTGTGCCCGCCGTCACGCCCTCATAAACAGGCTGCTGCCAACCGAGGTTGGAAACATGGGTCTTAATCGAAAACGTTCTCTGAATAGAGGGCTGACTCGTATCCCCTGGAGCAGGCAAACCCTTTTCAACCAAAACGACCTGATATGCCTCGAGCCTCAAGCCAAACCCAGTTGTTCCGGCAACCTGATCATTGCAGGCCCAGCCAAGCCAGCCCTTATCCTGAACATGAGCGCGATAGTATACGTCATAACGATTGGCCATCTCACCAGTAAGTCGAATTTGGATAGCCTGGACAGACTTGCTCTGACCCGTAGTGCCGGAGACTTCTCCCTCTCTCACATAATCTTGCCAACCGTAATCGGAAACATGCGTCCTGTACTCCAAGCTGCCATCGTAGGGAGCATTCTGCAGGTTGAGAGTAATAGCCTCAACAGCTTTTGACTGACCGACGGTCCCAGAGGTATTGCCTCCCTTGGAAGCCGACTGCCAGCCGTCATTCGAAACATGTGAAGTTGCCAAGACGTCAAGAGAGCCTCGCAACACCTTGACAACATCGTAGCCCGACTCACTCTTCTTGTAATAAGTCAGAGCGCCGCTGTTGTGCGAATAGATAGCAAAGTCGTAATTTGCCGAAGCAAGTATGGCATCCGAAAATTCCACGAGATAGCAGGAGTCATCTTGCTTGCAAAGGGACCTGATAGCCGCGTCTGAGTCCTCAGTAATAGGCGAAGCAAACCAATCCATAATCGAATAATCGATAGCAGCGCCGGGCTTCAACGCTTCGGACTTCGTAGAATTCCAAAGTCCACCGGCGGCATCGGCACTAGCCGAGTTGTATGTACTAGACCCGTAGCCCGACAGCCCAATCTCCGGATTAAAGAAAAGGATCAGTTCCGCAGCAACGGAAGAATCAACATCGGTAATACCAAGACGGTCAAGCTGCTCCTGCTTTTGGGGATACATGCCCGTCGGTGTGTTCGGATGCCCCTTGTAATAATACAAGTAGTCATCGCCATAGATGACTTCCGTCAAGTTGGCATAGTCGTCAAAATTCTGCTCGTAAGAAACATACGTTCCAAGCAGCATCATTACCTTTTTGCCCTGTTGAGTCGCCGCATCAAAATAACCATCGTTAAAGTTGTACAGTGCCTTAAACGCTTGAACCGTATCCTCTCCCCTATTATGCAAGCTCGTAAGCATGCTCGAAACGTTTACTTTCTTAACGTTGGGGTCTGAGGCGATTCTATTGGCAAAAGCATTATCGTCACCGCTTGTAAACAAATTGGTGCGAGTCATCCACCACTGAGTACCGGGCTCAATACTCAGCACGGCATACATAGAATCCCAGTGATCGTGATAATCGCTATACGACTTTGAAACCTCACCGGTTTCGTATTCTTTTTTCTTGGCAGCATTCCAAGAAGCAATCAGCTCAGCTTGCTTAGAATCTGGATCCTTGACGTCAAAGGCCTCGTTGGTGAATACATACGTGGCAGACCCATCGGACAACAGACGAATAGAGTACTGGCCAGCGGGAATCTTATTGGCATAAATCATCCTATGGATCAACGAGCAGGTGATGTCATTGATATACAGATTGAACTTTGCCTTGGGGTTGATCTTGTAGAGAGCAGCGACATAATCCGCGAACGCCTGGTAGCTCGAACTAGAAGCATTCTCCTCATGAGTCAGAAACGGAAGGCCATACATACCGGATGGAAGCGAGTTCCAGTTATAGGCACTTGGACGATCGAGCATTACAATTGACGAAATGGTCGTTCCAGCAGAAGAGGTGCTGATATCCCAAAAAGATAGCGAATAGAGGACAACGGGGAAAGAAGCACTCAAAGGGGCAAGGTTGTACTCGCTCGCAGAAATGCCAATTGATTGATGATCCTCATGAACGATGTTTCCGTTCTTCAAATACTGCAACGTAACGTCAAACGGACCATAATCGCTAAATTCAATTTCACTGGAGCTAGAATCCAAATCTCCGAGTGCAATCGTGCTTGAGACGGCACGGGTAACCCTCCCTCCATACGACATGGAACCCGCCACCTTTATCGAATCAGCGATGCCGAATCGTTTAATATCCTCGACCTGCGGAATATTCAGGGTTACTTTAGTCGTCTCCCCAACCTGAGAAAGAGAGCAATTAAAGACATACGGGACATAGGCTCCAGCAGTATCGCCGGGCGCCGCTTCGCCCTTCTTTACAATGACGATCTGTATTGCTTCAACGGCATAAGACCAACCGGTGGTTCCCGCAGTCGACCCATTTGAGGCCCATCCAAGCCAACCGAAATTAGAAGCATGAACGCGATAATACAGGTCATAAGAAGTTGCTCTTTCACCCGTCAGCTTGAGCTCGACGGCTTCAATCTGAAGGCCCTTTCCCGTTGTGCCGGAGACGGCTCCATTAGAAACCCAATCCTGCCAGCCTTCATTTTGAACATGAGAGCGGTATTCGATACCAAGGTCTTCTGAATTAGGGAGAGTAACCCTGAGCGCCTCAAGCCTACGAGACTGGCCCGTTGTGCCAGAGGTCGAACCATTCGATGTAAACGTCGACTCCCAGCCAATGCCTGAAATGTGAGATTTATAGCTGACGTCCGGGGCCGCCTCTTTGGGCTCCACGGCAACATCAATCGAAGGCGCCGTTTCATCGGCTGCAGCAGCAGTTTGATCCGAGGAGTCGGATTGTGTCTCTGGAACGGATTCATATTCGTTGGCACCAATATTTTGATCCGCCCAACAAGCCAAAGGGCTCAAAAGCAGCATCGACATGAAGCAGGAAATCAGAACAACAAATGCTCTAAATTGCCTTTTCAAGAGAATCGCCTCCTAGATAGACAGCCGTCAATAACCATACTATCGGGAGTTAGCTTCATTAAGGCCACCAATTAGGTGAACGAAGAAATAGAAGCCCCATCCAAAGGCAAGGGCCCTTTCCGTTGCCAAGTCAACGGCAACAGGAAAGGGCCCCTAACAAACTCTCGGCGTTTACAGGAATAACTAGTAGATTACCACCTTGGTAGCAAGAGGCACGTTATCCCAAATCCATTTAGCGCGACCGATGGGCAAACGCACGCAGCCTTGTGAAATATGCATTCCCATCCGGCTGTCCATGGGATTAAAAGTTCCCTGGTAATACGGTATTGAATGGAACAGGTAGCCCCCGTAAAACTGCGTATAGTAGTAGCAAGTATACCCATGTCCAAACGAGTAGCCCTTGCCGGTGACGGTATACTCACCCGTAGGCGTTGGAGTACTAGGGGCGCCGGCAGAGCAAGTCCAGTATTGAGCATAACTCCACGACCCGCGCTGTCCACGAAAAACTCCAAGGCGGCATGCTTGCCTGTCAACCATAATGAGCCAGTTTGTATTGCTCGAATATCTATTAGCCCGATTAAGCATGGCCATCATGTCGGCAGGCAGCAAAGGCTGATCGGTATACGGACGCCCAGTTGAACCGGGAGCTCCAGCACCCTTAGGCACAATCGTCACTTGAACCGACTCGATCCTATATCCAATCTTGGATGTGCCCGCAGGTTGCCCATTAGAAGTCCAATCGAGCCATCCAAAGTCTTGGCAATATGCCCGATACCAGACATCAAAGTAGTTCGATAAGCCACCGGTCAGCCTAATCTTAATAGCCTCGATACGCTTTGCGCGGCTTACCGTTCCAGCGATATCCCCGTTGGAAGTCCAGCTTTGCCAACCGACATCCTGCACATGGGCGGAGTACTCTATACCGCCCGATACGCTAGTGGAGACATTTAGCTTCAGAGCCTCAATCGCAAGTGCCCTACCGGTCGTGCCCGCAACATCGCCGTTGCCAACCGGATTCATCCAACCAAGCGTGGCGACATGCGCCTGGAGCGTTAGGGCTGGTGCCGTGATAAACGCGGGCGCAGACGACGCGCCTGGATCCCCGCCTTTCGCAACAAGTTCAATTTGGACAGCTTCTATCTGGATATTAAGCCCGGTAGTTCCAGCGGAATCGCCGTTTTTTGCCCAACCCAACCAACCATAGCCCGCCGAATGAACTCGATAGTAAATGTCATACTGATTCGCGAGGGAACCATTTAAGCGCAGCTCAAGAGCCTGAATGGCCAATCCTTGTCCAACGGTCCCAATATAACCGGAAGATCGCCATTCCTGCCAACCAATATTGGCAACATGTGCTCTTGCCTCAATTTGAGAATCGTCATCCACACCGGACAACGACACATTCAAAGCTTGAAGAGAAAGCGATTGTCCCGTTGTGCCGGTTACCTGCCCATCAAATACAGAAGGAGACCACCCACGGTTAGCCGAATGAGCCTGATATACAACGTGAGCGCAATCGGCGGAAGTATCGGAAACAAATGCTCCGTCCGTTATTCCGGGAGCGCCGCCGCCTTTACTGACAATCCTTACTTCGACAGTCTTAAGGAATGAACCCGATATCGTTGCCCCTGCATCCGCGCCATTGCATGCCCAACCAAGCCATCCTTTTTTGGAGTCAAAGCAGCGATACCAAATGTCATAGGCATTAGACAAATCTCCAGTAAGAGCCAATCTCACCGCCTTTAGAACACGCCCATCGTTTTTAGAGTTAAGCGCAGCACCGTCAGAAACAGCACCGCTCCATCCGCCAAATTCAAAAAAGCCGGAATAGTCAATTGAGCCTAAAATCTCTTGATTATCAAACGAAATGGAGAGCGAGGTTAAAGGTTCAGAGCCGTTCTCGGAGCCCAATAGGATTGATTTGCCTTGTACGGAGCCCAGGCTTTTACCGTTAAGACCAAGCGAGCTCCCGCTTAGAACATCCGTAGCTCCAATGAAATGGTTCAACGTATCGCCGGGAGCAGAGCCGCTTTTTTCGACCAATAAAATCTGAACACCCTGAATGGCGGCACCCTTCCCCACCGAGCCCGCAGGAGACCCGTTAGACGTCCAGCCCAGCCATCCGCCCAATTTGGAAGCATACACACGGTACCAAATGCCATAAGTTGCAGATATCTCGCCGTTCAGCTTAAACTGAACGGCCTCAATGGACCGAGACTGCCCGGTCGTGCCAACAGCACCTGAAGACCAGCTTTGCCAACCGACACCAGACACATGTGCGCGAGAGGAAATGGAGCCTCCGCGGCGATACCAATTAACGCTAAGCGACAGCGCCTCAATTGCATTTCTTGAGTCAATAACCCCCGATGTATTTCCGTCCGCGACAGCGCCCATCCATCCAACATTAGAGACATGAGATCGATAGGAAACGGTAGGCGGTTCCTGAGAATGATCCCTAAAGGCATCGCCTCGCGTTGGCGCATCTTGAGCATTTTTTGGAAGCACCTTAATCTGAATAGCTTCGATCTGACAAGCATAGCCCTGCGTTCCAGCAGGCTCACCATTTGAGGCCCAGCCAAGCCAACCAACATTTGCAGAATGAACGCGATACCAAATGTCATACGAATCAGAAAGACCGCCCGACAAAGATAGCTTGATCGCCTCGATGGCTCGCGACTGTCCAACTGTTCCAGATGTCTGCCCGTTACCCACCGGCTGAGACTCCCAGCCGATCCCGGAAATGTGAGATTGGACCGAAATGCTATCATTCCCCAGCGGGGTGCCATCCTGTGAAAGCAAATTAATCTTGAGGGCTTCGACGCGCTTAGCACGGCCTGTAGTGCCCGCCGTCATTCCATTTGAAACGAGAGCTTGCCAGCCAATATCCTGTACATGAGTCTGGTATGAAACAGAGCCAAACACAGTGGATGCATCATTTTCGGGTTTCGCCGAATCAGTTGCATTGGAGGCAGGCTCGCTAGAAACGGATGAGGGAGAATCGTTGTCTGACACAGTCGGCTGCTCGACTTCAACCCCCTGCTGTTCGTCATTTAAGACAAAGCTCTCGTCTTCCAAGCTGCTGGCAGAACTATCGATATAATCAGTGGATTCCGGTTGCACAGGTAAAGAATCAGCCCAGACGGAAAGGGGCGTCAGAAGACACTGAAGGATCAGTAATGGCGTCATTGCCGTTGCTAGCAGTCGTTGCGTCTTTTTCATTCGACTCCCCCATCAATCGACCATCTTTAGCATCATTATTTATCGTTTCGGCAATTGCTTAAATACCGAAAACGCGAATGGCACTCAAATAGAAACGAACGGACCGTTGCAAAACGATCCGTTCGTTTTAATCAGAGTATCTGCCAGAACCTGTGTGAAGACATGACCTTCGATCAACTATGCAAGCGGCACGTTGTCATACCAACCCCATTTTGGCTTATATGAGGTGGAATAATAATTCAACCAGTACGCCATATCGAGCGTCCTGATCCGACCGACATTATCCATAACCTGGTTATTACCGATGTAGAGACAAACGTGACCGTAAATGCTGCCCATGCGTGTATGCGTATGCGAAGGAACGGCAATGACCATTCCGACTTTCAAATGAGAATAATCGGTATATTTACAGTAATCCCAGTAGTAATCGCAGGCATCTGTATGGACATTCCTAAATCCGGCACGCTCATAAATGTCTGCAATCCACTCAGAGCACAAACCAGGACCAGGAGACGGCACCTGTCGGGCAAGATCTACAATTTTCTTCTGCATGGGATTTGCAAACGCGGTTGGTTCCCCAAGCAAACACGGCGAAACGGTGCTCCCGGGGGCATTGGCGCCCTTCCTCGTAAGTCGAACTTGGATAGCTTGGACATGGGCCCCATAGCCAGTACTACCGGCAACGGAGCCATTTTTAGTCCAACCAAGCCAGCCGACGTTATCGACATGGACCCTGTACCAAACATCAAAATAGGTTGCCAAGTCACCAGAAAGAGAAATTTTAATAGCCTCAACCGAATTGGATTCAGCGGTAGACGAAAGCTGCACTCCGTTTGACTTACCAGACGTCCAGCCCACATTCGAAAGATGCAGTTGATAATTAATCCCGCCGGCAACAGATGAAGTAGTTTTAGCTGAAAACCCGGTGATGGGAATTCCCTGACCGGTTGTACCGGACACCTCTCCAGCGGGGACAGAATTCTGCCAAGCACCTTTCACCTGAGAGGAATACGTCACCGTAGGTAATTCAAGATGGGAATACCCCGATGTATCAGGATGGGAGGTGCCCTTCTTAATGAGCTTAATCTGAATAGCTTCGAGAGAACACGACATACCGGTGGTGCCGGCCTCCTCGCCGTCCTTGGCCCAGGCCATCCAGCCGATGTTGGAGGCGTGGACGCGGTAGTAGACGTCGTAGTCCTTGGCGAGGGAGCCCGTGAGCCTCAGGCGCACCGCCTCGACGGCGCGGCCCTGGCCGGTGGTGCCGCCCTCGGAGGCCGAGGGGGTGTCCCAGCCCTGCCAGCCGATGCCCGAGACGTGGGCGTCGATCTGGACGGACGAGCCGTCTGAGTAGTCGGAGCTGTCGAGCGAGAGCTTGAGGTCCTCGAGGGCGAGGCCGCGGCCGGTGGTGCCGGCGGTCGCCCCGTCGGACACGGCGCCCTGCCAGCCCACGTTGGAGACGTGGGCGCGGTAGGTCAGGGACATGGGCTTCTTCTTGAAGGCGTAGCCGACGTTGGCCCCGTCGGACGAGGGGGCGGCGTCGCCCTTCTTAATGAGCTTAATCTGAACAGCCTCGAGAGAGCACGACATGCCGGTGGTACCGGCCTCCTCGCCGTCCTTGGCCCAGGCCATCCAGCCGATGTTGGAGGCGTGGA
>JAYBEF010000110.1:0-3393 GCA_037277825.1 Collinsella sp.
GCAAGTTGTGGCTCTGGTCGGTTGAGCGTTTGGCTTTTGTGGTGGGGGAGTCGAGGAGGCCGTTTCTCTGTGTCGGGGGGAAGGAGAAAAGGTTTGCATGATTTAGGGATGGCTGCTGTGCTGCGTCATTGGAAGAATGCATGCTTATGCGGCCTCCTCGATGTCCACCAAAAGATTGCGCTCGGGGTATGCTGCTAGGTCCCGTGCGTTGGCAGTATTATGCCGCGGCTGCTGCAAAGAAGCGCTAAAGAAAGGCTTAACCTGGTTTGGCGTTACGATGAAACCGCAGGTCAAAGCTATTGAGTAACACTCTTGAAAGGTTTTGAGCTTAAGGGCTTTCTAAGGTTTGTGGCGCGGATGTGGCTTGCCTGTGTGGGGCGTGTGGACGGCTCGTTCCTAGCGCTGCGGTGCGGCGGCGCGTACTTGTTCGATGACCTTTTCCATCGTGGCGTCGATGCGGTCCTTTTTGAGTTCGCATTCCCAGATGGTTATAGGCGTCCAGCCCATTTGAGTGAGTGCTGCCACGGCAGCGCGGTCGCGCTCGACGTTGCGACGGAACTTTGCCTCCCAAAACTCAACGTTGCGCTTGGGCTGGCTAGGGTTGCATTTGGGGCAGCGATGCCAAAAACAACCGTTGACGAAGATGGCGATCTTGCGCCCGGGAAAGGCGATGTCGGGCTTGCCGGGAACCTTCCATTCCAAGCGATAACCCGTAAGGCCCGCTGCGCGCAGGCGCTGGCGAACGAGCAACTCGGGCTTGGTGTTGGCACGCTTGTTGCCCTTCATAGACTTTTTGATGGCGGCGCGCCGGCGGACCAGTTCGCGCTCGTCAGCGGAGAGGTCCGAGGTATCGATGCCGTCGAGCAGACCGGGCTTGGGACGTTTTTTGCTGCGGCGCTTAGGTGCGCGCTTGGGCTTGGCGGCTGTGTTGGGCGCGGCGTCATCGGCGGAGCTTGCCTCGAGCCGGTCTTCCTTCAGCTCAATCAGGGCATCAATGAGCCCCTTGTCGGCGGGCATCCATTCAACCGTGGCAAGCGAGGTGCGCGGAATCCAGCGGATATCGAGCTGGCGGTCGTGCTTCTGGGGTTCATCGGATTCATCGGCGAGCGAGCAGTAATAGCACTCCATGGAGAGATGAAAATCGGGGTAGTCATACTCAACGGTATAGAAATCGCGCAGGTTGGTGACTTTGACCTGCAGCTCTTCCATGAGCTCGCGGCGTACGGCGTCCTCGGGCGACTCGCCGCGCATGAGCTTGCCACCGGGAAACTCCCAAAGTCCCTGCATGTCGCCATAGCCGCGCTGCACGGCAAGCAGCTCGTCAGATCCTTCCTTGCGAATGATCCCAGCGGCAACATGAACAGTCTTCAACAGGAGTCCTCTCTCAACATCAACACGTGACAGGCTAGCTACCCGTACCTTACACAACGTTAAGGCAAGCGTAAGCCATATCGATGGTAGCCGACTCGTCTTCTTGCGACTATAGATGCCGTAGACTAATTGCAAGAAAGGACTCGGTATGCAAACCACGCACATGGCGACCCCGGTACTGGAGGTCGCGCATCTCGAAAAGGTATATGGAGCGCTGGGCAACGTGACCCGCGCGCTCAACGACGTCAGCTTTACCGTCAACCGCGCCGAATTCGTTGGCATCATGGGCGCCTCGGGCTCGGGCAAGTCGACGTTGCTCAACTGCGTCTCGACCATCGATAGCGCCACGAGCGGCACCATCCGCATCAACGGGCAGGACGTAACACGCATGAAGCAGGCTAAGCTTTCGCAGTTCCGCCGCGAGGAGCTCGGCTTTATCTTCCAGGATTCCAACCTGCTCGATACGCTCACGGCGCGCGAGAACATCGCCCTGCCGCTCACCATCGCCCGCACAAACTCGGCAGAGATTTCGACTCGCGTGCAGGATGTGGCCGCGCGCCTGTCCATCAGCCAGGTGCTCGACAAGTATCCCTACCAGATGTCCGGCGGTCAGCAGCAGCGCGTTGCCGCGGCTCGCGCGCTCGTCACCGACCCCACCATGATCATGGCCGACGAGCCCACCGGCGCCCTCGATTCCAAGAGCGCCCGCCTGCTGCTCGAGAGCCTGGAGGCCCTCAATCGCCGCCTGTGCGCTACCGTGCTCATGGTCACGCATGACAGCTTTGCTGCCAGCTACACGAGCCGCGTGTTGTTTATCCGCGACGGCAAGATCTTCACCGAGCTGCGCCGCGGCGACACCGACCGCCGAGAGTTCTTCGACCGCATTATGGAGGTCGTTGCCATGATGGGCGGTGAGGGCTCCGATGCTCTGTAAACTCGCTTGGGGCAACGTCCGCCGCGCCGGCCGCGACTACCTCGTCTACCTTTTGACGCTCACCCTGGGCGTCACGGTCTTCTATGCCTTTAACACCATCTCGATGCAGGTCGACATCGCCGGCATCGATGAAAAGGGCTTGGCGCAGGTTATGGGCAGCATGCTCGGCAACCTGACGTACTTTTTGGCCGGTGTCATGGCCTTTTTGATGGTGTATGCCAATAACTTCATCATGAAACGCCGCAAGAAGGAGTTTGGCCTGTACCAGGTGCTCGGCATGGGGCGCGGGCGCGTCGCCACGATCATGGCGCTCGAGACGGTGATCGTCTCGGTCGGCGCCTTTGTCGCCGGCATTGTGCTGGGCGTGGGACTCTCCCAGCTCATGACGTTCTTTACGGCCTCGCTCTTTAAGACACAGATCGCCAATTTCCACTTCTTTTTCTCGGTGCATGCGTTCAGCCTGACCCTTGCCTGCATGCTCGTAATGTTTGTGCTCACGCTACTGCTGAACCTTCGCGCCGTGCGTCGTACCAAACTCATCGAGCTTATGGGTGCCGAGCGTCGCAACGAGAGCATCAAGACGCGCAACCCCTGGATTGCGATTGCCATCTTTGCCGTGGGCGTGGTGCTTGTGGGCGTGGCCTATTACCGTCTGCTACGTGATGGGTTCCCGCTAACCGCGACGGACAGCAAGCTGCAAGAGGCCATGAACCAGTTTGGCATTACGACCGCTATGGTTACCGTGGGCACCTTTGCCCTGTTCTGGGGACTCTCGGGCATGCTCATCAAGCTGCTGCAGAGCCTGCGCGGCGTGTATTGGCGCGGCCTCAACATGTTTACCGTGCGCCAGCTTGCGGCCAAGGTCAACACGGTGTGCTTTTCGATGGGCGTCATCGCGATGCTCCTGTTTTTGGCCATCACCTCGGTGACGTGCGGTATGTCGATTGCCAATGTGATGAACGAAAACCTGGAGCGCTATAACCCTGTTGACGTGTCACAGACGTATGTCTATTACACGCCCGATACGCTCGACTACTACAAAGAGTACATCAATCCGTCTGAAGCCGATCGCATGGTGCTGGCCGATA
>JAYBEF010000111.1:0-3268 GCA_037277825.1 Collinsella sp.
GTCAGATTGCCGCTTAGGGGCGTTTGCAGCGTCGGTAGGTTACGGCGTTCTACGAACGCCGTAACCTACAAAGCATCGGCGCAGCGCTTGCAAATATGAGCGTGGCCGTTGTACTCGCCGACGGTGGTGCGGTAGTTCCAGCAACGGTCGCAGCACTCGCCCTCGGCAGCATCAATGCAGACGGAAAGCTCTTCGCCCTGGGTCAGCTCAACATCGGAGACGATGTAGAACTCGGCCAGGTCGACCGCTTTGTCACCAGTCAGCAGCGCGTACATCTCGGCGGGAACGACCGCCTTGACGCGAACCTGCTGGCTCTTGGTGAAGGTGCCGACAGAACGGGCATCCTCAAGGGCCTTGGTCACGGCGCTACGGAGCTCAAGAGAAGCCTCGAGCACGCCCTCGAACTCATTGGCCTCGTCGACCGTGATGGGCGACTTGTACCAATCGAGCAGCGCGGCGTACTTCTGGTGATCGACGCAGCCGGCGGGCGCATATGCCATGGCCTCGTCGACCGTGTAGGACAGGATCGGCTGCAGGTCGCGCATGAGCATCGAGAAGAGCTCGGCCAGCACGGTCTGGGCGCTGCGACGCTCGAGCGAGCCGGGCTTGTCGCAGTACAGACGGTCCTTCAGGGCGTCGAGGTACACGTTGGAGAGCTCGGTAACCACGAAGTCATAAAGCGCACGGTAGGCGCGCGGGAACTCGTAGCTGGCGTAGGCGTCGTCGACCTCGGCCTGAACCTGAGTCAGGCGGGCAACCATGAGCTTGTCGAGCGGCAGCAGGTCGGCAAAGGCGACGCCGTCGGTCTCGGGCTCAAACTGACCCTCGAGCTCAGAGAGCAGGAAGCGCAGCGTGTTGCGGAAACGACGGTAGGCATCGGACGTACGAGCAAGGATCTCGTGGTCGATGGACACGTCGGAGCTGGTATCGACGGATGCAACCCACAGACGGATGATGTCAGCGCCCATCTCGTCGCAGACCTTATTGGGGTCGATGACGTTGCCGAGCGACTTGGACATCTTACGGCCCTGGCCGTCGAGGGTGAAGCCCTGCGAGACAACCGCCTTGTACGGAGCGTGGCCGTTGGCGCCCACCGAGGTGAGCAGCGAGCTTTGGAACCAACCGCGGTGCTGGTCGGAGCCCTCGAGGTACACATCAGCCGGATACTCCAGCTCGGGACGGTACTCGCAGACGGCCTTCCAAGAGACGCCGGAATCCCACCACACGTCGAGGATGTCCTTATCGGCCTTGAGGTGATGGCCGCCGCACTTGGGGCAGACGCAGGCCTCGCCCAGGTAGCTCTCGGGAGCGTCGGTGAACCAGGCGTCGGAGCCCTTCTCGTGGAAGAGCTTGATGACGGCGTCGAGCGTGGCGTCGTTCATGACCTTCTCACCGCAGTCGGCGCAAGTGTAGCTGGGGATAGGCACGCCCCAGTTGCGCTGACGGCTGATGCACCAGTCGGGACGCTGCTCGACCATGGCGCCGATGCGGTTGGCCGCGTGGGCCGGATACCACTTGACGTTCTCGCGGACCTCTTTGCCAGCCTGCTCGCGCAAGCCGGTCTTGTCCATCGAGACAAACCACTGGTCGGTAGCACGGAAGAGCACCGGGTGCTTGCAGCGCCAGCAGTGCGGATAGCTGTGCGTGATCTTCTTCTCGAGGACCAGGGTGCCGCGCTCGCGCAGGAACTCGATGATGTGCGGGTTGGCCTCGTCGGTATCCATGCCGCTGAAGGGGCCGCCGGTGCCAAACTCCTCGCCGGTGTAGAACTTGCCGTCGTCATCGACCGGCATGCAGATGTCGGTGATGCCCTCCTTGAGGCAGGCGAAGTAGTCGTCGACGCCGTGGCCGGGCGAGTTGTGGACGATACCGGTACCGTCATCGACACCGACGTAATCGGCCAACAGTGCCACGCCCTCAACACCGTCAAAGATCGGCTGCTTATAGTGAATGTGATGGAAGGTCTCGGCGGGAACCACATAGGGCTTGCCGTCGACCACAACCGGGGTGTACTCCCAGCCAAACTCCTCGCAGCACTTGGGAGCCAGGTCCTCGAGCATGACCTCGGCGCGGCCGTCGTGCTCAACGGCGACGTAGGCGGCACCGGGCTTGAGAGAAACTGCCTGGTCGGAGGGGATGGTCCACGGCGTGGTCGTCCAGATGATAAAGTCAACCGGGCCGTCGAAGTTCTCGAGGCCGACGGGCTTGGAGGTCATCTCAAAGCGCACGAAGATGGACGGGCTCGTCTCGTCGGAGTACTCAATCTCGGCCTCAGCAAGTGCGGTATGGCAGTGCTTGCACCAGTGGACGGGCTTGTGACCGCGATAGATCATGCCCTTGTCGAACATGGCCTTGAAAACCTCGATGTCGGCGGCGTCATGCTGGTGATAGAGCGTCAGATAGGGGTTGTCCCAATCGCCGAGCACGCCCAGGCGACGGAAGCCGGCCTTCTGCAGCTCGATGTTCTCGACAGCGAACTTATTGCAAAGCTCACGGATCTTAGCCGTGGAGGTCTGGTTGAACTTCTCGGTGCCGAGCTTCTCCTCGACCTTATGCTCGATCGGCTGGCCATGGCAGTCCCAACCGGGAACATAGGGAACCTCATAGCCCTGCATCATCCAGTAGCGGTTGATCATGTCCTTGGAGATCTTGTTCATGGCGTGGCCGATGTGGATCGGGCCGTTGGCGTACGGAGGGCCGTCGTGCAGCACGAACTTCTTGTGACCCTCGTTCTTCTTCAGAACCTGCTCGTAGACCTTGTTGTCCTGCCAGTCCTTGAGTCGCTTGGGCTCGGACTTGGAAAGACCGGCACGCATGGGAAATCCGGTCTTGGGCAGATTCATCGTCTGCTTGTACTCGTTTGCCACGGTACCCCTTTCTTGTCATGGGCGCGCACGCCCTTTGGGCACCAAAAAAGCGCCCGTCCCTACAAGCTGGGACGAAGCGCCACAAAACGAGCTGTACGCCCGCAAAAGCTCTTCGCTTAACCACCCAGCTTAGATGCCCTCGCCCGCATATTCGCGCGCTCGCATCCGTTACTCGGCTGGCCTGTATCGACGACCATCTCGGCGATGTCTACTAAGACGAGCCTGCGCGGCACGTCCGTTGGGACCGCAGCTCCGGGGTGATTTTCATCGGTCGCATGCACGGGTTCTCAGCGCTCCCCGCTCTCTGTGGCATGCGGACGGCCGACTACTCGTCCCCATCAACGCTTATGCGGAGTATGCTAGCACGTTCCGCGCCGGCGAAAAACCCTCAACACTGGTTT
>JAYBEF010000112.1:0-39339 GCA_037277825.1 Collinsella sp.
TCACGAGCGGGGGCTCCTGTCGTTTCCGTGCCCCTGGATTGGGTCATAGTGTCTGACTTATGCTCAACCTGTGGGGTTTCCAAGGTAGTCCTTGGGGACGTTCTTAAATGACTAGTCAAACAAGAACGTCCCCAACGACTAGTCGTTTAAGAACGTCCCCAACAACTACCTTCCTCTGGTGTAAAAGGTGCGCCATGTTCGGCGCTGGATTGTTATTCGTTTGTAAAGGCCGTGCTGCGCTTGCGGTAAGGGTCTATCAGATGCCCGTAAAAAACCGCAGTTGGCGCGGGCACTGCCCGATCGAGGCCGTATCTTTCCAAACAGCAAAGCGGGCAGGGTGCCCGCGAATCGCATGTATGAAAGGAAGATCATGCTCGATCAGGCTTATTCTCGTCGTCAGTTCCTCGGCCTCGCTGGTGGTCTTGCCAGCATCGTCGGTCTCGGTCTCGTTGGGTGCGGCGGCTCCGGCGCATCCGATGCCGCCGACAAGGGTAGCGCCGCTGCTGCCGAGTCCGTCTCCGGCGAGGTGACCTACGACGGTGCCTCTTCGTTCCAGGCTCTCGTCGAGGCCGCTGCCGAGAAGTTCATGGACGCCAACCCCGATGTCTCCGTCTCCGGCTCGGGTAACGGTTCGGGCAAGGGCCTGACCGCTGTCGCCGCCGGCACCGTCACCATCGGTAACTCCGACGTCTTCGCCGAGACCAAGCTCGAGGCCGACCAGGTCAAGAACCTCGTCGACCACGAGGTCGCCGTCGTGGGCATGGGCCCCGTCGTTTCCAAGAACGTGACGGTCGACGATCTGTCCCTCGAGCAGCTCAAGGGCATCTTCTCTGGCCAGATCACCAACTGGAAGGAGGTCGGCGGCGACGACGCTACTATCGTCGTTCTCAACCGCAAGGCCGGCTCCGGTACCCGCGCCACCTTCGAGGCTGCCGTCTTTGGCGACGAGGCTGTCGACTTTAAGGGCGACGCCGAGCTCGACAAGTCCGGCGACGTTCAGACTCAGATGGGCAGCACCGACAATGCCATCTCCTACCTCGACTTCTCGCACTTCGATGACTCCAAGTTCAACGCCATCAAGGTCGAGGGCGTGGAGCCCAAGAGCGCAAACGTCACCGACGACTCCTTCAAGATCTGGGCTACCGAGCACATGTACTGCGCTAAGGATGCCGACGAGGCCACCAAGGCCTTCCTGGAGTTCATGCTTTCCGATGACGTCCAGGGCAAGCTCGTCGAGGAGCAGGGCTTTATCCCCGTCTCTGCCATGAAGGTCGTCAAGGACGCCAGCGGCAAGGTCTCCGCTAAATAAGTAATCGCCCCGGAAAGGTTTGCAATGGCAAAACAGCTGCCAAAGCGCGACCTTGAGAACGTGGGCCTGGGCGTCACGGGCGCGTGCGTTGCGCTCGTGACGCTTGTCGTTGCCGCGCTCATCTTTATGGTCGCCCAAAAGGGCCTCTCGGCTTTTCTCAAGGACGGCGTTTCGGTCGTCGAGTTCTTCACCGGCACCAAGTGGGACCTGGCCAACACAGCCGAAAGCGGCCTGCCCTACACCGGCGCCCTGCCCCTGATTGTCACCTCGTTTGCGGTCATGGTGCTCTCCACGCTCATCGCGCTGCCCATCGCCATCGGCTCTGCCATCTTTGCGGTCGAGATTAGCCCTAAGTTTGGCTCTAAGATCTTTCAGCCGCTCATTGAGCTTTTGACCGGCATCCCCTCGGTCGTCTTTGGCCTGATCGGTTTTCACGTGGTCGTCGGTCTTATGAAGAGCGTTTTCCACGTGAGCACGGGCCTGGGCATCTTGCCCGGCGCCATCGTGCTGGCGGTCATGATTCTGCCGACGATGACCACGCTTTCGGTCGATGGCCTGCGCGCCGTGCCCGACGGCTACCGACAGGGCTCGCTCGCGCTGGGCTACACCCGCTGGCAGACCATCTGGCACGTGGTGCTCAAGTCCGCCATGCCGTCGCTCATGACCGCGGTTATCTTGGGCATGACCCGCGCCTTTGGCGAGACGCTCGCCGTGCGCATGGTCATCGGCGGCATCGAGGCCATGCCGACGTCGCTGCTGTCGCCGGCTTCGACCATCACCACCACGCTCACCACGTCCATGGCGGTCTACGCCGAGGGCTCGGCCCAGGACGACGTCCTGTGGGCACTCGGTCTGCTGCTGATGGGCATGAGCCTCATCTTCATCCTGATCATCCATCTCATTGGCCGCAAAGGGGCGAAGGCTCGTGGCTAGCACGCGCATCCACATCGACGAGGCGAGGCTCGGGCGTGTCCAAAAGCAGGATCGCATCGCCACGGGCGTGCTGACGGCGATTGTCGCCATCGTCATGCTCATCGTCATCTCCATGGTGGCCTATATCCTGTTCGAGGACATCTCGACGCTGTTCCAGCCGGGCTTTCTCACAGAGCCGTCGCGTGCCAACGGAACGCAGGGCGGCGTGCTCTACCAGCTGTTCGACTCGTTCTACCTGCTGCTGATCACTCTGATCATCTCGGTGCCCATCAGCCTAGGCGGAGCGGTCTTCCTGGTTGAGTACGCGCCGAACGGCCCTATCCGCGACATCGCCTCTACCGCCATCGAGACGCTGTCCTCGCTGCCTTCCATCGTCGTCGGCATGTTTGGCTTCCTGGTGTTCTCGGTGCAGCTGGGCTGGAAGTACTCCATCATCTCCGGCGCCGTCGCGCTCACCATGTTCAACATCCCCATCCTGGTGCGCGTGATTCAGCAGGCGCTCGAGGACGTGCCGCAGACCCAGCGCGATGCGTGCCTGGCCATGGGCCTTACCCGTTGGGAAGCCACGCTGCACATCCTGATCCCCGAGGCCATGCCCGCCATCGTGACCGGCATCGTGCTTTCGGCCGGCCGCGTCTTTGGCGAGGCCGCGGCACTGCTCTTTACCTCGGGCATGAGCTCGCCGGTGCGTCTGAACTTCTTGAGCTTTAACCTGTCGAGCCCCACCTGCGCCTGGAACGTGTTCCGCCCCGGTGAGTCGCTCGCCGTGCACATCTACAAGATCTATGGCGAGGGCAGCCCCGAGGCCCAGCAGATCGTTTGGGGCACCGCGGCGCTGCTGATGATTTGCGTGCTGCTGTTTAACGTAGTCGCCCGTATCGTGGGCAAACAACTGGCAAGGAAGATGACGGCCGAATGAGCGAGATAAATGCAACGCCCGCAACTGAGGCGGCATCGTCCGAGACCCAGGACTTTTTGTCGAGCGTGGGGGAGAGCGAGAAGCGCGTGCGCGCGAGCGGCAAGGCCGTGAGCGACGAGGTCGTGCTCTCCACCAAGGACGTCAACGTGTACTATGGCGACCACCATGCACTGCACAATACGTCGCTCGACTTTCACAAGGGCGAGATCACGGCGCTCATCGGGCCTTCGGGCTGCGGTAAGTCGACCTTCTTGCGTAGCCTCAACCTCATGAATCGCGAGATTCGCGGCTGCCGCGTGGAGGGCGAGATCAACTATCGCGGGCGCAACGTGAACACCAAGACCGAAAACACCTACGAGCTGCGCCGTTCCATTGGCATGGTGTTCCAGCAGCCCAACCCGTTCCGCAAGTCCATTCGCGACAACATCACGTTTGCGCCTAGGCGCCACGGCATCACCGACCGCGACGAGCTCGACCGCATGGTCGAGGAAAGCCTGCGCGGCGCGGCGCTTTGGGACGAGGTCAAAGACAAGCTCGACAAGAGCGCCTACGCGCTTTCGGGCGGCCAGCAGCAGCGTCTGTGCATCGCGCGCACGCTGGCGCTCAACCCCGACGTGATTCTGTTCGACGAGCCCTGCTCGGCGCTCGACCCCATCTCGACGCTGGCGATCGAGGACCTCATGTCATCGATCGTGGCCGACCGCGCCATCGTTATCGTGACGCACAACATGGAGCAGGCGTCGCGTGTGTCCAACCGCACGGCGTTCTTCTACATGGGCGATATGGTCGAGTACGACGAGACTGACGAGATTTTCCAACGGCCCAAGGATAAGCGGCTGAATGATTACCTCACCGGCATGTTCTCCTAGTCCGGGACATGCTTGAGGCCCGCGGCGGCCACGGTTGCCACGGGACTGATTGGAGAGGCGGGTCATCTCTTTTGGGAGATGGCCCGCCTTTTTGTGTCGTGTGCGGCCCGCCTTTTCGCTGCTATTATGGACAACGTTGAATTTCTACGAAGGAGCAGGGCATATGGCGATTCTTTTGGGATGCGATTCCGTCAGCCTAGAGTTTCCCACCAAGCATATTTTCGATAGCGTGACGCTCGGCGTGGGCGAGGGCGACCGTATTGGTATTGTCGGTAAAAACGGCGACGGCAAGTCGACGCTGCTGAGCGTGCTCGCCGGCACGCTGGAGCCCGACGACGGCCGCGTGACGCATCGTCGCGGCACCACGATCGGCCTGCTCGGCCAAAAGGACCAGCTTGTCGACACCGACACCGTGCACCATGCCGTCGTGGGCGACACGCCCGAGTATGAGTGGGCGTCGAGCCCCCGCACGCGCCAGATCCTCGCCGGTCTCATTAGCGATGTGCCCTGGGAGGGCACGGTGGGCGAGCTTTCGGGTGGCCAGCGCCGCCGCGTGGACCTCGCGCGCCTGTTGATCGGCGACTACGACGTGCTCATGCTCGACGAGCCCACTAACCATCTGGACATGCGCACCATCAACTGGCTTGCACGCCATCTTAAGGCTCGCTGGCAGCGCGGTCAGGGCGCCATGCTCGTGGTCACGCACGATCGCTGGTTCTTGGACGAGGTCTGCACCAGCATGTGGGAGGTCCACGACGGCCAGGTCGATCCCTTCGAGGGCGGCTACTCCGCATATATCCTGCAGCGCGTGGAGCGCGACCGCATGGCCGCCGTTACCGAGGAGCGCCGTCGCAACATGGCGCGCAAGGAGCTCGCGTGGCTGAGCCGCGGTGCCCAGGCTCGTTCCACCAAGCCCAAGTTTCGCGTGGATGCCGCTCGTGAGCTGATCGCCGACGTGCCGCCCGTGCGTGACGAGCTGGAGCTCAAGCGCCTGGCCGTGAGCCGCTTGGGCAAGCAGGTTATCGATGTGGTCGACGTGGATGCCGGCTATGCCGATACCGACGGCGCGCCCAAGCAGGTGCTCACCGATGTGACCTGGCTCATTGGTGCGGGCGACCGCTATGGCCTTTTGGGCGAGAACGGCGCCGGTAAGTCGACGCTGCTCGACGTGATCCAGGGCAAGATTGAACCCACGCGCGGCCGCGTGAAGATTGGCCAGACAGTGCGCTTTGGCGTGCTGTCGCAGCAGCTCGAGGAACTCGAACCCTACATGGGCGACACGATCCGCGAGGTGCTCGGCAACTATAAGAAGTACTACGTCATCGACGGCAAGGAGACTTCGCCCGAGAAGCTCTGCGAACGTCTGGGCTTTACGACGCAGCAGCTCTGGAGCCGCATCGGCGATCTTTCGGGCGGCCAGCGCCGTCGCCTGTCGCTGTTGCTGACGATTCTGGACGAGCCCAACGTGCTCATCCTGGACGAGCCGGGCAACGACCTGGATACCGACATGCTCGCGATTGTCGAGGACCTGCTGGACGGCTGGCCCGGCACGCTGATCCTGGTGACACACGATCGCTTTTTGATGGAGCGCGTGACCGACCAACAGTGGGCACTGCTCGATGGCCATCTGACGCATATGCCCGGCGGCGTGGACCAGTACCTGCGCCTGTGCAACGCTACCGCCGAGGGCGAGCCCGTGGGCGCGCCGAGCGCTAAGACCGGCACGTTCGACACCGGTGCGGCGGCTGCTGCCGACAAGCCCAAGTCGAGCGGTCAGCCCAACGGCCTTTCCAACGCCGAGCGTCAGAAGCTCCGCCGCGAGGTGAGCTCGCTCGAGCGCAAGATGGAGACGCAGCGCGCCCGCGTGGAGGAGGCCGAGGCCGCCATGGCCCAGGTCGATCCCACCAACTACACGGCGCTCGGCGAGCAGCAGGCAAAGATCGACGAGGCTCACGCCGCCATGGACGAGCTGGAGATGGCGTGGCTCGAGGCGAGCGAAAAGCTCGAGGGCGAGGAGTAGGCGAGAATGATCAAAGCCGCGTTTTTCGATATCGACGGTACGCTGCTGAGCTTTAAGACCCACCGGATTCCGGCGTCGGCGCAGCAGGTGCTCGACAGCTTTCGCGAGCAGGGGATTGCGTGCGTGATCGCCACGGGCCGTCCGACCTACCAGATGCCGGACTGGCTGTTCGACCTGGGCTGGGATGCGTACATTACGCTTTCGGGCCAGCACTGTTTTGATGCCAAGGGCGTCTACCGCAGCTGCCCGATCGATTCGGACGACGTTGCGGTGATTGTGGACCAGGTGGCGCAGGGGCGCTACGACTCGCTGTGCATGCAGGGCGAGAACTCGTTTGTGAACCGCCTGTCCGAGCGCGTGGTGACGGCTGGCAGCAACGCTGGAATCGTCTACCACGAGGAGCCGTTTGAGCACGCCTTTGACGCGCCGGTCTACCAGTTTTGCGCCTTTGTGGACCCGGCCGACGAGCATATCGTGACCGATGCCGTGTCGCATTCGCTCACCACGCGCTGGTGCGACCTGTTCTGTGACATTATTCCGGCTAACGGCGGCAAGGACCTGGGCGTGGCGGCGACGCTGGAGCGCCTGGGCATCGACGCGAGCGAGGCGATTGCCTTTGGCGACGGCGAGAACGACCTGTCGATGTTCTCGGCCGTGGGCACAAGTGTGGCCATGGGCAACGCGCAGGAGACCGTGAAGGCCGCAGCGACCTACGTAACGACCGCCGTGGACGACGATGGGATCTACAACGCCGCGAAGTACTTTGGACTGCTATAGTTGCGGCTCGGCACTTGGGGACACTCCTTGCGGGGCGTGTTCCCATTTTGTTTTCGTCCCGCTCGTTTTGTGAAACACGGCTAACTTTTAGGCAAAGTAGTAAGACATGGGCAACTTTTGCGGTAAAGTAAGCCGTGGAAAGTATCCAAAGGCTAACTAGCAATCATCGCGAAAGGCGGCCCATGGCCCTACGTGAATCCGGAGAAGACTATCTCGAATCGATCTACGTTCTGTCGGAACGCCAGGGCATCGTGCGCTCGATCGACGTTGCGGAGTACCTCGGCGTAACCAAGGCGAGCGTTTCCAAGGCCATGGCGACGCTGGAAAGCAACGGCTATGTCGAAATGGGCAAGCGCGACGTTCATCTGACGGAGCGTGGTCTGGAGGTCGCTCGCCAAATGTGGGAGCGTCACTGCTTTTTCGTGGGGCTGCTGGAGGATGCGGGTGTTTCGGCTGAGGTCGCGTCGCAAGAGGGCTGCCACATGGAGCACTGCCTGAGCGAGGAAAGCTTCGAGAAACTGAGGGCGATGCTGAACCGGGGCGAGGCGACGGGCCAAGCGGCGGAATCCTAACGAACCCCCAGTAGCGCGGAGTTCGCGCAAAGCGCGAACCAGCGACCGGGACCAGCGGTCCTTTCGGCCAAGTCCATTTCAGCAAAGGAACCCCGCCAGCAAGCGATGCCCAAGAACTGCCACCTACGTCACCGCAGGCCGGGGCCGGGTTTGGTTTTGAAAACACTCCACAGCGCGAGGCCCGCCTTTCCGTTGCTCCGCAGGAGCAGGAAAGACGGGCCTCATGCGCGAGGACGTTTTCAAAACCAAACCCGGCCCCGGCCGGACAGCCCACGAACGCTACAGGTTCTTGACACCCATCGCGCGCATGGCATTCAGGATGGCGATAATCGCCACGCCCACGTCGCCGAACACAGCAAGCCACATGTTGGCGATGCCCAGTGCCGCAAGCACCAGAATCAGCAACTTAATGCCCAGCGCAAAGATGATGTTCTGCCAAACAATCGACATGGTCTTGCGCGCCACGCGGATCGCGCGGGAGATGTTGGACGGCTTGTCATCCATGAGCACGACGTCCGCCGCCTCAATTGCGGCGTCCGAGCCCATAGCGCCCATGGCGATGCCAACGTCTGCGCGGGTAAGCACGGGTGCGTCGTTGATACCGTCGCCTACAAAGGCGAGCTTGCCCTTGCCCGATTCTGCTGCAAGCAGCGCCTCGACACGCTCGACCTTATCACCCGGTAACAGCTGCGCGTGGAACTCGTCGAGACCGAGTTGCTTGGCTACAGACGCCGCAACCTCCTCACGGTCGCCCGTGAGCATGACGGTGCGCTTGACGCCGGCGGCGTGCAGGTCGCGAATCGTTTGCTCGGCATCGGTCTTTATGGTGTCGGCAATTACGATGTGGCCGGCGTACGTATCATCGACCAGCACGTGGAGGATGGTGCCGACGATCTCGCAATTGGGCGCTTCGATACCGGCCACAGCAAGCATCTTTGCGTTGCCGACGATGACGCGCTTGCCGTCGATAATCGCCGTCACGCCATGGCCCGCGTCATTGGTGGAGTCGCTTACGCGTTTGGGATCGAGCTCGCCCTGGAAGGCGGTGCGTACCGACTGCGCGATGGGATGGTCGGAGAATGACTCGGCAAGGGCCGCGACTTCGAGCAGCGACTGCTCGGTATAGCCTGCCTCGGGGTGTACCGCCACGACCGAAAACGTGCCGTTGGTGAGCGTGCCGGTCTTGTCAAAGACGACGGTGTCCACATCCGCGAGCGTCTCGAGGTAGTTAGAGCCCTTGATGAGGACGCCCAGCTTGGATGCGCCACCGATGCCGCCAAAAAAGCTGAGCGGCACGCTGATCACGAGCGCGCATGGGCAACTGACGACGAGGAAGGTCAGGCCGCGCAGGATCCAGTCGGACCAGGCGCCGGTGACCAAGCCACCGCCGAGCGCGAGTACCGCGGCCGCGCCGGTGACAGCGGGCGTGTAGACGCGGGCGAAGCGCGTGATGAAGTTCTCGGTACGCGCCTTCTTTTCGCTGGCGTTTTCTACGAGCTCCAGGACGCGCGCGACGGTGGACTCGCCAAAGGGCTTGGTGGTGCGCACGTGGATGAGACCCGTCATGTTGATGCAGCCGCTGATGATATCGTCTCCAGTTTTGGCCGGGCGGGGGACCGACTCTCCGGTAAGGGCGGCGGTATCGAGCTGTGTCTCGCCCTCGACGATGACGCCGTCGATAGGCACGCGTTCACCGGGCTTGACCACGATCACGGTGCCGACGGCGATGTCATCGGGGAAGACCTGCTCGAGTGTGCCGTCGGGCTGCTCGACGTTAGCGTAGTCGGGCGCGATGTCCATCATGGCACTGATCGACTTGCGGCTCTTGCCCACGGCGTACGCCTGAAACAGCTCGCCGACCTGGTAGAACAGCATGACGGCGGCGCCTTCGGCCATGTGCGGGTCGGTATCGGGGAAGAGCACCATGGCAAACGCGCCGATGGTCGCGACGGCCATGAGGAAGCTCTCGTCGAAGGCCTTGCCGCGGCGGATGTTATTGAATGCCTTTTGCAGTACGTCGTAGCCGGCAATCAAAAACGGCACGAGGAACAGCACAAAGCTGGCGTAGATGTCGCCCGGGGTGCCGAATGCGGCGGTAAGGGTGCCGAACTCATCGAGGGCGTACACCACGGCAAAAATGCCCAGCGCTACCAGGATGCGGTTGCGCTTATGCTCGAGTGATTCTTTTTTCTTGCGCTTCTTCTTTTTCTTTTTGGGGTCGGCGGTGGCCATGACTCGTATCCTCCCATTTGAATGTATGAACATTCGCTCATATAATTTCGCGAGCAAAGGCCGCAGCAAGCGCGGCCTTGCAGGTTGGCGTAAACCTGGGCTAGAGAATAATCTCGCAGTCCGGCTCGGCGTCGGCGGTGAACTCCACAACGCGGTCGAGGACCTCGTCGAACTCGGCGTCATCGGCCTCGAGCGTCAACTTCTGGGTCATAAAGTTGACGGACACGGATTTGACGCCCTCGAGCTTGGCCAGCTCGTCCTGAAGCTCGCGCGCACAGTTGGCGCAGTCGATCTCATCGAGCTTAAACTGCTTTTTCATGGTGGGTTCCTTTCCCTGTATTTGCGGCTTGGGTGCAGGCCGCGCTGGTACCGTGGTTGGCTGCTATTCGCAGATGTGGCTCATGCCCTGGTTGAGCATGGTGTAGACGTGGTCGTCGGCGAGCGAGTAGAGGATATTGCGCCCGTCGCGCCGGAATTTAACCAGGTGCGACTGCTTGAGTGTGCGCAGCTGGTGCGACACCGCGGACTGCGAGGTCGCGGTCGCCTCGGCGATGTCGGCCACGCAGAGCTCGCGGCCCATGAGGGCGTAGAGGATCTTGATGCGCGTGGTGTCGCTGAAGACCTTGAACAGGTCGGCAAGGTCGTACAGCAGCTCCTCGTCGGGAAGGTCCTCGGGCGAGCAGGTGGTGGGGATCGCGGGTTCGGTGGCCTCGATGTCGGGTTTCGTTTCATCAACGCGGATGCTCATTGCAATATCCTTTCATATGAACATGCGCTCATATAATTTACTTTCGATTATATGAGTGTATGTTCATGTGTCAATGACGTTCAGGTAATTCGTTGCACAAAATGATGGGGAATAGTGGACGAGATCCCGGACTGAGCGGTTTTGATAGCCGATGCCGGGGTGGGTGCCCCTGAGCCGTGCAAAAAATGGAGTATTCTGCAACTATAGGGGGTCTGTTAATTTATTGCAGGTCATATAATGCAGTTCAAGAGTTATCTTAAGGTGTTAATCCGATGAGTTCTTCCTCAAATGTTGCCTAACGCTCTCACGCAAGAGTGATTTCGCTTCACATTTGGATCCACTCGAGGGTGATAGACACCCGACCCTGCTGAATACTCGCAATTTTGCACATCGCTAGGGTACCCACCTTGTTAGCCGGTCTAGCTTCCGGCCCCGAAGATCCTGCCCTCGGGCGCGAGGCTGCTTGTTTGAGCAAATGATGGGCTGTCGATTTTGACTGTTTGCATGTCATCGATTGCCGGCGCTTCGTTAATCGTTGGATCATCCAACGTAGTGCCTTCGAGCATTGCTTTTTCGAGGTCGATTCGTTGACGATCTTCGGAATCCTGGCGAAGCTGCTTCTGAATTCGCTTTTTCTCTTCTATAAACCTTCTGAGCACAAACTGTCTCAGGTCCTCTTGCATGATTTGAAAGTCTTTTGGCAGACGCGAGGGGCGTACGCCCTCTTTCCGCTGGATTGCTTCCATGACCCTAACGAAAGAGCTGGCATGCATAAAGGAATAACGACTGACGGTGATGATTCCGTACCCCATGGACGCAAGTGCATTCTTGCGCTCCTCATCGATGGCGCGGTCTTCTTCCGCGTCATGATAAAAACCGTTGTATTCAATGTCTGTGCGAGATTTCTTTAGATACGCATCCATAAAGAACTTTTTGCGTCTCGTGAGATTCTTTGCGGCAGCGGTGACCTGTACCTCGTAATCGGTCTCAATTCCCTTAATACCAAGCCCTCCTTCGCTTTTGGGCAGCGTTAGAATCATGACAAAGGCTGTTTCCATAGGAGACCGGCATCCGTCGCGTACACATTGGATCGCCTTTCGGGCAAGGGCCAAACCGTCGCATCTGGTAATGGAATTAAAGAACTGCTTTAACCTCTCGGTCGAGGTGAGCGCGAAACGCTCGGTATAGGAGGTGGAAGAGTCGGTTCCAAGGGAATAAGCGCCGCACAGTTCAAAGTAGTACTCCACTAGTTCGCGAAAAGAAAGATAGGTGGCGGCCTGAAGTGCGCAAAGCTCAACGCCAACAATGAAGATGCCATCTTTGATCTCTATAAAGCGTGAGTTTGAGAATCGTTTTGAAGAAACGTGGCACTGACAGTTCATTGTATAGCGCGCATTCCTGCGATCAAACACCATCACCTCGAGGGAATCATTTGCGTCGAGGGAAACATCATTTTTGGTGAGCCATTCTGTGGCTGCGTCAAGGAGCGTTCCGGTGGGACATGATCCGTAAATCGCGGCAGGACTACAGGACTCGATGCCTTTCGCAGACACCGAATGCGCGGCCTGGTAGACCGCTTTTGCAGTGGTATGTGACAATACGATACTCATGATATATATCGTGTCAGCTAATGCCGTGTTGACGGCGCTGAGTGGAAAAGCCGTTTTAGAGGTCTAACCAAATGCTGTCCAAAAGCTTGACGCAATTATGAGTTGGTATGCCCTAAATAAAAGTTTTCGCAGCTTAGCTATAGCATATAAATACTCAATTGCCGCACATTTGATAGTGATGCATCACCATCCGACAACGAATTACGTGTCGGGAATTGGCCGAAATCGTTCGCAATGAGTGTTCAGAATTTGTGATGGCAAATCTATCTGTGGAACGTAGGGCGGCCCCGCTGCGGGGTTTCCCGCTGCGAGACCGCTCGTGATCTACGCCGGGGTTTGTCGCAGGCGTTTCTACTTGGCGAATAGGTTCTTGAGGTTGAACTCGGCCTGAACCGTGCGGAGCATGAGGTCGGTGTCGTCGAGGCCCAGGTGCTGCTCGTTGGCGTCGGCGGCGAGGGTGCCGCGGCGGCGGGCCCAGTTCTCGAGCGCGGCGGGCGCGGACTCGCGGGGGAGCGAGCGGACGTCGGCATCCAGGCTGCGGCAGATCTGGCGCGAGTCGATGACGATAATCTTGCCGGCGCGGCGTGCCTCGGCGTAACCGTCCAGGTGGATCTTGAACCAACTGTCTTCGAACGCGGCGTTATGCGCCATGTACGGGTACTTCTTCATAAGTTTGAGCAGCTGCTTCTGCAGTTCCTTGTTCTCGCGGAATGGTTTTTTGCCGTCGATGTCGTCCCAGGTAATGTGATGGATGTTCGATAGCGGCACATCCTCGCCGCGGTAGATGTCGGGCAGGCCGCAGTAGTGTGCCTCGGCGTCATGCGGGACGGCGTCGCTGGTGAGCTCCATGATCTCCCAGCCCACGTTGATGATATAGCCGCGCTCGGGTGCACGGCCGGTGGTCTCGATGTCGATACCGAGCACGGTGCCCTGGATGGGCTTGCGGGCGTAGGCCACGCCGAGCGCGTCGCGGTCGCCGCGGATTTCGCGCATAACGGACGCGGCGGTGCGCTTTTGCATCTTGCCGATGGCGGCGCAGGTGTCGGCATCGGACAGGCCGCGCGAAAGCGTCGCGGGCGTCACGTTGCGCAGGCGCGCCTCGCCAATCTGGTCGCACAGGTCGCGGTTGCGGTCAGCCAGGTCGCGCACGGTGGCAAAGTCGAAGCTGGGGTCGCCCTCGGCGGTAAAGTACTCGGTTTCGAGCACCTTAAGGGCCTCCTCGCCCTTCTGGCGCTCGGACTCCATGGCGCCGTGATCGCCATAGATAAACATGGGAATAAACGGCTGGCGCTCGTATTCGAGTGCTTGTGAAACGTTCATATAACTGCTCCTTGGACGGGCCGTGTCGCGCGGCTCGGTGGCATTGAGTTATGGCGAGATGATAGTTTACCATGGGCAACTATTGGCATCGCGCCTAGGACAACTACAATACCCTAGTTGACCGCTAGGACTTTTACAATGCTGCCGAAAGACATGAAAGGTTCCATCCGTCATGGATTTGCTGATTGATATTCTGCTCGACGCCGGCAAGGACACGCTCTCGCTGGCGCCGTTTTTGTTGGTGACGTATCTTGCTCTCGAGACACTTGAGCACGTTGCGGGCGACCGCGTTAACGGGGCCATCAAGCGCGCCGGTGCCGCGGGCCCCGTGGTTGGCTCGTTGCTGGGCATGGTGCCGCAGTGCGGCTTTTCGGCAATGGCGGCCACGCTGTATGCCGGTCGTGTCGTGACCTTGGGCACGTTGGTGGCGGTGTTCCTTTCGACCTCCGATGAGATGCTGCCGCTGTTGCTCGCCGAGCAGGTGCCCGTGCAGACCATGGCGATGCTTTTGGCTTCGAAGGCACTGATCGCGCTGATCACGGGCTTTATCGTGGACGCCGCCATTCGCGGCCTGCGTCGTAATGCCCGCGCGCATGCGGCGATTCGCCGTACCGTGCTGGGGACCGCTGCCAATCCGGCTCATGTGAACTGCGCGCACGACGACCATACCGGGGGCGACATCATTGATGAAGTGGCCGAGGCGGGCGTGAGCGCCGACCACATCCACGAGTTGTGCGAGCGCGACCATTGCGGTTGCGATGAAGACGAGGACGAGCACGAACACGGACATGGCCACGATCACGGTCATGAGGGCGAACATGAACACCATGATGGTCACGGTCACTCTCATTCCCACGAAGGGACGCCTGTCCTGTCGATCATCCGCAGCGCGATCTCGCACACCGTGCAGGTCTCGGTATTCATTTTTCTGGTGACGCTGATTCTGGTCGCCGTACTCGAGACGTTCGGCGAGTCCGCAATCGAGCAGTTCCTGCGCGGTAACGAGACGCTTGCGGTCCTGGGCTCGGCACTCGTCGGCCTGATCCCCAACTGCTCGGCTAGCGTCGTTATCACGCAGCTGTACCTGGAGGGCGCGCTACAGCTGGCGCCGATGCTCGCCGGCACGCTCATTTCCGCCGGTGTGGGCTACCTGGTGCTGTTCCGCACCAACCGCAGTGCCCGCGAAAACGTCCTGTTCCTGATCATGATGTACGTCATCGGTGCCGGCTGGGGCCTCATCCTATCCGCCTTCGGCCTCTAAGTGGGCCTAACAAAACGGGTTTCAAAATAGCCATGCTCGGCGCCTGCACAATGCGGCGACGCATGGCATTTTGAAACCCGTTTTTTGTTGAGCCATGGATTTTGAGCGCTCACACCGCCCAAAGCAAAAAGCAGATTTCCGGACATGTCCCAAAAATCTACCTTGGTTAGCGCAGCAGCTCGGTGAGGTTGCGTTTAAAGCGAGCGCGATCTTCGCTGGTGAAGGCTGCCGGCCCGCGGGTGCGACCGCCAGCGCGACGCACCTTCTTTTCCTCGTGGCGAATAAACAACTGCATGTCGATGGTCGCTTTGTCGTAGACGCGCCCGCGCACACCGATGGCGGCGGCATCGCGCCCGAGCACCATGCTCGCCAAGCCAATGTCCTGCGTCACGACCACGTCGCCCGCCTGCAGGCGTTCGACAATGGCAAAGTCGGCGCTGTCGGCGCCCACACTCACGTCGAGCGTCGTGACCCAAAAGCCGCGTCGCGCGTGCTCGGCATCGCGCGGGTCGTCGCGGCGAATGTGCCGTTCCAGGTTTTGCGTGCTGTTGCCGGCGATAACAACGGCGACGCCCGCCCGCCGCGCGCAGTCAATCGACTCGCGCGTGACCGGGCAGGCGTCGGCATCAATAAAGAGCGTTCGCGGCATCTAGTGCACCAGTTTGCCAAATTGAATAGCGCGAACAATCAGCGTAACGCCAAACACCAGCAGCGCGGCGCCGCTAAAGATGACGAGCATCTTGGCCGACCATAGCGGATAGATAAACACGAACATGCCGGCGATGATGGAGAGTGCACCGCTCAGGATAGCGAGGGCGCGGTTGGACGAAAGCTCGGACTCCAGAATGGACATGACACCTTCGACAATCCAGCCAAAGCCGGCCACGATAACCACCATCGTGGTGAGCGTCGCGGTCGAGAAGGCCTGGTTGCGCAGGATTATGACGCCGCCCAAGATAATGAGTAGGTTGGAGATGATGCTCGTCACGCGCCAGCCGGTGGGCAGCAGCGGCTCAAAAATGGCAGTGAACAGCCTGATGGCAGCAGTGATTACAAAGTAAAAACCCAGGACAGTCATCAAAAAGACGAGGGACTTGGCGGGTGCAAAAAGCAGCGCGATACCAGCAATGAGCGCTAAGACGCCCGTGATGGCGTAGATCCAGCGTACGGCCTTGACGGCTTTGCCCGCCATGCTTTTCTCGTCAAATCCAAACTGGCTCGATTTTTGGTCATCGTTCTTAAAGATGCCCATAATGTCTCCTTTCCGTGCGGCGTAAGCCTTGATCGTTACGACCAGTATCGCCTAAAGGCGCTGACGTATGGGTCGGGGAGGGTGAAACGTAACCCAAAGGCCCCGAATTGTTTCCGTTGTTCCCCACGTCGCGATTTTCTATTCAACAGGTGTAGAACATTGCAGCCCTGTTCGTTATTGCCTACGTTTTAGGTTAGATTTTCCTAAGAACAATTGCCCGAAATTGGGGGTCCCTATGAACGAAACAGTTCCCGCGGCGCCGGTAAGCGCTGAGTCGATGGCAAAGCAGGGTTGCGAAAAGCTCGGCTTGGACGCGTTTGATGCGTTGGTTCGCCGCGCCCGCACGTGCCGCCGCTTTGACGAGTCCATGCGCGTGCCGCGCGAGTTTTTGCTCGAGCTGGCGGAACTTGCGCACCTGGCTCCCTGTGGTGCCAATGCTCAGCGTCTGCGTTTTCATGTGGTAAGCGGTGCAGAGGACTGCGCGCGCGTATTTGACGAGCTCGCATGGGCCGGCGCACTTAAGGACTGGCCGGGTCCTGCCGAGGGTGAGCGCCCGACCGGCTACATCGCGATTCTTGCTGAGCGCGCCGTTCCGGGCAAGCCCGCCGCTCCCATTACCGATGTCGACACGGGCATTGCCGCGCAGACGATGATGCTCGCCGCCCGCAGCGCCACGCCCGAGGTGGCAGCCTGCATTTTCAAGGCCTTTACGCCCCACGCGATCGATGCCATGGGGCTCGATAACGACAAATATGAGCTCAAGCTGATCATGGCGTTTGGCGTTCCGGCCGAGACACAGGTGATCGATGCGATCGATTCCAACCCCGACGGCTCCATCAATTATTGGCGCGACGAGGCGCGGGTGCACCACGTACCCAAGCGTCCGCTTGCCGACGTGCTGCTGTAGTTGTGCGTCGTTGCGGCGCAATCCGGCGGTAAACCACCACAAAGGTACCTGTCCCCTTTTCGGTGGTGCGAGGGGAGGACGTGTGGCAGATTTGTATTTGGTGCGGCATGGGCAGACTGAGCTCAATGTGCAGAACATTTTGCAGGGTGGGCACGATTCGCCGCTTACGGCGCGCGGGCGCGAGCAGGCGCTGGCGACGCGCGCGGCGTTTGAGGCGCGTGGCGTGACCTTTGACCGTGTGTATTCCTCGCCGTTGGGCCGGGCGCGGCATACGGCTGAGCTAATTGCTGGTGAGGGCTGCTCGATAGAGCTGGTCGATGACCTGCGCGAGTGGCATTTGGGCTCGCTGGAGGGTACATCAAATCGCGAGATGCCGCCGCAGCCCTGGGGTGATTATCCGGTGGCCTTTGGTGGCGAGTCTGAAGGCGAGCTCCAGTCGCGCATGGTCGCGGCGCTGTCCCACATCATGGCCAGGCCGCAGCACGACTGTGTGCTGGCAGTCTCCCACGGCTCTTCCTGCCAGGAGTTTCTTGAGTATGTGACTGGCAGGGGAGAGCTACCCGACAACGGTGCCGTGCTTCATTTTGGCTATTGCGACGGTGCGTTTTCGCTCCTTGATTGGTAACGAACGAAAGGACCCCTATGAATAAAGATCTGTATCTGGTCCGTCATGGACAGACGATATTCAACCTTAAGCGTATCATTCAGGGGTGGAGTGACTCGCCGCTTACGCAGTTGGGTTGCGACCAGGCGGCGCGCGCCGGCATGTTTTTACGTGCGCGCGGCATTGAGCCCGATCATGCCTACACCTCCACGCTTCATCGCACCGAGCAGACTATCGCCAACCTGTGGCCGGGCTTGGCGTACGAGCGCCTGGACGGTCTGCGCGAGTGGTTCTTTGGCGACTTTGAGGCCGAGCGCGTGATGCTTATGCCCGAGCGCCCGTGGCGCGATTTCTATCGTCAGTTTGGCGGCGAGGGCCAGATGCAGGTGCGTGAGCGCATGGTGGCGACGCTGACCGAGCTTATGCGACGTCCGGACCACGAGTGCGTGCTCGCGGTGAGCCACGGCTCGGCTATCAAGGAGTTTTTGGACCACGTGCGGGGCGCGGCGGCAGACGAGCGCGAACGCGTGCCGGGCAACTGCTCGGTGCTGCACTTTGCGTTTGACGACGAATCCGACACGTTTGAGCTGATTGAGATTTTTACGCAGGAGGATTACGCACGCGAGCTGGGCCTTGAACCGCTTGTGGCTACTGCAGGTCCGCAGCGCGGATAACGCGAGCGTGGCGGCTCGGGTCGCCGGCATAACTTCTCGACGCAAAAGGGGCGGAGATGCATGTACCTGCTGCATCTCCGCCCCCTGTTTGTTGAGCTGCCGATTTTTGTGCTGCGCGGTCTGGTCTTGCTAGAACCGCGCGACTTGGTGCGTGAGCAGACCCGTCGGAACCTGCGGTGCGCCGCCGCTGACCTGCGCAGCGGGGAAGAGCGCGGCAACGGTAAAGTTGAACGGCTCCTTGCCGGTGTACGTTCCGGCGGAACGGGCCTCATCGGCCAGGAGCTGTGATACCCCGACTAGTGCGCCAGCGTAGGCAGGGTCGTCGGCCAGTACCGGCTCCGGCGCCTGGTCGAGCATGGCACGGATGGCGCCGACGGCGTCCTCGCGCTTAACCTCCCACACGCGGTGTGTAATGCCCGCAGGATCGGTGACGGCGTAGAGCGAGGCGCCCTCTTTGGCGGCGCCCAGGATGATATCCATGACGGGCGAGGCCTCGTAGGCGAGCGTTACGGGACGGGGCTGTACCTTGAGGTCGGCGAATGCGCGCGCAGCGGCGGCCGTATCGGCGGCAACCGCGTCGCCGCCCGCCAGCGCACCAACCGGGCAGATCGCCACAACGCCCGTCACGCGCCCCGGCTCCCCCGAGCATTCGTACACGTAATACGCCGCACCCGGGTCCTTGAGCATCAGGCCATCGGCAATGGCTCCGCGCAGAGCATCGTTGCCGCTCAGGATGCTGCCCATTGCGGGCAACGCCTCGAGCACGCGGTCCTGAGCCGGGCGGATGCAGGGAAACGGAAGTGCTTTCATGGGCGGTCCTAACGCACGAGTTGGTTTGTTCGCGGCTTATTATGCCCCAACTTGCCCATTCGCGTCCCAGAGCACGTTATCGGCGAGCGCGATGAGCACGTTCTGACAGCGAACGATATCGGCGTGGGGCACATATTCGTTGGGCTTGTGCGCGAGCGCGAGCGACCCGGGACCGTAGCTCATGCAATTGCGGTTACCTGTCTTGCCGGCAATGACGGCGGTGTCGGTGTAGCCGGTAAAGAAGCCGACGGTTGTGTCCGCGTCCGTCACGTCATCGGCGGCACGCTTGAGCGCTGCTAGAAGGGGAGAGTTCGGGTCGCGCTCGATGGCGGGGCGGTCGCCCGTCACGGTGTAGCTGCCATGGCAACCGGGAATGGCGGCTTTGGCGACGGCGATGGCCTGCTCTACCATGCGCTTCGCGGCTGCCGTATCGGTCGGCGGAGTCAGGCGCATATCGACCCAGACCTTGGCGCGGTCGGGCACGACATAGGGGCGATATCCGCCCTCAATTTGGCCAAACGTGATGGTCGAAGACCCCAGCTCATCATGCTCGGGCAGCGCTGCGAACGCATGGCGCAGCGCGCAGACGGCCTCGGCCATGGCGGCGACGGCATCGGCGCCCTTCCAAGGCTGGCTCGCGTGTGCCGTCACGCCAGCCATTTCAATCTCGAACCACGTACGCCCCTTGTGCGCCACCTGGATCTGTCCGTCGGTGGGCTCGGTGTCCAGCACCCATTCGCGCGAACCGACCCAGCCGGCATCGATGGCTGCCTCGGAGCCTCGCATAAAGTCCTCTTCGTCGACCGAGCAGATGAGCGAAAAGCCGCGGCGGGGTAGCGCGCCATCCGCCGCCACGCGCTCGAGCGTATGGACCAGTGCGGCAATGGCGCAGGCCAGGCCACCCTTCATGTCGCAGGCGCCACGGCCATAGAGTTTGTCGTTACGCACAACCGTCCCGAGCGGCGGAATGTCCGCGTCCCAGCCATCGCCCAGCGTAACGGTATCCATATGGCAGATATAGACGAGTCGCGGCTCGTCGCTTTGGCCCGGCACGGTGACCATAAGGTTGCGGCGCCCGGGGAGTACTTCGAGCTCTGCAATCTGCACGGCATCGAGCACCGGATGGCTCAGCTGCGCCAACTGTTCCTCAACCAACGCTTTGATATAGCGTTCAATCTCGCCCTCATACGCACCTGGGTCGGAACTGTCGATCCGCACGAGTCCTTGCGTAAGCCGCCAAGCAAAATCTGTATCAACCATAGGCACCTCACAGATAGTTAGGTCAACATACAGATTGTATGCCAAGAAGCGGCTCGGTGCATTTAATGGAGTGCTCACAGAAACGGGGGCGCCTCTCATGCGAAAGGCGCCCCCGCGGGCATTCAATGTCAGTGACGGGCAGGCCACATGGGGAACTGCCCGTCAGATCAGCCGGCGCTATTTGATCACGCGCACGCGATACATCGACGGAATCTGCTTGAGCGCCTCGATGGTGCTGCTGTCCAGGTGCTCGTCGGTGTCGAACATGGTGTAGGCGTTCTCGCCGGCAGACTCGTTGGTCATACGCTGCACGTTGGCATTGTCCTTGGCCAGGATTGCCGTGATCTGACCGATCATGTTGGGCACGTTGGCGTGCAGGCAGGCGATGCGGCTTGCGGCGCGCGCCTTGCCCATGCTGCAGGCGGGGTAGTTGACGCTGTGCGCGATGTTGCCGTTCTCCAGGTAATCCTTAAGCTCGCTGATGGCCATGTCGGCGCAGTTGGCCTCGGCCTCGCCAGTGCCGGCGCCCGAGTGCGTGGTGATAAACGTGTTGGGCATCTTGACGGTCTTGGGCGTGGCAAAATCGCAGCTAAACCAGCTCAGCTTGCCCTCGCGCAGGGCGGCGTCAACGGCGTCCTCGTCAATGATGGTCTCGCGTGCGTAGTTGATGAGCACGGCGTCCGGGGCCAGCAGGTTGATCTGCTCGGTGCTGATCATGCCGATGGTGTCGGCCTTGCTGGGCACGTGCACCGTGAGGTAATCACAGCCGCGGCAGAGATCTTCGAGCGTGCCCACGCGCTGCACCTCGCGGCTCAGCACCCACGCGTGCTCAACGGAAATGAACGGATCGTAGCCGTAGACGTCCATGCCCAGATTGACGCAGGCGTTGGCGACCTTGGAGCCTACGTTGCCCAGACCGATGACGCCGATGCGCTTGCCCTTGAGCTCGCGGCCCACAAAGGCCTTCTTGGCCTTCTCGGCGTCGACCTGGATCTCGGGGTCGTCGGCGTTGTCGCGCACCCAGTTCATCGATTGCACCACGCCGCGGCTCGAGAGCACCAGCATGCCTAGGACGAGCTCCTTAACGGCGTTGCTGTTGGCACCGGGGGAGTTAAAGACGACGACGCCCTTCTTGGCGTACTCCTCGACGGGGATGTTGTTGACGCCGGCGCCGCAGCGGGCGATGGCGCGGATGCCCTCGGGCAGCTCGTAGCCGTGCAGGTCAGTCGATCGCATCAGGATGGCGTCGGCCTCCTCGGCGGTGCTCACAAATTCGTAGCCCTCGCCAAACTCGACTTTGCCGTCCTTGGTGATGTCGTCGATGGTCTTAATCTTGCGCATGAAAAACTCCTTAGCAGGTTTGGTTTAAACAGGTGGTTTGAAGTGGCTGGTCGGCCCGCGCGTTGCGGGCTAGTTAGATCGCGGGCTCAAACTACGCTGCGTTTCGAAGTCCTTCATGTACGAGGCCAGCGCCTGCACGTCCTCCATGGTGACGGCGTTGTACACGCTGGCGCGCATGCCGCCGACGAGGCGATGGCCCCTGACGTTTTGAATCTGGTGTTCGGCCGCGCCTGCGACAAAGGCCGCATCGAGCTCGGCGTCGCCGGTGCGGAAGGTGACGTTGGCGATGGAGCGACTGTCGGCTTGCGTGGTGCCATGGAACAGCTCGCTGTGCTCGAGCAGGTTATAGAGCAGGTTGGCCTTGGCCCAGTTGCGCTCGGCCATGGCGGCGAGTCCGCCGGTCTCCTCGACCCAGTGGAACACCTTGCCGCACACATAGATGCCAAAGGTGTTGGGCGTGTTGAGCATGGAGCCCTTGGCGGCCTGGGTCTTAAGGTCCATGTACTGCGGCGTCTGCGCAAAGGCGGGGCCATCGGCGATGAGGTCGCCGCGCACGATGACCACGGTCACGCCCGCGGCGCCGGCGTTTTTCTGTGCGCCGGCGTAAATGAGCCCGTAGCGCTCGACGTCGAGCGGCTGCGACAAAAAGCAGCTCGAGACATCGGCGACCAGCGGCACGTCGCCGCAATCGGGCAGCTCGTGGAACATGGTGCCAAAGATGGTGTTGTTCTGGCAGACGTAGACGTAGTCGAGCCCGTCGCCCGCGGCCTCGGCGGCAATGCGCGCGTTGACGTCGGCCATGTCGGGGATGCGGTCGAAATTGGTGTCCTCGGAGCTCGCGAGCAGCATGGCCTCGCCGTACTTTGCGGCCTCCTTGTACGCTTTGTTGGCGAAGTTGCCGGTCACGACGTAGCCGGCGCGGCCGCGGCGCATGAGGTTCATGGGAATGCCCGCAAACTGCAGCGTGGCGCCGCCCTGCAAAAACAGGACACGGTAGTTGTCGGGGATGCTCAGCAGGCGGCGCAGGGTTGCCTCGGCGTCGTCGATGATCTGCTGGTACATGCTAGATCGATGGCTCATCTCGAGCACGGACATGCCGCAACCGCGGTAGTCCATCATCTCGTCGGCGATCTCGGCGAGCACGCTTGTAGGCAGCGCGGCCGGGCCAGCTGAGAAGTTGTGCACACGTGCCATCTTCTAGTTCCCCTCGTAGTCGTTTGAACGTTCGGGATACTTTAGCACAGTGGAGCGCCAGGCGCGACCGCATCACGGTAAAACTCGACTACGCCGCTATGATTTACAGGATGGTTACATGGGGGAGCGGTGCTTTACTCCTCAGGCAAATCCAAATCTGCGAGCGAAGGCATGAGGCTCTCTAGGCGCTTGATCTCTTCGCCGCAAATTAGCTACCTCCTGCCCGCTACGACGCCAGTGTGGCAATGACGGCTTCGTCGCCGGCGTATATTAGGGTGTTGCCATCGGGAATGATCGTTTGGCCGTCGCGCTTGAGCATCACCACAATAAACGGATGCTTGCCTTGCGGCACGTCGCGCAGGCGCTGGCCGGCCAGGCGACCGTGGGGCGTCACGGTGACCTCGCGCAGCGTAACCTCGGCACGCTCTTCAAACGTCGGGGCAGCCATCACCAATAGGTCGCCTTCCTCAATCACGGTATCGCCATTGGGCAGCACCGGGTGCGCGCCATCGCGCAGCACCAGGACGACGAGCATGTCCGTGGCGCTGCCAATATCGCCGAGCGAGCGTCCGGCAAACGGATGGCCCGTGCCCATCTTCAGCTTGACGAACGACATGCCGTCCTCGTTGCGGTAGTCGTTAAAGGTGCGGCGCACATCGCCTTCCGCATCGATCATATCGAGCTTCTTGGCCACCGCCGGTAGCAGCGAGCCCTGCACCACAATGCTCGACACGGCAATCACAAACACCAGGTCAAATAGGTCGTGTCCGCCAGGAACGCCGGCAACCACGGCAAAGAGACTAAAGACGACCGAAGCTGCTCCGCGCAGGCCCGCCCAGCTTACGAGTGCGACCTGGCGGGGGTTTGTCTTAAAGGGCGCTAGGAGCACGCCGACGGCGATGGGGCGGCTCACAAAGAGCATAAACGCCATGAGCGCCAGGCCCGGCAGCAGCATCTGCGGCAGGCGTGCGGGCGTTACGAGCAGGCCGAGCAAGAAAAAGATTGTCATCTCTGCCATCTCGGTGAGGGTGTCAAAGAAGTGCGCCATCTCGACCTTGCCGGTGATGTCGCTGGCACCCAGCACAATGCCGGCCAGGTATACAGCCAAAAAGCCGTTGCCGCCCAGATAGCTTGGTAGCGCGTAGGCAACGATCGCCACGGCGAACAAAAAGATGGTCTGCGCGCCCTCGGCCGTTGCGTGCGCGCGTTCAATCAGGCGGCCCGCCGCCCAGCCGATGGCGAGGCCCAGGCCCACGCCCAAGATAATCTGCTTGGCCAGCAGTGCGGGAATGTTGATGTCGCCGCCGGCCGCGAGTGTGGCGAGCACGGCGGTGAGCATATAGGCGACGGGATCGTTGGAGCCCGATTCGACCTCGAGCAGCGAGTCGGTGCCGCCCCTCAGCGACAGGCTGTGCTCGCGCAGAACGCTAAAGACGCTGGCCGCGTCGGTGGACGCCACGACCGATCCCAACAGCAGGCCGCCGATCCAGTCGAAGCCCAGCACAAAGTGGGCGAACACGCCGGTGATGCCTGCGGTGATGACGACGCCGAGCGTGCTCAGCAGCACCGCCGGCGCAGCGACGGGCTTGGCGCGGTCGATATTGGTGTTAAAGCCGCCGTAGAACATGATGAATAGCAGCGCCGTGCTGCAGACGGTTTCGGTAAGCGCATAGTCGCTAAAGTCGATATGCGCCGGGCCGTTGACGCCCAACAGCATGCCCAGCGCGATAAAGATGAGCAGGGTGGGGAAGGGGAGTTTTTTGCCGACGGGTTTGATGGTCAGGCACAAAATGATGACGAGGCCGATAAAGAGAAGGATCTGGTTCATGGATAGTGTCCGCTCCTGGGTGGTTGGCGTGGCACGGTCAGTTGTCTGCGGTTATTTGTACCCAAAGATGGTGGGTTTGTGGGGTTGGATTGCGGGCGTGCGCGATATCGTCATAGACGGCTGCCGTCTTTGCCTCTGCTCGGAAACCCTTTCCAGCTTTATTGCAACGGAGTACAATGGGTAACGTTTAAGTTCAACTTGAAGTTTTAGTTGCGGCGCCGGGCTTCGGCCGCAATGCAAGGAGAGGCGTACCATGGCGATCTATGTGACATCTGATGCTCACGGGCACGTGCGTGCGCTTGACGAAGCCCTGTCTAAGATCTCGTTGACGTCCGACGACACGCTGTACGTGCTGGGCGACATGATCGATCGCGGGCCCGATCCGGTCGGCGTTATTAAACTCGTGCGCTCGCTGCCCAACGCCCACGTGCTCAAGGGTAATCACGAGCAGATCATGCTCGATGCCATCATTGGCCAGGATCCGCTCGATGCCGAGACCTGGGATATCAACGGTGGTTGGACGACGCGCGAGCAGCTCAACGACATGGAATTTGAGGCATACGAGGAGCTCGTGCGATGGATGGCCGCGCTGCCGCTCTACGCGGTGGTCGAGACCGAGGAGCGCCCGTATCTGCTGGTACATGCTGGAATCGAGATGAAGGCGGCGCGCGCGTTTTTGCTTGAGCATGGCGTCGATTGTGCCGATGGCGTTGGAGCGGTGGGTGCCGATCGCGAGCTGCTGCAGCAGATGCTCGCGGTGCAGTCGTCCGATGACCTGCTGTGGATTCGTCATGGCTATTGGGATGCGTCGACCGGGCTGCTTTCTGCCGAGGGCAAGGGCCCGGTCGTGGTGAGCGGTCACACGCCCACGGTATCGCTTGGGCGCTATTGCGAGGTCGGTGGTCTGGCGGGGCTCGATGAGGAATCGGGACGCGGGCAGATCGTGCGCTTGGGCGGCGAGGACACTGCTGGTGTGCCCGATCGCATCGACATCGACTGCGCCGCCGCCACCGGCTCCGAGTTCGGCCGCGTGGGCATCCTGCGCCTGGACGACGGGGCCGAGTTCTACGCGAACATCAACCCGGGCGAATAACCTTGTTCCGCCGATCTACCGTAGCTAATTTGGGACGGGGCTTTTTTGACTACTTTCGGAGAGTAGCGCCTTCTTGCTCGGTAAGCGCTAGAAATGAGGAGCGTCTGCGTCCTCGACAGCGCGAAAATGCTCGAAAAACCGTCGCAACGGAGTCAAACGACGTCGCGGCGGTTCTTTTTTGGCTGCCCGCTTGCTAAGTGAGTAGACTTTTTTGGAAATGCCGAGCACCCAACATATTTGCCTCAATAAAACCGCAGGTCACAGACTTGTGCTCTGTTGGTGTGGTCGGGGATTCGGTAAAAGTCTACTCACTTAGTTTTGCGTGATGAATATTGTCCGCAACGAGACCCCAGACGGGGTGATTCCATCGCAAATTCCGGTGACCGGGCAGCTAATTAGGCGCCGTATGGGTTGCGGTCGCGTTCGATGCGTTGGCGGATGCGGCGGTACTCGATTATCAGCAGCACCAGGAGTAGGGCCATGATGGCTAGGTAGCTCACTACAGCGCCCATCAGACCCAGCAGCTTAATCGGGATCACCGGCAGCACCACGCTTACGGCGAAGCAGATCAGGTAGATCTTGGTGACGTCTCTAGCGTGGCGTAGCACCGTGATGATGGCGTAGATAAAGTCGATGGCCGCGGTGACGCCGCCGGCGACGACCATCAGCAGCGCCAGCGTACGGTAGCGCTCAAAGCTGAGGCCGTACATAAAGCTCATGAGGGGAATACCGGGACCTGCCATAAATGCGGCGCACATGCCGGTGATGACCACGATCAGCGCCATAACGGCAACAATAATCAGGTCAAAGCGACGACGCTTGCGAGGATTAGCCCAAATGTTCGACAAGCGCAGGAGCTGCGGTTTATAGATAAATCCAATGCTCAGCAAAATAGCCTGCGCAGGAAAGAACAGGGCATTAAAGTACAGCTGATATTTGTATGCCAGCGTGCCTTCCATCACAAACTTGGGCATGCTCTCGATAAGGTTGAACAGGAACAGTGCACCAAAGAGCGGGGCGCACTGGACAAACAGGTGGCCGACCTCGCGCAGGCTCACGCGGCGCGATTTTTCGGTCTCGAGCAGGGCGAGCGGCGCGGTGACCAGCACGAGCGAGGCGATCGCGGTGACACCCATGTCCATGGCCGCGATGGGCATGCTGCGCGTGAGGAACAGCGCCACGCTGAAGACCGCGATGACGCCGACGGAGCGTAGCGTTTGGCTCATTCCAGCCAAGTAGAGTTTGTCGGCCTGCTGCAGGCGGCCTTCGTACACGTCGGCGACGCCGTCGATGACCTTATACAGGTAGACGCCCAGGCCGATCGTCGCCATCTGCGCGTCATAGCCGCGGGCGCTGCTATACATGAGGCCGCAGCCTAGGGCGAGCGCTCCGCAGATCCAACGATTGAGCTGGTAGGAGGCGAAGGACGTCTTTTCGTCGATGTCCGAGACCTGGAAATTGCGCACGCCGTAGTTGCACGCGATCATGATGAGCGTGCCGGTGACAAAGGCGATGGAGAACTTGCCGGCTTCTTCGGCGCCCACGAGCTGCGTAGACACGATGGTGAGCAGCGGAAACGCCAAGCCCCACACGGCGGTGCCGAGAGCGTTCCAAAGGTAATCGCGGCGGGTGGCGTGCTCCTCGTATTCCGCTTCCTGCATGGAGAACCCGCCGCCGTAGACGGCGCCGAGCAGACGGTTCCACCAAGCGTTGACCATGCGGCGGACGGGGCCGGGCTCCCGATCGCGTTCGCGCCGGCGACGTGTGGCTTGGCTGCTATCGGGCCCGCCGGCGTTGCGCTGACTCAGCTCTTGGATGCGTGCGAGTTCCTCGGCAGTGTGCGAGGCAGGGAAGAGGCCGTTCTCGATGCGGCCGCCCTGGGCCTTCGCGGCGCCGTCCTTCGATGCAGCGGGGTTGGAGGTGCCGTTGCGGCGGGCGATGGCGCGGCGAATGCTATCGAGGGGCGTGATACTCAAAGCGGAGTCCTTTCTATTGCTGCGCTTTAGTATAGACGCGACGGTGTTCGCTCGTGTTTTTGAACGGATTGTTCAATAATTTCGGCGGGCGGCTGTAATTTGTCGGTAAACGTGCGGTATCCTGTTGAAGTTTTGTGACACCCCCGATGCCGCCCACGCGGTACCAAGGAGCTTCTACCTATGGACGTCGCCGCATTCTTACTGGCTCTTGTGCCGATTATTTGGCTGGTCGTGATGCTGCTGTGCTTTAAATGGCCAGCTTGGAAGGCCGCTATCGGATCGTTTGTCCTTTCGTGCTTGCTTGCCTTCGCATGGTGGCACCTGCCGGCAGCGCAGATCGCGACCGCCTCGCTCGAAGGTTTTTTGATGGCTCTGTGGCCCATCGTCCTGGTGATCATCGCCGCGGTGTTCACGTATAACCTGTGCGTTCGTACGGGCGCCATGGACGTGATCGGCAGCATGATCACCTCCATCAGCAGCGACCGCCGTCTGCTGGCGCTGCTCGTGGCTTGGTGCTTCGGTGGCTTTATGGAGGGCATGGCCGGCTTCGGTACCGCTGTCGCCATTCCCGCCGGCATGCTCGCGGGCCTGGGCTTTGAGGCCGTGCCTGCCGTGCTCATCTGCCTGCTGGCCAACGGCGTGCCCACGCCCTACGGCTCCATCGGCATCCCCACGGTGTCCGTTGCCGACCTGGTGGGTTTGGATTCCCTTCACCTAGCGACCGTTCAGCTGGTGCAGCTCGCGCCGTTCTTTGTGGTGATGCCGCTATTTATTGTGCTGGTTGCGGGCCGTGTTGCCGATGACCAGGGCAATGCCGCGAGTGTGGGCGAGCGTCTGCACGGTGTTGCCGGCGTGGCGTTGCTCTCCGGCGTGTCGTTTGTCGGCGCGGCTCTGGTCGTTGCCATGTTTGTGGGCCCCGAGCTGGCCGTGGTCGTAGGATCCATCGTTTCGCTCGCGCTGACAGCTGCGCTTGCCATGCGTGCCGAGAAGTCGGGGCGTCTGGACGCACGCTTCCATATGAATATCGAGGCCGGCGAACAGCTCACCGTTAAATCGGCGCTTTCGGCCTGGTCGTGCTTCATTCTGATTTTTGTACTGCTGCTGGGTACGTCCAACCTGGTGCCCGCCGTGCATGCCGCGCTTGCGCCCTTTGCAAGCCACGTGCAGGTGTATTGCGGCGAGAACCCCGGTACGCTTACGTTTTCGTGGTTTAACACGCCGGGTGTTTGGATCTTCCTGGCCGCGTTTGTCGGCGGTGCCATTCAGGGTGCTTCGCCACGCATGATGGGCGAGGTGCTGGCCGCGACTGTGAAGCAGATGATGCCGACGGTGATCACGATGCTTTCGGTGCTGGGCTGTGCCAAGGTGATGGGCTATGCGGGCATGATCTCTTCGATCAGCGCGTTCTGCATCGCCGTCGCCGGTGGGCTGTACCCGATTCTGGCTCCGTGGATCGGCGCAGTCGGTGCGTTTGTGACCGGCTCGGGCACGTCCTCGGGCATGCTGTTTGGCCCCATCCAGAGCCAGGCCGCTACGGCGCTGGGCGTGAGCGACTACTGGATGGTCGCGCTGAACGCGCTTGGTGTTGCCGCCGGTAAGATGATCTCTCCGCAGACGCTCGCGATTGGTCTGGCTGCCGTCCACGTGCGCGGCAGGGATGCCGAACTCCTGGGCGCGGTGCTGCCCTACGCTGCCGGCATGCTGGTCCTGATGAGCGCCATAGCCATGCTCGGCCAAGGCCTGCCGCTGTAGTCGGCACTTAGGGACGTTCCTTATGTGCCGGCACTTTGGGAACGTCCCTAAGTGCCGGCATCCGGGGACACTCCTTGAATGTTGCCTGTTCAAGAACGCCCCCAATGACTAGTCGTTTAAGAACGTCCCCAATGACTGGGCCGCTTGCCTGCGATTTTTGACCGTTGGGCGGGCTTGCCGCCCTTGCCGCAAAAACGTTTTTGCATATCGGGTACAACGGGCTTTACGTGAGTAAAGTGCGCGTCGCGTCCACGTGTCGCGTTTTTAAAGGAGGCCCCATGCCTGGTGTTACCCCTGCAGAAGTTCTGTCCAACTTTGGTATTACGCTCGTTGAAGATCCCGCCGAGATTCAACCCCGTCTGCTGGTGGACCTGCCGGCGGCAGAGCTCGTCGAGCATGCCATCCGCCGCAACGAAGGCCGCATGGCATCCAACGGCGCGCTGGTGATCGAGACGGGGGAGCGTACCGGACGTTCGCCCAACGACCGCTTTATCGTTGACACCCCCGATGTCCACGACAAGATTGCCTGGGGCGCCGTCAACCGCCCGCTGTCCGTCGAAAGCTACGAGGTCATCAAAGCCGGCATCGTCGACTATCTCAACGAGCGCGATGTGTTCGTCACCCGCGGCATGGCCGGCGCCGACCGCAACCATACGCGCCGCCTGCTCGTCGCCTGCGAGCGTGCCAGCCAGGCGCTCTTCATTAAGCAGATGCTCGCCCGCCCGCTCGCCCGCGAAATCGCGCGCACCGGCGAGCCGGACTTCTGCGTGCTCGCCGCGCCGGGCTACCAATGCGACCCTGCCATCAAGGGCCTCAACTCCAGCGCCGCCGTGGTCATCAACTTCCAGGAGCGCGTGATTTTGGTCGCGGGTACCGGCTACTCCGGCGAAATCAAAAAGTCCATCTTCAGTGTCATGAACTACCTGCTGCCTGTCGAGGACGACGTGCTGCCCATGCATTGCTCGGCCAGCATGGATCCCGTCACGCACGAGACCGCCGTGTTCTTTGGCCTGTCCGGCACCGGCAAGACCACGCTTTCGGCCAATCCCACGCGCCTGCTGATCGGCGACGACGAGCACGGTTGGTCCGACATGGGCATCTTCAACATCGAGGGTGGCTGCTACGCCAAATGCGAGGGCCTGGACGCCTTCCACGAGCCCGAGATCTTCAACGCCGTCCGTTTTGGCGCCATTTGCGAAAACGTGGTGCTCGACGAGAACCGCAAGCCCAACTACGACGACATCTCGATCACGCACAACACGCGCGTGGCCTATCCCGTCGAGCATATCCCCAACGCGTGGACCAAGGGCATGGGCACCACTCCCAGCGTCGTGCTGTTCCTGACCTGCGATGCCTTTGGCGTGCTGCCGCCTATCTCGCGCCTGACGGCCGACGCCGCCATGTATCACTTTGTGACGGGCTTTACGGCCAAGATCCCCGGCACCGAGGTTGGCGTCACCGAGCCCACGCCCACGTTCTCCTCGCTGTTTGGCGAGCCGTTTATGCCGCTCGACCCCATGGTCTACGCTAAGATGCTCGGCGAGCGCATCGCCGACGGCCGCACGCGCGTCTACCTGGTCAACACCGGTTGGATTGGCGGCGGTTATGGCGTGGGCCATCGCATCGAGCTGGCCTACACGCGCGCCCTGGTCGCTTGCGCCCTCGACGGTACCATCGAGGACAGCGAGTTTGTGCACGACGATATCTTTAATGTCGACATTCCCACTACGTGCCACGGTGTGCCCGACGGCATCCTGGTGCCGCGCCAGTACTGGCAGAGCACCGCGCGCTACGACGAGGCAGCGCACAACCTGGCGGTGATGTTCGAGGAGAACTTCGAGAAGAAGTACTCGCACCTTCCCGAGTCCGTCAAGGCCGCCGGCCCGCACGCCCAGGTGTCCGCCGAGGCCCGTCATCGCGGCCGCGGCTTGCTGGGACTCCGCCACTAGCGTCGCCGCAAGTCCATAACCACCACAAAGGGGACAGTTACCTTTGTGGTGGTTTTGCTTGGGCGGATGACTCAGGTTACAATACGCCTGACATATCGCCCCCTTCTCCGGATGGGGGCAGCGCAAGCGCTCTTGTGGCGGCACCGTAGGACTTTGAAGGTGGCCGCTGTGAGGGCGCTTTTTGTTTAGGCGCCCTCACTCGGGCGCGCACAATGAAGGGAGAGCGTATGAAGGGCTTTGTTGCCGAGAATTCGTTTTGGGAGCTGTTTCCACAGGCGGCGGTCGGCGTCGTGGTCGTAAAGGGCATGAAGCCCGCGGCTCAGATTCCCCAGGAGGACGTGGATGCCATTGCCGCGTTGCTCGACCGCGCCAATATCGAAGCGGAGCGTCGCCTGACGAGCGATACCATCAGCGAGAACGCGCCGGTGAAGGCTTGGCGTGACGCGTACCGGCTGTTCAAGACTAAAAAGGGCGCCCGCTGCTCGATCGAGAACTTGCTCAAGCGCGTGCTCAAGGGCAAGCCGGTCGGTCATATCACACCGGCGGTGGATATTTACAACACGGTGTCGTTGACCTATGCGCTGCCCGTGGGAGGCGAGGATCTGCATGCGATTGAGGGAGACCTTCGCTTGAAGGTGACCGACGGCGGCGACGCGTTCTTGCCACTTGGCGAGGAGGCGGATGATCCGACGCTGCCCGGTGAGCTTGCTTATATCGATGATGCGGGCGCCGTGTGCCGTTGCTGGAACTGGCGCGATGGCGTTCGCACGGCGCTGTCCGACGATTCGGCGGACGCATTTCTGGCGATTGAGTGCGTGGAGCCCGAGCGGATGGGGGATTGCCAGGCCGCCATCGATCGCTTGGCCGAGCTGCTCGAGCGCTATCTGGGAGCGACGGTTGTCGTTAAGACGCTTGTGACCCGCGACAATCCCTGCGTGGAGCTGTAGCGGCGCCTAGAACCTATTGATGCCCCAGACCACCACAAAGGTGCCTGTCCCCTTTGTGGTGGTTTTTATGTTGATGGGTTAACAATTGGGTCGCGTGGAGGCGGCAGTCGCTGAGTACGGCTAAGATGTTTACCCGTTAGCATCATGCAAGCGAAAGGCGGTCGTCTCCCATGCAGCAGAACGACGAGACACGTTTCGAGGATTTTGTCGGACTGATTAGCGGGCTGTACAAGGAGATCCAGCGCATTAAGACGTCTGAGGGCGCAAGGCTGGGCCTCAAGGGCTCCGACGTTATGTGCCTGTACTACCTGGAGCGCAGCAAGGACGGCATGACCGGCGCCGATCTGGCTCGCGTGGCCGGCGTGACGCGCGCTGCCGTTTCGCGCACGCTGGCGCACCTGGAGGAGGGCGGCTTTGTCGAGGTTGATGACTCGGGCGATGCTGCCGTCAAGTACCGCGCACCGGTTCGCCTGACCACGCTGGGTGGCGAGAGCATGAACGAGGCCGACCGTATCATCCACGACGTGCTCGACACCACCGGTAAGGCCATGGGCGTGGAGCAGCGCGAGCAGATGTATGCGTCGCTGCGTACGATTCTCAACACCCTGCGCGAGATCTAAGGCCGCCAAGGCATTTGCTTCCCATTAACAACTGCATAGTCCCGTTTGAGCGCGTATACCGTGCCGGGGCAATGCTGTCTAAATTCCCCGCGCGAGACCTGCGCAAGAAAGGATTTGTTATGTCCGTCCGCATTATTACCGATTCCGCAAGCGATATGTCGCCGGCGGAGCACCCCGCTCTGCGTGTTCTGCCGCTGTCCGTCACCTTTGGCACCGATGTGTACATGGATGGCGTCGACATCGATCACCAGCGCTTTTACGAGATGCTCGTGGAGCGCGATGAGCTGCCCAAGACCGGCCAGGTCAACCCGTACGCGTTTTCGCAGGCGATTGCCGAGGCGCGTGAGGCCGGCGACGAGGCCGTGATTATTACCGTGGGCGCCAAGCTTTCGGGCACCAATCAGAGCGCCCGTACCGCACTTGCCGAGGCGCCGGGCGGCGACGTGTTCGTCGTGGACAGCAATAACGTGACCTTGGGAGAGCGCGTGCTGGTCGAGTATGCGCTGCGCCTGGTTGATGAGGGCCGTAGTGCGGCCCAGATCGCGGCAGCGGTCGAGGCCGTGCGCGACCGCGTGGTGGTTATCGGCCTGCTCGAGACGCTGGAGTATCTGGTGCGTGGCGGTCGTCTGTCTGCTGCGGCCGGCGCCGTGGGTACGCTGCTCAACGTGAAGCCGGTCGTGGCCGCCGAGGACGGCCTCATCGTGCAGCTGGGCAAGGCGCGCGGTTCCAAAAACGGTCGAAACCTGTTGAACCAGAAGGTCGAGCAGGCGGGCGGCGTCGACTTCTCCATGCCGCTGGCGCTCGGCTATACGGGCCTTTCGGATGCGGTGCTCAAGAAGTATGTCGAGGACAGCGCGGCACTGTGGGCTGGCCACACCGAGGGCGAGTTGCCCGTTCACACCATCGGCGCCACCATCGGCACCCACGTAGGCCCCGGCGCCGTCGCCGTAGCCTTCTTCCAGCCCGCCAACTAACCGATCTGCCATAAACCACCACAAAGGGGACAGGCACCGTTGTGGTGGTTTATGCTTTTCCGGGTGGAAGGGAGCGAGCAATGGCGTCTGAGGGCTTTTTTGAACGGGTGTACGAGGTGGTCGAGCAGATCCCCGAGGGGATGGTCGCCACGTATGGCCAGGTGGCGCTGCTTGCCGGTCGTCCACGAAGTGCGCGGTACGTGGGGTATGCCCTGCATAGTAATCCGCGCCCCGGCGAGATTCCCTGTCACCGCGTGGTGTTTGCCGACGGGCGCATATGCGAGGGCTTCGCTTTTGGCGGTCCCGATGCTCAACGTGAGCTTTTGCTAGGGGAGGGTGTGGCGTTTAAGGACGACATGCACGTCGACTTGGCCGCCTGTCGCTGGCCTGCCGGGCTCTAGCGGTTCTGCCGTGGCGAAAACCACCACAAAGGCGCCTGTCCCCTTTGTGGTGGTTTTACGCTGTAGGTTTACCAGAGCTAACTTATGGAGAAGGTGTGGTGGCGTACTTTGCCGTCAGAAAGTAAACCACGGTGAACTATATTGGTTTCAGCAACGGAGCAGGCAATAGGCGATGAAAAAGCCTGCCCTGTTGAGTTTGATTCGCATTCCTCCCCTCTGTGCGATTCAACGGTGTACTTCGGGAACAGGCCCGCTGGCAACTAGCTGCCGGCGGGCCTGTTCCTGTTTGTCGAGGGGGTGCGATGGACGGAGCCGAAGCGGTCCGGCTCCAAAAAAGGCGGACGCCGTAGCGCCCGCCCTAAAGCAATCGAAAACTCAAGCCAGCAAATCGGTCTAGTACACCATGCCCATGGCGTCCTGAACCTCTGCCAGGGTCTGCTCGGCGATCTCGTTGGCGCGACGGTTGCCCTCGTGCAGCACGTCCTTCACGTAATCCAGATCGTTCTCGTAGCGCTGGCGACGCTCGCGGATAGGTGCGAAGTACTCGTTGACGACCTCGGTCACGTACTTCTTGAGCTGGCCGGAGCCGCCCATGCCGATCTCCTCGGCAATCTCGACCTCGGAGCGACCGGTGCAGATGGCGGCTGTCGAAAGCAGGCCAGACACGCCGGGGCGGTTCTCGGGATCGAACGTGATCATGCGCTCAGAGTCGGTCTGGCTTTTCTTGATGCGCTTGGCCGTCTCCTCAGCGGTCATCGAGATGTTGATGGCGTTGCCGTAGCTCTTGCTCATCTTGCGACCGTCAAGGCCGGGAAGCAGCGGGGTCTCGGACAGCAATGCGTCGACCTCGGGAAATACCTTGCCGTAGCGGTTGTTAAAGCGGCGGGCGATGGTGCGGGTGAGCTCGATGTGCGGCAGCTGGTCGCGACCGACGGGCACGACGTTGCCCTTGCAGAACAGAATGTCGCAGGCCTGGTGCACCGGGTAGGTGAGCAGAAGGCCGGTAAGCTCGTGGCCCGAGGCCTCCATCTCGGCCTTGACCGTGGGGTTGCGCGCCAGCTCGGCCTCGGACACCAGCGACAGGAACGGCAGCATGAGCTGGTTGGCGGCGGGCACGGCGGAGTGCGCGTAGATCATGGTCTTGTCGGGGTCGATGCCGCAGGCAAGGTAGTCCATGACCATGTTGTACACGTTGTCCTGGATGTGCTCGGTGGTGTCGCGGTCGGTGATGACCTGGTAGTCGGCGATGAGTACGTTGGTCCTGGCGCCCATGTTCTGCAGCTCCACGCGGCCCTTGAGGGTGCCAAAGTAGTGACCCAGGTGCAGACGGCCGGTGGGGCGGTCGCCGGTAAGCATGGTGAACTTCTCGGGCGTCTTGGCCAGGCCCTCGCGAATGGCGTTGCTCTTTTGCAGCGCGACTTCGTAGCTGTTCTCGTTTGGCATGATTGCTCCTAACGTTCGTTCGCAGGTTTTGATGATAGCGTGTTTATTGAGAGGGGTGGGCGTGAGTGGGTGAGGGACTGCCAGGGGCCGGCTTTCAAGTCCGCCGCGGCGTTCGCGCGAACGGCTGCCAACGCCTTGGCACATCCTCGGCAGCTTGCCCTAGAGCTTGTGGTGGCGCTCTTCTTTGCGCTCCTCGGCTGCCTGCTCCTCCTGCTTAAAGGCGGGGTCGTCGGGGGTGACCAGTTCGTCCTCGTGCGTGCGCTTGTTGTAATGGTGGCGCAGCACGGGTTCAAACAGGTGCAGGTGCTTGGCAAAGGCCGCCGAGCCAATGGCAAGCACGGTAAAGATGAGCACGCGCATGGGCACCTCGACCTGATTGATGGCGGCGGCGCCGGCCGAAAGCATAATGCACCAGGCATAGATGAGCAGCACAGCCTGTTTTTGGTTGTAGCCTTCTTGGATCAGGCGGTGGTGGATGTGGCCCTTGTCGGCCTGCCCGATGCTAATGTGGGCGCGCTTGCGGCGCACGATGGCGCTTAACGTGTCGATGATAGGCACGCCGGCAACGATGAGCGGGATGATAAGCGAGGTGAGTGCGGCGGTGCGGCTCACGTTGAGCAGCGAGATGGAGCCCAGCGCAAAGCCCAGAAGCAGCGACCCCGAGTCGCCCAAGAAGATGCTTGCGGGGTTGAAGTTGTAGCGCAAAAAGGCCAGACAGGCGCCAAAGAGCGCAATGGAGAGCGCGGCGGCGTCGATGCGGCCCGAGAGAACGGCCATCGAAAACATGGTGAACGAGGCGATGCCGCAGATGCCCGTGGCCAAGCCGTCGAGGCCGTCGATGAGGTTAATGATGTTGGTGAATGCCACCAGATAGATTACGGTGATGGGGTAGGCGAGCCATCCGAGCATGATCTCGCCGGGAGCAAACGGGTTGACGATGACGCCGATTTTTAGGCCGCCCATGCAGGCGATAAGCGCGGCGAGGACCTGTCCGGCCAGCTTTTGCTTGGGCGTGAGCTGGAAGACGTCGTCGATAGCGCCGGTCGCAAAGATGACGGTAAAGGAGAGCGCCAGCATGGGATAGCTAATGTGAAGGCGCGGGTGCGGCACCAGGACGGGTGGCCAGCCTAGGTACCAGGTGCCTAGGATTTGCACAATGCAGGCAACGACCAGGCCCAAAAACACCGCCGTTCCGCCCAAACGCGGGATGGGCTTGGTGTTGATGCGGCGCTTAGAAGGATAGTCGACGGCATCGAGCTTAATTGCCAAGCGCTTGACCAGGGGCACCGCGAGGAAGGTCGTGATAAAAGCCGCCGCTGCCACGCATAGGTACGGTATGTAGCTCGGGGATGAAGCCATGAATCTAAAAACCGCCAAGCGTCGAAGGAAAAGGTCAAAGGTTGCTACGCGGAAATGGCATAGCAGTCCCATGATACTCGACCGAGGGGGGTGCGGAGGTTTGCACCGTGCGATTATCACGCGCATACCAGATATTGGAATGTTGTCGATGGCTTGTCGGGATGCCGGCGGGGATCCATATGGACTGTATGGTGATTTTCGGCAAAAGAAAACCACCCCCCACGTTACGAAAATGAACCCACCTAAAACAGGTGGGTGCCCTCATCGACTGTTCCAGCGTCCTTAACAACGAAGGATACCTGTACTAGGCACGACTGTGTGGGCTCCCTAAATAAACGCGACGGTTCACCCAGTTGCTCCGCGGGGGGCGGAATAACTACATCATAAAGCGGCACTTTATCGATTCCAGTCTTGACATTACAAAAATCGTGTCGGACGATTACGGCGCCTTAGGGACGGAGCCGTCTACCCGGTCTGGCCCTTTACGTTTGAGCTGCTGAATCGTTGTTTTGGAGCATGTTTTTATGCCGACGTCGTTGACCGAACTTTTTTCGCCCGCCTGCCATTTGTGTCCGCGCCGTTGCGGTACGGCGCGCGATGAGGGCGCGCACGGCGTCTGCGGTGCTAACGACACGCTCAAGGTGGCCCGCGCCGCGCTTCATATGTGGGAGGAGCCGCCTATCTCGGGCGAGGCCGGTTCGGGCGCGATCTTCTTTAGCGGTTGCTCGCTTAAATGTATCTACTGCCAGAACCACGAGATCTCGACCGGCAATTTTGGCCTTGAGATTTCGCCTGAGCGCCTGGTCGAGATTATGCTGGAACTGCAGGACCAGGGTGCCAACAACATCAATTTGGTGACGGCGACGCACTATGCGCACCTGTTGCCTGCCGTGATTGCCGCGGCACGGGCGCGCGGACTGGTTATCCCGATCGTCTACAACACGAGTGGTTACGAGCGCGCGAGTGCCGTGGCGGCGCTGGGCGACCTGGTCGATGTGTGGCTTACCGACTTTAAATATGCCAATGCCGGGCTTGCGCAGTCGCTCTCTCATATAAAGGACTACCCACGTGTGGCCGTGTCAGGCCTGGCTCAGATGGCGCGCGAGATCGAGCGCCGCGGGGGAGAGATGGTGGATGAGGGCGGGCTCATGAAGCGCGGCATGATTGTGCGCCATCTGGTACTGCCGGGACATGCAGACGATTCGTGTCGCGTGCTGGACCTGGTGTGGCAGACGGTGGGCGATGTGCCGATCTCGGTCATGAACCAGTACACGCCCAATGCACTTATGCGCGAGCAGGGCGGCGACCTGGCGCGTGCCGTGACGCGCGAGGAGTACGAGCAGGTGCTCGACCATGCCGACGACCTGGGTTTTACGACGATGTTCTGGCAAGAGGGCGGCGCGGTAGACGAGAGCTTCACCCCGGCCTTCGACACCACCGGTGTTCTTACCAGCGCAAAGTAGTGCGTTCGTCGATGATTTTTCTGGGACGGGGATTAAAAAATCATCGAGAGGATCGCCTGTTCGAAAAGTTGTCAAAATAGCCGCGCTCCAAAAAGACTGGTTATTGGGCGTTGACAGTTGGCGAGCCGTAGGTAAAATATCGACTTGTCCTGGGGACGTAGCTCAGTTGGGAGAGCGCTGCCGTCGCATGGCAGAGGCCGAGGGTTCGACTCCCTTCGTCTCCACCCTTGGATTTGATAAGCCGCTGACATTGTGTCGGCGGCTTTTTTTAAAAGAAAGGGCTGTACCATGGCCGAGCTTGAGTCCCAACCATTGTCCGACGAGGAGCGCGCTGAGTTGGAAGAGCTCCGCGCCGAGAAGGCCCGCCGCGAGGCTCGTGAAGAGGCCCGTCGCGAGCGTGAGGAGCTGGCTGTCCTGCGTGCCGAGCGTGCGAAGGCCGAGGAGATCGCCGCGAACGCCGCATCCGCATCGGCGCCCGCGCCCGCACCCAAGCCCGCTGCTGCGAAGCCTGCACCTGCCGCGCCCAAACCTCAGCCTAAAAAGGCCGCTTGTCCCAAGTCCGTCGAGCCTAAGCCGAGTCGTGACGAGATGACCTTTGCCCAGCGCATGGTTACCTCCAAGGAGCCTACGGGCGAGAACGAGATCCCTGGCATGGCGCCGGCTCAAAAAATCATCATTGTCCTTGCCCTCATCGCGTTTGTCATCTTTATGGGCTACACGATCCTGACCAGCATGGGCCTGCTCTAACCGATTTGCATCGGGCGTCATGTCCGCATGCTCTGCTCTCGTCCAACCCTCAAATTCTGCACCACACATCCGAAAGGTCGCCCCATGGCTTTGACCGACATCTCTCATCCCACCGACATCGCAATGCTCACCGATCTGTACGAGCTCACTATGGCCCAGGGCCTGTGGGAGAGCG
>JAYBEF010000113.1:0-2810 GCA_037277825.1 Collinsella sp.
CTGGGCACCAACGAGCGCCTGCGCGACAAGGCCGGCTTGCGCTGCGCCGTCATCGAGGGCGACATCGCCTCGGACGTCGACGCCATCACCATGAAGGAAGCCGGCATGCCTGCCATCCAGATCAACACGGGCGGCCTGTGCCACCTCGAGGGCAACATGATCATGGAGGCCGTTGACGCGTTCGACCAGGCCGTGGGTCTGGAAAACATCGACGTCATCTTTATCGAAAACGTGGGTAACCTGGTCTGCCCAGTCGACTTTGACCTGGGCGAAAACCTGTCCATCATGATTCTCTCGGTGCCCGAGGGCGACGACAAGCCCATCAAGTACCCGGGCATCTTCCAGCACGCCGGCGCGCAGCTGCTCAATAAGGTCGACGTGGCCCCGGCTTTCGATTTTGACATGGATAGGTATACTAGGACACTCAATGACCTCAATCCGCAGGCGCCGCGGTTTGCCGTGAGCGCGCGCAAGGGCGAGGGCATGGATGCCTGGTGCGATTGGCTCATCGGGCAGATCGAGCAAGCAAGGGCGTAAATCGGCCGCCATACGGGCGGGCGTAGCCGCAGAGACACGAGATAGGAGCCTCTTTTGAAGCTCATCATCGCCGAGAAAAACGACGCCGCGCGTCAGATCGCCGAGCGTCTGTCCACGGGCAAACCCAAAAAGGACAAGGTGTACAACACCGCCATCTACCGTTTTGAGTGGAAGGGCGAGGAGTGCGTGACCATCGGCCTGGCCGGTCACATCCTTGCGCCCGATTTTTGCGACAGCGTGCTGTTCGATAAAAAGCTGGGCTGGTATTCGGTTACTGAGGACGGCGAGATGCTGCCGGCCGACATGCCCGATGGCCTGGCTCGTCCGCCTTACGACACCAAGCGTAAGCCGTTCCTTGCCGACGGCATCTCCATCAAGGGCTGGAAGCTCGAGAGTCTGCCGTATCTCACCTGGGCACCCGTCATTAAGCTGCCGGCCGAGAAAGAGCTCATTCGCTCGCTTAAGAACCTCGCCAAAAAGTCCGACAGCGTCATCATTGCCACGGACTTCGATCGCGAGGGCGAGCTGATCGGTTCGGACGCCCTCAACAAGGTGCGCGAGGTGGCGCCCGACTTGCCGGTCGCCCGCGCCCAGTATTCTTCGTTTACCAAGGCCGAGATCACGCAGGCCTTCGATAACCTTGTCTCGCTCGACCAGAACCTGGCCGACGCCGGCGAGAGCCGTCAGCACATCGACCTCATTTGGGGCGCGGTGCTCACGCGCTATCTGACGCTCGCCAAGTTCGGCGGCTTTGGCAACGTGCGCTCCGCCGGCCGCGTGCAGACGCCGACGCTTGCCCTGGTGGTCGAGCGCGAGCGCGAGCGCATGGCGTTTGTGCCCGAGGACTATTGGCAGATTCGCGGCATGGGCGCCGCGCAGGGTGCTGCCGAGGACGACCGCTTTAAGATTGCGCACAAGACGGCACGCTTTACCGACAAGGATGCTGCCGAGACGGCATACGGCCATGTCGACGGCATTACGACGACAACCGTCGCCGCGGTGACCAAGCGCTCACGCAAGCAGCAGCCACCCACGCCGTTTGCGACCACCTCGCTGCAGGCTGCCGCCGCAGCCGAGGGCATCTCACCTGCGCGTACCATGCGCATCGCCGAGTCCCTCTACATGGCCGGTCTCATCAGCTACCCGCGTGTCGACAATACCGTGTACCCTGCGACGCTCGATCTGGGCGCCGTGGTGAGCGACCTGGCAAAGATCAACCCGGCGCTGGCGCCCGTATGCAAAAAGGTGCTCGCCGGCCCCATGAAGCCTACGCGCGGCAAAGTCGAGACCACCGACCACCCGCCTATCTATCCCACGGGCGAGGGCGATCCGTCCACGCTCGACGGCGGCCAGCGCAAGCTCTACGACCTCATCGCCCGCCGCTTCCTGGCGACGCTCATGGGACCCGCGACCATCGAGAACACTAAGCTCGAGCTCGATGTGAACGGCGAGCCGTTCGTGGCCTCGGGCGACGTGCTCGTGACCCCGGGTTTCCGCGAGGCATACCCGTACGGCCTTAAGCGCGACGAGCAGATGCCGCCGCTGGAGCAGGGTGATACGGTCGACGTGTTCGACATTAAGCTCGAGGCCAAACAGACCGAGCCGCCCGCGCGCTACAGCCAGGGCAAGCTCGTGCAGGAGATGGAAAAGCGCGGCCTGGGCACCAAGTCCACGCGCGCGAGCATCATCGAGCGCCTGTACGCCGTGCGCTACCTCAAAAACGATCCCGTGGAGCCGAGCCAGCTGGGTATCGCCATCATCGACGCGCTGACGCAGTTTGCCCCGCGCATCACGAGCCCCGATATGACCAGCGAGCTCGATGGCGATATGACCCGTGTGGAGCGCGGCGAGGATACCGAAGAGCATGTCGTGACGCACTCGCGCGCGCTGCTGGCCGGCGTGCTCGACGAGCTGCTCAAGCACACGCAGGAGCTGGGCGACGCCATCAGCGACGCCGTCACGGCCGATGCGCGCGTGGGCGCCTGCCCCAAGTGCGGCAAGGACCTGGTTATGAAGACGAGCGCCAAGACCCGCGGCAGCTTTATCGGCTGCATGGGCTGGCCCGACTGCGACGTGACCTATCCGGTGCCGAGTGGCGTCAAGGTGAGCCCGCTCGAGGGCGAGGCTGCTGTGTGCCCCGAGTGCGGTGCACCGCGCATTAAGTGCCAGCCGTTCCGCCAGAAGGCTTTCGAGATTTGCGTGAACCCCACGTGCCCCACCAACTACGAGCCCGACCTTAAGGTGGGCGAGTGCAAGGTGTGTGCCGAGGCCGG
>JAYBEF010000114.1:0-3171 GCA_037277825.1 Collinsella sp.
CCTGCGCCTGTCCGCGCTGGGCTTGATCATCTTCGAGACGGCGCCGACCACGCAGTCGACCCCGAGGCCGGAGAGCCTCTTCTGCAGGTCGAACCCCGTGACCCCGGATTCGTACACGCACCTGGCCTTTGGGTCCACGGACCGCACCCACTCCGCGACTGCCCCGGCGTCGTAGCCGAAGGTCGCGCAGCGCACCTCCCCGGTCATGACGTCGAGGGAGACTGCCTTTATCGAGCGGGCGTGGACGTCGAGGCCGACGAAGGTGGTAGTATCGAGCATGGGAGCCCCTTCCATGAATGCGGCGTGGCCGCCGCGGCTGAATTAGACACTCACCATTGTCGGCCTAATCCGCGGTCTTTCATGCAGCAGGGGCTCTCAATGTTTTTATGTCCTGCTCATATCGTCTCTGCCGGCAGTTTAGGAACGTCCCTAACTGCCGGCTCGGGAACGACAAAGCGCTAGTTCACTTCGACGGGTTTGGCGCCGGGATAGCGCTCCTCAAAGTCTAGGCGGTACTTATTGTCATTGGTGCCCGCCACGTTGTCGCGCGACAGCGGTGCCACGATCTCATTCTTGTGGTCCGCAGGCTTGGCGTATTTCAGGCTGATCTCCCAGGCATCACAGATTGCGTCAATGCGGTGATCCAGGTCGTCGTACAGGGCGATGATGTCCTTCCAGGAGCTGTAGTTCTTGGAGCTCGTCGGAACGTCTAGGTCCTCGACGATGTCGTAATACTGCTCGATGGTGTCCTCCGTGCGCTCGGCGACGTCGGCGAGATTTTGACGGGTGGTTCGATCCTCTTCCAGATAGCTGCCGTTGAAGTTCTGCGCGCAGCCACGGACGTAGTTGTCGAGGTCTTCGAGCAAGTCGTAGTATTCGCTCAGTCGGCGGTAGAGGTTCTGCTCGGAGAGCGTTGCTTCGCCGCCATCCTCGTCGTCATCGTCATCATCGTCGTACAGGCTGTTGGGATCGCCGAGAGGCTTTAGGTCATCGTCGTCGACGTCATGGTGCAGCTTAGCTACCTCGGCAGTCGTCTGCGTGGCGGCGTTGTCGAAAGGCTTTATCACAAAGAAAACGACCAGGGCGATGATGATCGCCACCAGCACAACGATAACGGCGATAAGCGGCCCGATGCCGCTCTTTTTGGGAGCGGGGGTCTGTGGCGAAGCGGGCGCGTATGCGGGAGCCGGCTGCTGTTGGGGCGAGCCGCTCGCGACGGGTATGCGCTGCGTGGTCTCGACGGCCGCGGGGCTTGCGGCGGGGTCGGGGCGATAGGCGAGGGGGTCGTCCGCCTTGGCTTGCGGCGTATCAAGGGAGCCTGTCTGCTCAAAAGCGAGCTGGCTATCGCTCGCGGTTGTTTGCTCAACGGGTGCACCGCACGAGGTGCAGAACTTGGCATTATCTGCAAGAAGCTTGCCGCACGAGGCGCAATACCGAGACATTGCCACTCCTTTCGCCACATTTCAATGCAATACGACGATTATACCCAGCGTCCAAAATTCCCCATCATAAGTTGCGGTGAAATAGGGACTGTTTGGCGGTCTCAGAGCTTCAATCAGTCCCTATTTCACCGCAACTTCGGGGATGCCTCGATGGCTAGGTTGGATTTGGGACGCGCCTGCCCCTGGGGTATCATGGCTTGGTTGATATATATCTGCATTTACGCGCCTTGTAGGAAGGGGCTGCGCCCATGGCTTTTGAGCCCGCTCAACATAGCTTCATTACGCTCGAGGGTGTCGATGGCGCCGGTAAATCTACGCAGGCGCGCCTGCTTGCCCGTGCGCTCGAGCTCGCTGGCTACCAGGTTGTGAGCCTGCGCGAGCCGGGCGGTACCGCCATCAGCGAAAAGATCCGTGCTCTGCTGCTCGACCCTGCCAATACGGCGATGGGCGACACCTGCGAGTTGCTGCTCTACGAGGCGGCACGCGCTCAGTTGGTGCACGAGGTCATCGCGCCCGCCCTTGCTGCCGGCAAGGTGGTCCTGTGCGATCGCTTCTACGATTCCACGACCTGCTACCAGGCGTTTGCCGATGGCCTCGATCGTCAGATGGTGCGCGATGCCAACAACCTGGCCGTCGCGGGTACGCACCCGGCGCTCACGCTCGTCTATCACATCACGCCCGAGCAGGCGGCGCTGCGCATGGCAGCCCGTGGCGCGGCAGATCGCATGGAGGCTAAGGGCATGGCCTTCCAAGAGCGTGTCTACCAGGGCTTTTGCGCAATTGCCGCCGAGGAGCCAAACCGCGTAAAGCTCATCGATGCCACCGCGACCATCGAGGAAGTCTTCGAGAAGACGGCCGAACAGGTTCGCGCGTACGGTCTCGACATTTCCCAGGACGCCGTCACCGCCGCGCTTGCCCAGGAGGCCGAGTAACATGGCCCCCGCTCAGGCAAGCCTGCTGGCCAAGCTCGACACCCAACAGCGCGTGCGCGACTTTTTGACCAATGCCGTCGCCAGCGGTCGCGCATCGCACGCCTACCTGTTTTTGGGCGCGCCCGGCGCGGGCAAGCTCGACGCCGCGTGGGCGCTCGCCCAAGCCTTCCTGTGCGAGCAGGACGGCTGCGGCTCATGCGATAGCTGCGTGCGCGTCGCCCGCCATACGCACCCCGACGTGCACTATTACACGCCCGAGAGCGCCACGGGCTACCTCATCGCCCAGACGCGCGAGCTACTCGACGACGTACCCCTGGCGCCCATCCGCGCCAAGGCCAAGGTCTACATCATTGACCGTGCCGAGCAGCTGCGCGCCAACACCGCCAACGCACTGCTCAAAACACTCGAGGAGCCGCCCGAGGGCGTTATGTTTATCTTGTTGGGCACCTCGGCAGACGTGATGTTGCCCACCATCGTGAGCCGCTGCCAGTGCGTGCCGTTTCGGCTGGTATCGCCCGCCGTCGCCGCGCAGGCCGTGAGCCGCGCCACCGGTCAGGACCCCGCGCGTTGCCGCATGGCCGTCGCCGTGGCGGGAAGCCCCACGCGTGGCATCGAGTTCCTCAAGAGCGCCGAGCGCCAGGACGCCCGCCGTCAGATGGTTCGCGCCATCGATTCGCTCATCGCCGCCGACGAGGCCGACGTGCTCAGCCGTGCCAAGTCACTCATCGTCGCCGTTAAGGCGCCGCTCGCCGAGGTCAAGTCCACGCAGGAAAAGGTGCTCGAGCAAAACGCCGACT
>JAYBEF010000115.1:0-5861 GCA_037277825.1 Collinsella sp.
TGCGCGACTACCTCTACGAGCACAAAGCCGAACTGGAAGTTGAACTGTAGAAACGGCAACTGCCCTGCAAGACGAAAACCGTTTTCGTACGGATTAAAGCAGACGTAAACGATTTTCGTCTTGATTTGCGTACGGAATTAAGACGTAAATTGCGCTTTCGTACGCTTATTACCAGACGCAAATTGTTTTCGTCCGGCCATGCGTCCCCAATCTAGACGAAAAGAGCCCCGAGCTCGAATCGGGGCTCGATGTAAGTTCTAGGGTGTCAGAAGTTACATCAGCCGCTTACGACCGCTCTGTCTATCTCTCCGAGCGGGACGGGCGCCGATGCCCAGATCTCTGCCATGTCGAGGTGCGAGATCAAATCCTTGGCGCGCTCGCCGGAGTGATATGCCTTGTTCGGCGCCACCTTCCTGTAGAGCTTCTTGAGCTTCGTCTTCCCCTTGTTGCCCGGCGGCATCTCCGTCTCAGGTGGCAGCCCTAGGAAGGACAGGACGCCGGGCAGGTCGCACAGCATCACGTCCTCGATGTCGGCCTTGGCCGCCAGGTCGACGACTCTCTGCGCTGTCGGCGAGATGTTCGGGGTGCTGCTACCGCCCGCTGGTTCGGAAGCTGGTGGGCAGTAGCGGGCAGTAGCGGCAGTAGCGGTGTGGCTCGATAGGCCCGAATGTCCGTAAGGAAGGTGCTCGCTCTCATATGTGCTGATATGCCTCGCCTCGCGAACCTTGGGATGCTTCCTGAGGTAATCCCTCAATTCGAGCCACTCTTTATGCTCATAACGCTTCGAAATCGTTTCCCCGTCGACAGTTTCCTTCACATAATGGTATGTTCGAACGCCTTCGAACTTGCCGAACCCGTTCTCGACGCTGAAGTTTCTGAACCAGCGCGAAAACCCATTCAGGTCCATGAAGTTGACTTGGGGATGCCTGTCTTTCGTTCGTTCGAATGAGTGGACGAGCGGAGTGCCTTTGACTTGTTCCAGGCCGAAGGCTTCCATTTCGCGGGCCTGCTCCTTTTTCCAGAATTCGAGATACGACGTCAGCATCTCGCTTATCGAGATCCTCCGCACGCTTTTCTTGCTTTTGGGCGAGCGAACGCTTCGATCGGCCGCGAACTGCTGCTCAATGAGGATGCTTCTGTTCTCGACGGAGACATCGGACCACGTCATCCCGAGGGCTTCTGCCCTTCTCATGTCGGTGTCGAGCATGAGCATCACGCATGTGATGTGCGCGTCCGGTTCTCGATTGAGTAGGATGTCGAGTAGGCGAGCGGCGTGATGGTTCCTTCGCGGTTGTCGTGGAACTTTTTTGCGTACGAGCCGACGGTGTCCCTCGATTTTTGGACGTAGGTGCCGCTGTTGAGTTCTGCCTTGTAGGCTTCGAGTGCGGCGTCGACCTCTCGGCTTTTGGTGGTATGTATGGTCTGCCACGGCGAATAGCGGTATTTGCCCGTGACCGGATCCTTGCCGAGGCTGTGACGGTAGCGCCACGTGTATTTGTCGCGGTGTTGCTTCGTTCCTTTGCCTATGACGAGAGGTCGGTCGTTCATCGTGTTCCTTGCCTGAAGTGCCTGAGAATCGCGCTCGGTTGCGCGGAATGGCGCAAAGGGCTGGGGCGGGTGGGCATTACCCTTGGTGGAGGGCCCTGCGTGGGGTCACACCCCAAGGGTAATGCTCCGCCTGACCGCTTTCAAGCTCGTTGTGGGTCGAATTTGGGTCGAATAATTCCGCGTACTTTTCTTTCGTAAATCTATGAAAACATCAAATGACCTGGAGTTATATTGACTTCAATTTGGGTCGAAATGTCTGAATGAAACAACGTCGTAGCGACCTCATAACCCGAAGGTCGGTGGTTCAAATCCGCCCCCCGCGACCATGAAACTTCAGGTCGGAAGCATAAAAGCTCCCGACCTTTTTCTTTGTCTAGGGGTTTCGGCATCTCTCGTTCTTTGGGTACCTCGAGGCGGGCAATCAGATAGATGCTTACGAGTATCATAGGGTCTTTTTACGTCGCGGTCGTGTCTCGTACTGGTGCGCCGCTCTTTGTGGGACGTGTCACTTTGCCATAGGTTGTCCGGCGGCGGGGCGCAGGTCGTTCCCCGTGGCGTCGCTCCTTTCGACGCTACGCTGCCTGGCTACTCGTTCCACTGGTGCTTTTTCATGTCGACGCAGCCGTTGTCTCGGAAGGCGACTCCTTCCTCCGTCAGTAGTGCTCGCTGGTCGGGGAAGTTTGGCGCGAGGCGTCCCGCGTGGTTGACGACGCGGTGGCAGGGATAATCGCCGTAGCGATCCGCCTCGCTCAGCACCGCTCCGACCAGGCGAGAGTTTTTCTCCCTGCCGATGAGGCGCGCTATCTGACCGTACGAGGCGACGCATCCCGCCGGAATCTCTGCCACGACGGAGAGAATCTCATAAACCAAATCTTCGTCCAGGACTTTTCCCATCGTATCGCTCCCGTGTTCGCTTTTGCCTTCGGGGGCGCGGCGCCGATCACCCGTGCTGCGATTTTCGCAGCTCCTCTTACCGAAGCATCGAGGGAAAGCGCGTGCGTGTCAAGGTTGTCTGGTCCAGTTGCTGGCTCGATGCCTCGAGATGTTCGCCTCAAGTGCGACCTGCCCCTATTGGAAAAGGATGCCGAAGATGTATTTGGTGATGGCGGAGCGGCGGATGACCCCCACGAGTTTGCCCTCGTCATCAACCACAGGAAGCTTCTTGAACTTCTTCTTCGCCAGCAGCGCGGCGACGCGGGCGATGCTCTGCTCGGGACGGGCACACACTACCTGGCGCGTCGCGAAATCCATGACGCAGCGATCCTTCAGGTCTTCGATGCGCTGCTCAAGGCTCTGATCGTCGAAGTACAGCATGGACGCGTCGCCGCCCGTGAAGATGGTGTGAGCGCGATGCTGCGCGATGGCTCCCATGACATCGCCGTCGGAGATGAACCCGACCACCTGGTTGCGCTCATCGATTACGGGCATGCTGCTCACCTCGTTTTCGGCGAGCATGCGCACCACGTCGGAAATCGTGCAATCCTGCGTGCAGGTGAACGGCTCTTCAATCATGATGCTCGAAACGGGCGTCCCCTCGAGCTCGAGCGGGATGCGCTCGGACAGAATCTCGGACATCGCTTATGCCTCCTTCGTTTTCGGTGCGGTTTTCTTGGTGCGCACGCTGAATATGGCGCAGATAAGGGAAACGAGGCCGATTGCCGCGCACACCTTGTAAGCGACGCCCGCGCCCACGGCGGTGGCTACTTGGGTGCTCGCATCGACGCCGGCCGACGCGGTGACGCTTGTCATGACCGTGATGATGAGCGCCGTGCACAAACCGCCGGCGACCTGGCGGCCGGTGTTCGCGATGGCGTTGCCGTGGGCGATCATGTCATTTTTCAAGGCATTGACACCCCATGTGTTTACCGGCATGTTCGCGAGCGACTGGCCGGCGGACTGCAGCATGCAGAACAGCGCAACCACCAAGATGGGCGTGTTTACCGTCGAAAGCGAGAGCAGGAACAGGGCGCCGGTCATGAGGGCCAGGCCGACGATCGAGATGGCACGCGGACCGAACTTGTCGAACACCACGCCGGAGATAGGGCTGATGATGATGCCCACCGCCGCGGCGGGAAGCATGGCCATGCCGGTTTCGAAGGCCGAAGCGCCAAGCGAGGTTTGCAGCAGCAACGGCAACAGCGTGTTGGTGACCAGGCATGCGGCGTTGATGAGCGTGACGATGATGGCGGCCACGCGGAACTCGCGCGTCTTGAGCGTGCCCAGTTGAAGCAGCGGGTCCTCGATTTTGCCCTGGCGTACGACGAACAGCACCAAGCACACGACACCCGCGACGATCGAGCCGAGCACCACGGGGTTGCCCCAACCCATCGACGAGGCGCTCGAGAACCCGTAGAGAAGTCCGCCGAAGGCGATGGTGGAGAGGACGACCGAGGGCAGGTCGAGCTTGGGGTTCTTCAGCTCGCCCACGTTTTTCAGCATGAACACGCCCAGCACCAGCACGAGAATTGCGAGGGGGACGATGGCGCCGATCATGGTGCGCCAGCCGTACGTGTCGATCACCGCGCCGCCTACGACGGGGCCGACCGCGGGACCCGCCGACATGACGATGCCCGCCATGCCCATAGCCGTTCCTCGTTTCTCGACGGGGAACACCAGCATGGGAACCACCGAGACAAGCGGCATGAGCACGCCTGAGCCCGCCGCTTGCAACACGCGACCGATGATGAGGAACAGGAAATCAGGGGCTGCGGCGCACAGCAGCGTGCCCAGCGCGAACACCAGCGTCGCCCCGAAGAATAGCGCGCGGGTGCTGAACTTGTCGATAAGGAACGCCGAAACGGGGACCATGATGCCGCTCACCAGCGGGTATATGGACATGATCCACTGGGCAGTCGAGGCATCGATGGCGAAATCGGACATGATGACCGGCAGCGCAGGCGACATCACCGTTTGGTTCAGTAGCGCCAAGAAGGCACCCAGGACGACGACCGCGACGATGCGGATCTGGGTACCGGTAATGCGCCCATTGGCGGGCGCGACCGTACAATTATCAGACATAAGCTTCCTTCGTATCTATTCGATTCTTCGCCGAAGGCGCGCCGGCCCACGGGCGAAATAACATGCACGTGCTATGCGTGCATCAGATACGACAGGAAGAAAGCGGCTGCTCAGAGCGCACTTGGGGAACAACAGGAGAGGCCCCGTATACCAGGGGCCGCCGAATTGCGATGTATGCTTTGGTCAAATCCTTCATAGCGGGGAGGTATACTAGCAGCCGTCTTCGCCCCTTTCAAGGGATGTAACCCAGACGTTGATTTTCTTCACCGAGGCGCCATCGTTGACGGGTGGCGTGCTTCTCTATCGCCACACCGCGGGGCGAGGGAACGCCGCGGCGAGCTTGTACATCGGCTATGTGTGCAGCTGCGAGCGTGTCGCCGGCGCGCGCTGGGCGCCAGTCCGATCCGGCCGACTCTTGCCGACGGTCGGTCGCCGTCCTCCTCCATCTCCGCCTGCTCTGTTTTTGCTCGGCTCCCTTGTCGTATCATGGACGGACGAGAATTGAGCGAAGACGGTACGTATGAACATCCAGATATTCGGCACGAAGAAAAGCTTCGATACTAAGAAGGCGCAGCGCTATTTCAAGGAACGTCGTGTGAAGTTCCAGTTCATCGACTTGAAGGAAAAAGGGATGAGCAAAGGCGAGCTCGAAAGCGTGGCGCGCGCCGTCGGTGGGATCGACGCTGTGATCGATCCAAAGGCGAAAGATGCCGACACGGTTGCGCTCGTACAGTATCTTGCTGCCGACCAGAAGTTCGAAAAGGTGCTCGATAACCAGCAGATTCTTCGTGAGCCCATCGTTCGCAACGGCCGCCAGGCAACCGTTGGCTACGAGCCTGACGTGTGGAAGGGCTGGGAATAAAGCGGCTGGGAATAAAGTGAAGCGCCCACGCCCGTGGTTTTATCCACGGACGCGGGCGCTTGCGTAAGACGTCTCTTGTCGTTTGAGTGGAGCGCCCCGGCGGCGCTGAACAACGCGCCCCGGTGACGTGGCTCGGGGCTCTTTGTGCCGCGCATCTATGAGAGGAGATATTTGATGCGCATGGGCGCTACTCCATGTAGCCACCCTGAATGGCAGAAACTGCATGCTCGGTAAAGAACTTGAGCGTGCCGGAGGTATAGCGATTAGCCTTGGGCTTCCAAGCGGCTCGGCGCTCGGCCAGGACGGCGTCGACCTCGGCCGGCTCCATCTCCTTACCGGCGATGCCCACGATAGACAGCGAGCGCTCGGGGATGTTGATCTGGATCAGGTCGCCTTCCTCGATCAGGGCAATCGGGCCGCCCACGGCAGCCTC
>JAYBEF010000116.1:0-4105 GCA_037277825.1 Collinsella sp.
AGCAAGTCGGGAACGACGCCCGAGACCTCGCCCAGCAGCAGCGTGACGCTCGAAACGCGACGCACGCCATTGGCGCGCGCCACGTTCTCGACATCGCGAATGATGTGATAGACGATTCCCAATTCATGCAAGGCGAAACCCTTTCTGCAGAGGTTGATTCGATGCAAACTCAAAGCAAGGGGACGACGAGATCTAGTCTGCGCCGTCCCCTTACCCGCCATGGCTACCTATTTACGACCAAATTTAATCTTGATGGCACGCTTTAGAGCGTACTTGCCGAGGCTTGGGAGCTTTTGCTCGTATTTGACCATCGTGGAGCACTCGGGGCGGTCGCGATCCAGATGGATGGCGTCGAACGCGCACTTGGTGGTGCACAGGCCGCAGCCGATGCACTTGTTGGGGTCGACGATCGAGGCACCGCAACCCAGGCAACGGGCGGTCTCGGCGCGCACCTGCTCTTCGGTAAAGGTCTCGACGTACTCGCTAAACGGCGCAGCCTTCTCGCGCTCGCGGTCCACGTGGGCAACCTCGCGGCTCGCGTTGTCGTAGCTCTCGAGCACAACGTCGTCGCGGTCGAGCGCGGTGTAGCGGCGCTGATTGCGGCCGATGGTGAGCGCGGAGCCCGGCTGCACAAAGCGATGGATGGACACCGCGGCCTCGTGGCCGGCGGCGATAGCGTCGATGGCAAAGCTGGGGCCAGTGTAGACGTCACCACCCACAAAGATGTCGGGTTCGGCGGTCTGGTAAGTCTGGGGATCGGCAAGGGCGCCCTGGCCGCGGCCGAGCTCCACCTTGGAGCCAGCCAGCAGGTCGCCCCACACAATGGACTGGCCAATCGACATGACGACACGGTCGGCATCGACACGGCGCAGATCGTTCTCGTCGTACTCGGGCGCAAAACGGCCCTCGTCGTCAAAGACACGCGTGCAGCGCTTGAAGGTGATACCGCACACACGACCGGCCTCGTCCAGGTGAATCTCCTTGGGGCCCCAGCCGCAGCTGATGTGAGCGCCGTCCTCAACGGCCTCGCGACGTTCTTCCTCGCTGGCGGGCATCTGGACCTCGCTCTCCAGGCAGAACATCTCAACGTGCCCAGAGCCCAGACGGCAGGCGTTGCGGGCAACGTCGATGGCCACGTTGCCGCCGCCCACCACAATGGTGCGGCCGGACAGGGTATCGATCTTGCCGCTGTTAACCTCGCGAAGGAAGTCGACGGCCACGGTCACGTCCACGGCATCCTCGCCCGGAATACCGGCAAGGCGGCCGCCCTGGCAGCCGATGGCCACGTAAAAGGCCTTAAAGCCCTGCGCGCGCAGCTCGTCGAGCGTCACATCACGACCGACCTCCACGCCATAGCGGAACTCGGCACCCATCAGGCGAATGATCTCGACCTCGGCCTCAATGACGTCCTTCTGCAGCTTAAAGCTGGGAATGCCGTAGGTGAGCATGCCGCCAGGGCGCTCGTTTTTCTCGAAGACGACGGGCTTGTAGCCCTTCTCGGCCAGATAGAAAGCGCAGGACAGGCCGGCCGGACCGGCACCGATGATGGCGATCTTCTGATCAAAGCCGCCAGCGCGCGTCGGCGTCACCACGGGCGGGACGTAGCGGGTCGCGGCATCCAGATCGCGCTGGGCGATGAACTTCTTGACCTCGTCGATGGCCACGGCGGCGTCCACACGGCCGCGGGTGCAGGCGTCCTCGCAGCGGCGGTTGCACACACGGCCGCAGATAGCGGGCAGCGGGTTCTCGCGCTTAATGAGTGCCAGCGCCTCGTCATAGCGACCCTGAGCCGCGAGCTTCAAATAGCCCTGAACGGCAACGTGCGCGGGGCAGGCCGTCTTGCAGGGAGCGGTGCCGGACTCATGCGTCTCGATGCGGTTGTCGTTGCGGTAGTTGGGCGACCACTTGGTGTGGTCCCACTTGGTGGCATCGGGCAGCTCCTGGCGCGGATACTCGGGCACCTGTCCGCCGGCCTTTTTGCTGCAGAGCTTCTGGCCCAGCTTGGCGGCGCCGGCCGGACACACCTCGACGCAGCGACCGCAGGCCACGCACTTGTCCTTCTCGACCTTAGCGACATAGGCCGAGCGCGACAGGTTGGGCGTGTTGAACAGCTGCGAGGTGCGCAGGGCGTAGCACACGTTGACGTTGCAGTTGCAGATGGCGAAGATCTTGTTCTCGCCGTCGATATTAGTGATCTGGTGCACAAAGCCGTTGTCCTCGGCCTGGCGCAAGATGTCGTAAACCTCGTCGCGGGTCACGTAATGGCCACGATCGGTCTCAACCACGTAGTCGGCCATATCGCCCACGGCGATGCACCAATCGGCCGGGTCGTCGGCGCAGCCCTCACCCATCACGCGACGGCTCGCGCGGCAGCTGCAGGTGCTGGCGGCATATTTGCCATCGTATTTGTCGAGCCAATGCTCGATATGCTCGATCGGCACCGAGGTGCTCGCGGCGTCGATGGCCTTCTCGACCGGAATGACGTGCATGCCGATGCCGGCGCCTCCGGGCGGCACCATCGGCGTGGCCTTGGACAGCGGTCCCTTGGACGCCTGCTCAAAGAACTTGGCATAGACCGGGTGCTCCTCGAGCTGGCTCACGCGCATGTTGAGGAACTCGGCAGAACCCGGCACCAGCATGGGCAACACCCATTGCTTGGCGCGCTCGGGGTTTTCCCAGTTGTACTCGAGCAGACCCGTGTAGCTCATGTCGTCGAGCATCTTCTCGATATCGGCTTCGGGCATGCCGGTGAGCTTGACCATCTCGGGCAGCGTATAGGGACGGCGCATCTTCATCTTGCAGAGCACTTCGGCCTGCTCGTCGGTTGCGGCCTCGGCAAACGACCAGTACTCGTAGCCCAGCAGCTCGTCGCGATGCAGCAGACGGTTGGTGCAGTGCTCGCACAGCTTGACGATGGCCTCGCGCGGATGCTCCGGCAGCGGCGGCACGAACTCCGAACCGATGTCGGGCTCGGTGTAACTAATCCCCGGTCCGTTGAGAATCATGGTTGTCCCTTCTCTTGCCGCAGCCCGGCGGGACCGCAGCGCCCCTCTTTTTTTGCAGGCCGGACATGCCCCCATGCCGTTCACCCGCCATTGTTGACATTGTGTCAAAAATAGTATTGACGAACCGTCAACAATATTCAAGACTGTTAGGCGAACGGTCAGGCAAAAGAGGATGAAAGGCGGCAAAACATGGGCAATAACACAGCAGGTACCTCTGTGGTCGATGCCGTCCCCGCATCCGATAGCGCGGCAAAGCGCCTGACGGGCGACGAACGCCGTCGCGAGATCCTCGATGCCGTGCGCACCGTAAGCTCCGAGCTGGGCGTGTCCCACCTATCGGTATCGGCCGTGACCAAGCGAGCCGGCTGCACGCGTTCATTGTTCTACCACTACTTCGCCGACATGGACGCCGCCGTCACCGCTGTTATGGACGAGGCGATCGACGACTTTATCTCCGAACTCGAGCGGTGGAACGCCGACCGCACCGTCGGTGATATCGAGGGCGCGCTCGACACCGTCGCCCCGCTCTTTAAGCGCCTGGTCGCCAGCGGCCACGAGCTGCCGAGCACGCTTACCTCGAGCAGCGGCGCGCTCTACGGCGGCTTTTTGCACAACGTGGTCCAGCGCGTGGCGCAGTATATCTGCGACACCACCGTGGTGGATTTTGTCGCCCATCATGAGCTACGCATCGACCATGTCTACGAGACGTTCTACACCCTCATCATGGGCCTTTTGATGTATATCCGCACGCACCCCGATGTGCCCGACGAAACGGTCAAGGAAATCATCGCCTCGACACTCCACATCGAGGGCTATACCGCCAAGTATCCGGAGCGCAAGCCCCAGAACTGACGACATTTGGCCAAACTGCCCGCGATCAGAAGAGGGGCCGCGGGCGTGTGAAAGGAGAGCAGCATGCTGTTCGATGTTTGGGGTAGCGATACCCTTATCCACTGGGCCGGCTGGGCCATGGTCTTTATTGGCCTGATCGTGCTCAACGAAGTCGGCCGCCGCACCAAGCTGGGCGCGGCAATCATCTTTGGCGTGGCTCCGCTGGCCATGACCATCTACTGCGTCGCCATCGCCGTGGGCGTTTCGCA
>JAYBEF010000117.1:0-3166 GCA_037277825.1 Collinsella sp.
ATTGTTACGGGGGTGTTTCGCTTTTATGCGGAATGCCCCCGTTTACGTATGCCGCCCACCGAGAAATACGACCATTTAGGGCAAAAACCTTTGCAATGCAGAAAATACTTTTGTGTGGTAAAGCGCAATCAGTGTCGAAAGTATTTCTCAAGCGCCTATAATGAATACCGCATGTTACGTGCATAGAAGGAGGAATGGGAGGAAACGTGGCTGAGAACCTAAGCAACCAGTCTGTACCCGAAGCCGCGGCGCGCGTCGCTGCCGTGGTCAACCGCCTCGTTAACCGAATCGGCTCGAATGCCGAGTCCAGGGAGCGTCTCGCCGAGATCGAGATCCCCGAGGAGCTGCGCGACAATCTGGCGCTGTTCTTGCGCCTGGAGCGCCGTGTGCTTAGCGAGTATGATCCCGAGATCGCGGACCTGTTCGACAAGATTTTGACAGCCGAGATTGTGGTCAATGCCGGCAACCCCGGTACCTGCGCTGCCGACGAAGCCGTCGACGAGCAGGGCGTGCCCACCGCCGACGAGCCCACTGCCGTGGCATTTCGTGAGGTCGTCGATTTGATCGACAGCCTGCCGCTCGATAAGCAGCAGGTCATCGTTCGCGCCTTTACGAGCTTTTTCCATCTGGCAAACCTGTCGGAGGAGAACTACCGTGTGGCGCAGCTGCGCGAGCGCGAGGCCGGTGCGTCGACCGATACCGAGGTCGATCCTGCCAACGAGCTTACCGTTGCCTATCACCAGCTGGTGAATGAGCTGGGTGTCGAGGGTGCCAACGAGCTGCTCGACAAGCTCGAGTTCCACCCTGTCTTTACCGCACATCCCACCGAGGCCCGTCGTAAGGCCGTCGAGGGCAAGATCCGCCGTATCTCCAACCTGCTGGAGGAGCGTCCGCGTCTGGGCGGCTCCGACCTGGTGGAGAACGAGCGCCATATGCTGCAGGAGATCGACGCCCTGGTGCGTACGAGCCCCATCGCGCTCAAGAAGCCCACGCCGGTCGAGGAAGCCGATACCATCATCGACATCTTCGATAACACGCTGTTCGACGTTATCCCCGTTATCTATCGTCGTTTTGACGATTGGGTGCTGGGCGACAAGGCCGGTACTGTGCCGCCGCTGTGCCCGGCGTTCTTCCATCCCGGCAGCTGGATCGGTTCCGACCGCGACGGTAACCCCAACGTCACCGCCAAGGTGAGCCGTGAGGTCGCCGCCAAGTACTTTACGCACATGGTGCTCAAGCTCGAGGACAAGTGCCGCCACATCGGCCGCAACCTCACGCTCGAGGCTACCTACAGCAAGCCGTCGGCCGAGCTCATTAACCTGTGGAACCATCAGGTCGAGATGAGCCCTCGGTACACGGCCCGCGCCGAGCTGATCTCCGAGCACGAGCCGCATCGCGCCGTCATGCTCGTCATGGCCGACCGCCTGAACGCCACCGTCCGTCGTATCACCGACACCATGTACCACAGCGCCGACGAGTTCCTGGATGACCTGCGCGTCGTCCAGCGTTCGCTTGCTGCCTGCGGTGCCGTCCGTGCCGCCTACGGTCCGGTCCAAACCATCATCTGGCAGGTCGAGTCCTTCGGCTTCCATATGGTCGAGATGGAGTTCCGTCAGCACTCCGTGGTGCACGCCCGCGCCCTCAAGGATATCCACGAGAACGGTATCCATGGCGACCTGCAGCCCATGACGCGCGAGGTCATCGATACCTTCCGCGCTATCGGCTCCATCCAAAAGCGCTACGGCAAGAAGATGGCGCACCGCTACATCATCTCGTTCACCAAGAGCGCCCAGCATGTGGCCGACGTCTTTGAGCTTGCCCACCTGTCCTTTGCACACGAGGAGGATGTCCCCGAGCTCGACGTGATCCCGCTGTTCGAGCAGCTCGAGGACCTCGAGGGCTGCATCGACGTGCTCGACCAGATGCTTACGCTGCCCGTGGTGCAAAAGCGCCTTGCCCAGACCAACCGCCGCATGGAGGTCATGCTGGGCTATTCCGACTCCTCCAAGGACGCCGGTCCTACCACGGCCATGCTCGCGCTGCACTCCGCGCAGGAGCGCATCGCCAAGTGGGCCGAGAAGAACGATATCGACCTGGTGCTCATGCACGGTCGCGGCGGTGCCGTGGGCCGTGGCGGCGGCCCGGCCAACAAGGCCGTGCTGGCGCAGCCCAAGGGTTCGGTCAACTGCTTCTTTAAGCTCACCGAGCAGGGCGAGGTCATCTTTGCCCGTTACGGCAACCGCACGCTGGCTCAGCGCCATGTTGAGTCCGTTGCCGCCGCAACGCTTTTGCAGTCGGCCCCGAGTGTCGAGAAGACCAACACCGAGACCACGCAGAAGTTCTGGGATATGGCCGAGAAGCTCAACACTGCAAGCCACGAACGCTATCTGGACCTGCTGAACACCGAGGACTTTACACCGTGGTTCTCGACCGTGACGCCGCTGACCGAGGTCGGTCTGCTGCCGATCGGCTCGCGTCCCGCCAAGCGCGGTCTGGGCGCCAAGTCGCTCGATGACCTGCGTACCATCCCGTGGATCTTCAGCTGGAGCCAGGCGCGCATTAACCTGGCCGCTTGGTACGGTCTGGGCACCGCCTGCGAGCAGCTTGGCGATCTTGACCAGCTCAAGGCTGCCTACCAGGAGTGGCCGTTCTTCCGCACCTTTATCGACAACATCGAGATGTCGATCGCCAAGACCGACCAGCGCATCGCCAAGATGTATCTGCACCTGGGCGACCGCCAGGATCTGTCCGAGAAGGTCTTTACCGAGATGCAGCTCACGCGTAAGTGGGTCCTTGCCATCGTCGGTGACGAGTGGCCGCTGCAGCGCCGTCGCGTGCTCGGCTGCGCCGTCCGTGTACGTAACCCCTATGTCGACGCCCTGTCCATCGCCCAGGTCCGCGCCCTTCGCGAGGTGCGTATGAACCAGGACGAGATGGCCGAGGAGAAGAAGGCCGAGTACATGAGCCTGATTCTTTCGACTGTGACCGGCGTCTCGGCAGGATTGCAGAACACGGGGTAATCGATAGCCCTGTGGCTCTCACCGGGACCCGATGGGTTTCCCTCTGAATGCGTCCTCGCACTTGAAGCCCCCTTATCCTACTCCTTCGGAGCTGCGGATAAGGGGGCTTCGTGCTGCGGAATGCATTCAGAGGGAAACCCGTCGGG
>JAYBEF010000118.1:0-1939 GCA_037277825.1 Collinsella sp.
CGCGCACGCGGTCGCTTACGTGGATCCCTTTGACCGCGTCTGTCTTGGACTAGGACGGGCATTTCGTCCGTCCGCAACCACAGCCTGGTAGGAACGAAGCGCATTATAGCTAAGTTCAAGCTAAAGTTTAAGGTTAGGGGCGTCATTCGCATCTCGAGTACAGATTTTGCGGGTCGGAGCGGACCATTCGTGCCCCTATGAAGCCCGGAGCTCCCCTACGGGGAGCTCCGGGGCACCCGTCTCAGGGTGCCCCGGTCAAAATATGGCAAATATGAGTACTGTCACCAATTTAGTAACAGGCAATTTTGGCCTCTCGGACAGATTGTGAGCTCAGTGTCGCCAACCTGATGCTTAGTTATTCTACATTTGTTTATTATCTTCTTATTTTACGCCACCTCCGAGTCCTAAATTCCTTGATTTTGCTGTTACTGATTTAGTGACAGTACTCATATTTGCCATATTTTGGCCAGGGCATATGATTAACCCTCTATTTTCGACGCGAATTAGACCGGCTTAAGCCCAAAACACATCCGCAGCGTGTTAAGCAATGCCTCTTGCTTCTTCCTGCGGGCATCGACACGATTCCGGTACCGTTTTCGCATACGCTGGTGGATGCGCCATGCGAGCGCCTCCATCGCTTCCATGTCACAGAGCATTTCGTTGTTGACCGTCGCAACCTCGATTCCCATAGTAATCAAGCCCATGTTGCGCTTTTCATCATGGATACGCCCCCTCCGAGAGGAATGGCCCAGCTCACCGTTGTATTCCAGGTCAAACCGGGCTGTTTCCTGATACGCATCGCAAACTGCATGCGGCATCCCCGAGATTGCCTGCGCGCGGTCATCGAACTCGATCTTGTAGTCGGTCTTAAAGGGACCGCAGGCAAATCCGCCATAGGAAAACGGAAGCGAAAACAGAGCGAGCATGATGCACTCCATGGGCGAGCGCAGGTTTTCTGACAAGTAGGGACACAGACGCTGCAGCTGTTTGGCCGCATTCCCCTTGCATACCGCGAGGTAATCTGCCAGACGATCGGGCGTCAGCACCGGCTCAACCTCAAAGTAGCCCACGTCTGCTGGCTGGTCCTTGTCCTTTGCAAGTTTATTCGTAACGGGCGAGGTGTAGGGAGGCAGATACTTCCCGCGGTCACTCAGCGAAATCTTAGAGCACAGCTCCTGGGCCAGGGCAAATGCCTGGATACAGCCGACCTCGCGCGCGACGGCTACGCAAAGGGCCTCGGGAGATAGACTGTACACCCCCGGTTCCACCTCTAGAATCGAGCCGGCGGGCAGCTCGGAGCATACGGACCAGCTCACGCCAAGAATACGGCGGCGCTGCGCTGCAGACCCTACCAACAAGCACAAATCCTCTTGCACCTCGCCGCTTGCGGCCCCAATCCGCACCAAATCGGGAAGATAGATGTCCTCGGTCGAGGGCGACGACGTGCGCAGCACACGGCGCTCTTCATCGGGATTAAGGTCCTTCCAGCTTATGTAGCCCATCTGCCGGCGCTCGGCGCGCATCATGCGCAGCGCCGAGGCACCCGTCAAAATTACGGAAGCAGCCAGCTGCTCGCTTGCAGGCTTGCCACGCTGCCCGATCTTTATTGCCATCTGAACCACCCCTACCAAACGCGTGCGATAGCGAGGCCATCAACGGCCGCAGCGCCGGCGCGCTTGAGTTCCGCCGAAGCCGCGGCCATCGTCGCGCCCGTGGTGATAACGTCGTCGATAAGCAGCAGGCGCTTGCCCTGCACGTCCTCAACGGTCTCATACATGCCTCGGGCGCGTTCACGGCGTTCTTCACGACCGAGTTCACGCTGGTCGCCATGCCCGTACTTGACGAGAGCATCGAGCAGGGGAACACCCGACAGCTCGCAAAATGGGCGCGCAATAGCCTCCATATGATCAAAACCACGCCGCCGAAACGCTGCCGCCGT
>JAYBEF010000119.1:0-3157 GCA_037277825.1 Collinsella sp.
GCAGCCTGCTGCTGTGCCTGGCCGGCGGCGAACAGCTGGCTGGCGTTCATGCCGCCCATGCCGCCCGCCATGCCCATGCCCATAAAGCCGGCCATCGCGCCGTTGGGGTTGGCCGCCGCGGCGCGCATCGCATCGCTCTGGGCGCTGGCGATGTTGGCGGCTGCCATGGTGGGATCGCGCATGACTGCGGCCTTCTGCAGGTCCTTGATCATCTGCTCGTCTTCTTGCGAGGCGGCGATGGAGTTGACGCCAAAGCTCACGATCTCGACGCCGCGCAGGTCGCGCCAGTCGGCCGAGAGGACCTCGTTGAGCGCGCGGGCGAGCTCGGTGGTGTGACCGGGGATGGCGCTGTAGCGAATGCCCATCTCCGAGATCTTGGCAAAGGCGGGCTGCAGGGCGGTGAGCAGCTCGGACTTAAGCTGACTGTCGATCTTATCGCGCGTGTAGCTATCGGTCACGTTGCCGCACACGTTGGTGTAGAACAGCAGCGGATTGGTGATGCGGTACGAATACTCGCCGTTGCAGCGCACGGAGATGTCGACGTCCAGGCCAATGTTGTTATCGACCACGCGGAAGGGCACGGGCGAGGCGGTGCCGTACTTGTTGCCGATGATTTCCTTGGTGTTGATGAAGTAGACGCGCTGGTCCTTGCCCGCGTCGCCGCCAAAGGTAAAGCGGCTGCCGATATTGGCGAAGGTCTCCTTGATGGAATCGCCCAGGTTGCCGCTAAAGACGCTCGGCTCGCTGCCGGTATCGAAGACGAACTCACCGGGCTCCAGCGCGACTTCGATGATCTTGCCGTTTTGCACCACGAGCATGCCTTGTCCGTCGTTGACGGCGATGACCGAGCCGTTGGAGATGACGTTGTCCTCGCCGCGCGTGTTGGAGCTGCGGCCACCGGTACGTTTGCTGCCCTTGCAGGCCAAGACGTCAGCAGGCATCGATTCGCAGTAGATAAATTCCTTCCACTGGTCGGCCATGACGCCGCCGGCAGCTCCCAATCCAGCTTTCAAGAGTCCCATGGTGATCTTCCTTTCTCGTCAAAGGCCGGGTGGTATTGGTTGGATTGCTTAGTCGTCCTTGTCGTCTTTCATGACAACGGTGGTCTCGGTGTGGCTGAAGGTGTCGTGTTTCTCGGTCAGGTCGAGCTCGCCACAATACTCATCGGCACAGGTTGCTTCGTTGGCCGTCTTGAGCTGGCCTACCAGTAGCACGTCTCCGATAATCACGATGATCAGCGGCGCGATGATGTTGATGAGGATGCCCTCGATATCAAAGGTGAGGTAATCCGGATCGAAGGCGTATTCCCCCATAAAGAGAATCTGGGAGAGGATAAATCCGATCATAAAGAACAGCACCGAGGCGATGGCGAGCTTGGGCTTGGAGCAGGGGAGCTCGCCGACCAAGCGGCCGGTCTGGCCGTTCATGGCAAACAGGTAGCTCTTGCCGTTCCACGAGGTGGAGAGCATCCAGACGGGGAACAGGGCGTAGTCGCTGTCTTCCCAGGTGTAGTCGAGCTGCTTGCTTTCGACCGTGGCATCGTCGTATTCGTCGACGACGGTCTCGCGCAGGGCCGAGATTGTGCTTTCTTCCATGCGGCGCTCGGCGCGCGCCTTGCAAGTCTCGCAGTCCTCGTCGTAACGGTTGGCGATGTAGCCGGGCATATATACGACCGAGAACGGACGCAGTGCGTCGTAGTCAAACGGCTCGATGGCGTCCATGTGGCCGTCGGGCATCTTGGATGATCCGTCGACGGGCACGCGCTTAAACGAGATATTGCCCTTGCGATAGGCATCGTAGTGGTCGGTGGTCGTGACGGTACGGTCGGATTCCTCGGTCACGGTCTCGTTGGTCGCGTCAAAGTACACTTCGCCGTCAACGCGGGCGCCGTAGAGCCAAAACGGCACGTAGACACCTTGGACCTCGTCGATGTGGTTGCCGGTGACAAAGCTCTTGGGCAGCAAGATCTTGCCCTTGTAGTGTTCCTTGAGTGCGGCCGTGACGTCATCGCGCCCGAGCTTAAACGGAATCACCAGGTCGGGCGAGAAGTCGACAGAGAGCTGGCCGGGCGCCACGGCGGAGTTGCCGCAGTACGGGCAGGTGGTGACGGCGACGGTGCCGTCGGACACGAGCTCGGCGCCGCACGACGAGCAGATGTAGCCGGCGTTTTGGGCGAGTTCCTGCACCGCGTCGTCGGCGACGGGCTTGGGCGTTGCGGCTGCTGCATCGGCTTTGGCATCTGCCTTGTCCTGGCGCTCGCGATAGAGGGCCTCGACTTCTTCGACTTCAAAACGAGAATCGCAGTAGTCGCAGACGAGCTTTTGCTCGGCACTGGCAAAGTGAAGGGGGCCGCCACACGCGGGGCATTGATAGTTGACGCTCTCGAAGGCCATGATCGGTCCTTTCGCTGCCGGAGGCTATGCGCCGATGGCGCCGCCGCAGTATTCGCAGCGCCCGCTGGCATCGGGAATGGTGGTGGCTCCGCAGAAGGGGCAGGTCACCGCGGTCTTGGGGGCCTTGGCGGCCACGACGCTGTCGCGCGTCTCCTGGCGCAGCTGCACCAGCGCATCGCGGACTTCGGTTGCCTGGCGCTTGGCCTCGCGATATTCGATGGAGCCGCGCTGATCGATGGTGGAGTCGTTCACGCGCAGGTTGATCTCGGTAAAGTACGGCGTGTTGACGTGGATGGTCAGATTAAAGTCGTAATCCAGGTCGTAGCGCGGCGGGTTGTAGCTCTCGCGCTCGCCGTCCTTGGTCTCGCGATAGATCTCGGTGCGCTGCTCGTCGATATCCATATCGCAGCCGAGTACCTGCGAGAACTCGATGATGTCGGGATTGGCGTCGCGCCAGCGGCTCTGCGAAGTGATGATCAGCAGGCCCGCGTCCTCATCGAGCATAATATTGGTGCGCCCGGCAGAAAGCGTGCGCGTGGGGTTGAACGAGGCCAGGCGCTCGGCGTTGGCCTCGCGGTAGGCGAGTTGCTCGCGGATGTCGTCCGCGGTGCTGGAGCGATAGCCGTGAAAGTAGGGGGAGAGCTTGCCGGCGCACTCTTTGCACAGGTAGCCTTCATTGATTTTTGTCTTACCTAGAAGTCCCAGCTCGGTACCGCAAATCGCGCACTCTTTCTTCTCGAACATCTTGTCAAAGAAGCCCATGG
>JAYBEF010000120.1:0-1623 GCA_037277825.1 Collinsella sp.
CGCGCTCGCGGTTTGGTCTGGTGTTTCAGAACTACAATCTGTTCCCGCACTATACCGTGATGAAAAACATCACCGATGCGCCGATTCGCGTGCTTAAGCGTCCGCGCGAGCAGGCGGAAGCCCGCGCTCACGAGCTGATTGCGCAAATGGGGCTGACGGGCAACGAGAACAAGGTGCCGTGTGAGCTTTCGGGCGGTCAGCAGCAGCGCGTGAGTATTGCCCGCGCCCTGGCGCTCGATCCGGAAATCTTGTTCTTTGACGAGCCGACTTCGGCGCTCGATCCCGAGCTGACGGCCGAGGTGCTGCGTGTCATTAAAGACCTTGCTGCGCAGAATATGACGATGGTGATTGTGACGCACGCGATGCAGTTTGCCCGCGACGTTGCCGACCGCGTGGTCTTTATGGACGGCGGTCGTATTGTCGAGGAGGGGCCTGCCGAGCAGGTTATCGACCATCCGCGCGAGCAGCGTACCCGTGAGTTCTTGAGCCGTATCGAGGGATAGGCTCAGCTATTTATTCAACTGTTTATTGAGGCGAAACCGCCGCAGGTCTTATGATCTGCGGCGGTTTTTGCATCCGCGGGGTTCAATAATCGCCTCGCAAGCTCGCATCCTCCTCTCGCCGCCTGTATTCATACGTGCGCCGAAAGGTGTGCATGGACAGTCGCCTGTGAGGGTAGGGTGGTGGCATAGGACATTTGGAGGGTGAGTCGGATCGACTGCCGACCATGCTGCTCCCGGGACGGCACCGACCGCGAACTCTCCCCGTTGGCGTCGCGCAATGCGCGCGGCCCTGCAAGGAGGTCATCATGGGTGCTCCCAAGACTGGCAACGTAAGGAACGTGGTGCTCGTAGGCCAAGGCGGGGTGGGCAAGACTTCACTCGCCGAGGCCATGCTCCACCTTTCCGGTAAGACCGCCCGCCTGGGCGGCCACGACGGCACCAAGCCCACGCTCGACTATGACCCCGAAGAGGTCAAGCGTTCATTCTCCATCTCGACGACCATCGCGCCGATCGATTGGAAGGGCGCCCGCATCAACGTGCTCGATGCCCCGTGCTACCCCGATTTTATCGGCGACGCCTTTGCCGCGATGAGCGTTTGCGAGACGGCGCTGTTTGTGGTCGACGCCGAGGCCGGCCCGCAGCCAACGACGGTCAAGCTCTGGTATGCCGCCGAGGACCTGCGCCTGGCGCGTGCGGTGTTCGTAAACCGCCTGTCGCGTCCCGAGGCCAGCTTTGCGACCACGATGGACCTGCTGCAGGAGCGCTTTGGCACGCGCCTAGGCGCCGTGACCCTCCCCTGGGGCGAGGGCGAGGACTTTGACGGCATTATCGACCTGGTGCGCATGAAGGCGCGCCATTGCAACGGCACCGAGGCCGTTGAGTCGGAGATCCCCGAGGAGTATCGTGCCCAGGCTGAGGAGGCCCACGACCATCTGTGCGAGTTGGTGGCCGAGGCCGACGATGAGCTGATGATGAAGTACCTGGAAGGCGAGGAGACGCTGACGCAGGAGGAGCTCGAAGGCCTGCTGTCGAAAGCGATCGCCGAGCGCATCTTTGTGCCGGTCTTTGCGGGCGATTGCATTAAGGAGCAGGGCGTCAACTCGCTGATGGACGACATCGC
>JAYBEF010000121.1:0-7721 GCA_037277825.1 Collinsella sp.
ACCTCGGAGCGCAGCTGATGGATGGTCGTGAGCGTGGAGAGCTTCTGCTCGGCCAAAATGTCGCGACGCACGCCGCCGATCACGTTGAGGCCGTAGGTCTTGCGGTGACCGGAGAGCTTCTCGGCCAGGTCCATGGACTTCTCGCGGACGCGGAAGAACTGCTGGAAGCCGGAGTCGAAGCCCGTGTAGTGCGACGCCAGGCCAATGTTGAGCAGATGCGAGTGCAGGCGCTCAACCTCGAGCATGATAGCGCGGATGTACTGGGCGCGCGGCGGGACATGAATGCCCTGGGCGCGCTCGACGGCCTCGGCATAGGCCACCGAGTGGGCGCAGCCGCAGATGCCGCAGATGCGGTCGGCGAGGAACGTCACGGCGTCATAGTTCAGGCGCGTCTCGGCGACCTTCTCCATACCGCGGTGCACGTAGAACAGACGGTAGTCGGCGTCGACGATCGTCTCGCCCTCAACGAACAGGCGGAAGTGGCCGGGCTCATCGGAGGTAATGTGCAACGGGCCCATGGGGACGAGTGTGGTCTCCTTGCCCTTGGTATCGGCCAAGAACTCGTAGTTTTCCATGTCGCTCGCGGGAGCGGGACGGAAACGGTAATCCATCGAATCCTTGCGCAACGGGTACAGCCCGCTGGGCCAATCATCGGGCAGCACGAGGCGACGACGGTCGGGCAGACCCTCGGGGATCAGGCCGAACATGTCGCGCAGCTCGCGCTCGCCCCACACGCAGGCGGGGACGAACGGCGTCACGGACGGGAACGTCATCTTGGCGGGATCGACCTCGGTGCGCACGGTCACCCAGCCGGGGTCCTCCCCCTCCATGGAGATGACATAGTACACGGCGTAGCGGCCGCACAGACTGCGCTCGTCGTTGCCGATGATCACGGGAATCCAGCCGTAGCGCTCGTAATACAGGTAGTGGACGGCCTCGGGCAGCTTGTCCTGCTTGACGGTGATCGTCAGCTGGTCCTCGCACTGCCACTCGACCTTCTCGATGCAGCCCGGAACGGCGCGGCGCAGGGCCTCGACATGGCTCTCGCAGCGACGGGCGTACACCTTGTTCTCAGTTTTAATCATTCGTTACTCCACCTCGCTCTGAGCGGTCTCGGTACCGAACACAGCGCGGTACATCGGCGTCGCGTGAAGTTCCTCGGTGCTCTGCTCGAGCACGATGCCAGTCGCGGTCTCCACACCGTGCACGAGAGGCAGCGGGGTGGCGATGCCAAACCACAAGATCATGACAGCCAGGATGATTTCGGGAATAAGCATGAGCGCCGGAGCCTCATGCTTGCCCATGCCCTGGGGCGCATGGCCGAATACCGACTTGAGTGCGATGCGGGTGAGCGCGGAGATGGCCACGGTAAGACCGAGGGCGACCACGACGACCAGCCACATGGGACCGGCGGTAACACCGGCGACAAAAGTCAGGAACTCGGAGATAAACATGCCAAAGGGCGGGAAGGCGCCAAGACCGAGCAGCGCCAGGACGGCGAGCGCGGCGGTTGCGGGGGCAACCTCGACGACACCCTGAATCTTGGCCAGGCTACGCGTACCAAAGGCGTGCTGGATGTTGCCGGACACGCAGAAGGCAAGCGTCTTGGTAAAGCCGTGGAACACGCAGTGCAGCAGGGCCGCGGCGATACCCAGCGGGCCACCGATACCCAGGCACAGGGCGATAACGCCCACGTTCTCCACAGACGAGTACGCAAAGCGGCGCTTGAGGTCGTCCTGGCGGAACATAGAAAGTGCCGCCACCAAAATGGACAGCGTGCCGACGATCAACAGCAAAAGTTGCGGATACTCGGCACCCACAGCCTGGATAGTAAAGCCGTAGAAGCGCATGATCACAAGCATGGCGCACTTAAGCAGCACGCCCGAGAGCAGGGCCGAGACAGGGCTCGGGGCCTGGGAGTGGGCATCGGGCAGCCAAGTGTGCATGGGGAACAGGCCGGCCTTGGTGCCAAAGCCGATCACGATAAACGCAAAGGCGAGGCGCATGAGCGTCGGGTCGAACTGGTCGGCATACGGCAGCACGCACGACAGGAATGCGGCCTCGTGGGCGTTGGGAATCACGTCGGCGGCGTTGGCGTAGATCAGCAGTGTACCGAACAGGCCAAAGGCCACGCCGGCGGTGCAGACCATCGCATACTTCCAAGAAGCCTCGAGGGCCGTCTTGTTCTTGTAGATACCCACGAGGAACACGGTGGAAAGCGTGGTTGCCTCCACGGCGGCCCACGTGAGGATCATGTTGTTGGACAGGCACGCGAGCAGCATGGTGAACACAAACAGGCTAAACAGCGCAAAATACTGCTTGGCGCGCTCGGCGGGCATGGAGCCCTCCTCGATATCGGCCTTTACATAGGGAAGTGAGAACAGCCCGGTAAGAAAACCGATAAAGCCGATGAGCAGCACAAAGATGGCGCCCAGCGAATCGAGGTGGAACCACAGGCCAAGAGCGCTCGCGGTGTCGCCGCTCATAAGGACGTCACCGGCCGTCACAATCGACAGCACCAGGACGGCTGCGACGGAGACCAGGTTGAGACCGGCAAACACGTTATAGGACGTGTTCTTGGGCAAAAACGCCATGACCAGCGAGAACACCAAAGGAGTCGCGAGCAGGGCGAGAATCAACGTTTCCATGGACTACCCCCTCAGCTCGGACAGGTCGCGCGCATCGAGCGAGTGGGAGTCGTCCCAAATGCGACGCACGACGATGGACATGATGATGACGGCAAAGATGGCGTCGGTGGCGATACCGATCTCGATGATCTCGGGAGCGGTGGGGGCCAAAAGCGCGAGCGTCACGTGGCTGCCGTTTTCCATAAGGCAGTATCCAAAGATCTGCTTCATGATGTTGCGCTGCGAGATGATGCAGGTGAGGCCCACAAAGAAGTGAGCGAAGCTAATAGCGAGCGCGGGCGTTGCGACCTCGGCCGTAGGCAGGCTGATCTGCGTCACGACGGCAAAGCAGATCGCGACCTCGACGGCGATGATGCAGATGGCCCACGCGGGCTTAAGGCCAGCCTTGAGCGATGCGTCGCTCGGTTCGCCCATCTTCTTGTATGCGCGGTTGAGGATATAAGGGACCAGGACGACCTTGGTGATAAAGGCGGATCCGGCCCACATAAGCAGCTCCTGCGCACCGGTAGTGGCACCGAGCGTAGCGAGCAGTCCCACGAGCACCAGCGACTGCACCGCATACCAGCTGATGGCGTGCTTGATGTTCTTTGAGACGACCACCATGGTGGACGTGACGATCAGAAGGCCGCCAAGGATGTTGACGATCGAATAACCCATGTCGTTCTACCTCCTAACCGATCCAGCTGGCCGAAAGCGGGCCGCTGACGATAACCATGATGATGAGCACGATGAACACGAACGCCATCGCGCGGGGAAGCGGGGCTCCCGCAGCGACCTCTTCGCTCGGCTCGCCGGGCAGGCAATAGCCCATCCACTTGAGGAACCAGGCGAAGGTGGCGACGGTCTCGGCGACCATGATGCACACGAGCACCAGGATCGCGACGTTGCCGGCACCCACAGAGAAGCCACCGGCGATGATCTGGAACTTCGAGAAGAACGTGTTCATGGGCGGCACGCCGGCAATGGCGAGCGCCGCGACACCAAAGCCCACGCCCGAGATCGGGTACTTCTTTACGATGCCGCGAAGCTTGGGCAGCATACGCGTGCCGAGCGTAAAGGAGAACGAACCGGCGATCAGGAAGAACAGCGTCTTGGCGAAAGCGTGGTTAAAGATGTGGCACACGGCGCCATCAAAGGCCAGCTGGCTGCCAAAGACCGAAAGGCCCAGACCAAAGAACACATAGGAGAGCTGGGCGATCGTGGAGAAGGCCAGCAGGCGCTTCATGTCCTTTTGCGGCAGGTACATAAGGAAACCAAAGAGCATGGTGACCATGGCGTCGATAATGGCAACCCAGCCAACGATCTCGGGAATCTCGCCGGCAGAGACGAGTGCGCGCGCGAACACGCACACGCCGACCTTGACCATCGAGGCGCCGTGCAGGTAGGCCGAAACAGGCGTCGGCGCCTCCATGGCCGAAGGCAGCCACATGTACATGGGGACCTGTGCGGACTTTGCCCAGGCCGCAAACAGCACGAGCAAAAGGACGATAGCCTTGAGCTTGGCGTCGAGGCCGGCAATCGCGGTAATGGCGAAGGTGCCGGTGTGGGCAAACACGATGGCGGCGCCCAGATACAGGCCGAGCGCACCGATATGCGTGATGATGAGGGCCTTCATGCCGGCCTTCTTGGCCGTAGGCGTCATGTAGTAGCTAATGAGGCCCCAAGAGCACGCACCCGTGATCTCAAAGAACACGAGCTGGCCCAAGAGGGTCGAGCTGTACACGAGGCCGGCCATGGCGCCGATAAAGGTCGCGAGGTACGCGTAGAAGCGACGACGCGGTGCGTCGGGATGCTCACGGTTATTCTCGCTCATATAGGGAATCGAATAGATCACGACAAGCAGGCCGATACCCACAAAGGCGGGCGCGAGCAGCGTGCTCATGCGATCGAAGGTGAATCCCATAACGAGGGTCTGCCCAAACGAGATCAGGGGGACCTGCGTGTCGGGCATGCCGGCGCCAGCGAAATTCGCGGCGAGGGCGATGGTGCAGACCGTCGAGACGGCGGCACCCAAAACGCTGAACCACTTGGCGTACGGACGGGGGAACAGGGCGACGAGCACCGAGGCCACCATCGGGGCCGCGATAGCGACCAAGCCGAGAAGGGACAGACTGACTGCAAATGACATTGTTTCTCCCTTCTCCTACACGCCGACGACCACGAAGACAAACGCCAGAACGGCGATGCCCACGACAGCCCAGGTCTGATTGCCAAGCACCTTAAAACGCGAGCGCGAGCAGGAGTTCTCGATCACGCCGCATACGACAAAATCGATCAGGCACTTCACCAGGAAGATGACTGCACCCAGAACAGCGGCGGCGCCCACGGTCGCGGGCTCGCCCCAGGGGACGAAGATCGCGCAGAACCAGGCGACGACCAGGACCTGCTTCATGGACATGGCGAGCTTGGCCATCGCAAGCGACGGGCCGGAAAGCTCGGCGAGCGGGCCCTCCTGAAGCTCCTGCTCGGCCTCGGCCTGATCAAACGGCAGCTTGCCGAGTTCCATGTAGCAGGCAATCGCAAAGGCGATGCCGGCGAGGATTACGGCGACCGGCGCGTCGATGGTGCCCGTCATGATGTGCTGACCCATGGTGGCGATGTCGGTGGAACCGCACACCAGGGCGGCGGCAAACAGCGCCAACAGCATGGACGGCTCGATGAGCACGCTCATGAGCAGCTCGCGGACGCCGCCGATACCGGCGTAGGCGTTGGACGAATCCACGCCGCAGAGGGCGAAGAAGAAGCGGGCGAGCGCCAGGCTGTACATGATGGTGATGGCGTCACCAAAGACCGGGATGGGGCTTTGCGCCGTAAAGAGCGGCAGGCCCATCGCGAGCATAAAGGCGACGGCGAAGAACAGCGGCGGCATAATGCGCAGCGCAAAGCTCGCGTCCTCGCTCTGGGACTCGGGGCGCGCAAAGAGCTTGGCCAGGTCGCGATAGTCCTGCATGATGCTGGGGCCGCGACGGTTGTGCATCTTGGCGCGGATCACGCGGCCGAGACCGGAGAAGAACGGCGCGACGGCCATGACGACCACGCCCTGCAGAACGGCAAGTACGATGTTGTTCATGCTCTCCCCTCCTTAACCCATTTGCACGGCGAGCACGAGGAACACCACGAGTGCCGCGACGATGTAGCAGATATAGATGCTGTAGTTGCCACCCTCGAGCTTAGTCGCGAGGTCGGCGAGCTTCTCGACACCCTTATGCGGGGCATCGACGAGAACCTTGTCGGGTACGGGCTCCACAGCCTCGGCCACACCGGTGAGCTTCTGGAAGAAGTGCGCGATGGACCAGCAGACGGCCGTGCAGCGGTCGCGCAGCGTGTAGAGCGGCTGCATAAACCAGGACACCTCGGAGGCAAAGGTCGTGGCCACGACGGGCATATGCTCGTTGGGAGCATAGCCGCATGCCCACGGCTGGGACTTCTGCACCTTGCCGACGGTCTTGAGCTTGCGATAACCGCAGGCAAGACCGACGAGCACCACGAGCGCAATAGCGATCGCGGGCGTGGAGGTGGCAGCGCCGGAGTACTGGTTCATGAGCTCCATGCCCTCGGCGGCAAACACGCCGCCGTACGGATGCAGCACGGACGCGGCGACATCGACCAGCACGGGCGCGATCACGGGAGCGCCAATGCCCAGCACGACGCAGATGGCCGCGAGCAGGCCCTGCGCGAACACCATGGGGGCGGGAACCTCCTTGGCATTGGCCGCAGCCTCGGAACGGGGCGCGGAGGCAAAGGAGACGCCATAGGCCTTGACGAAGCACGTGACAGCCAGCGCGCCGGTAATGGCAAGCGCGACGGCAGCGAACACGGCCACGATCATGACGGCCTTGTCGCCCTGCATGGCGGCATTAAACAGCGACTGGTAGGTAAACCACTCGGAAACAAAGCCGTTAAAGGGCGGGATGGCCGAGATGGCAAGCGCGCCAACGAGGAAGCAGATGGCCGTTGCCGGCATACGACGGAACAGGCCGCCCATCTTCTCCATATTGCGCGTACCCGTAGAGTACAGCAGCGCACCGGCGCCCAAGAACAGCTCGCCCTTAAACATCGCGTGGTTAAACGTGTGGTAGAGGGCGGCCATCAGAGCCAGGACGGCGATGCCGACCGAGTTGAGCGCCATGGCGGCCATGGAGGCGCCGACGCCGAGCAGAATGATGCCGATGTTCTCGACGGAGTGATAGGCCAGCAGGCGCTTGATGTCATGCTCCTGCAGGGCGAAAGCCACGCCGAGAACCGACGAGATCGCACCGAAGACCATGACCATAAGGCCCCACCAGACCTGAACGCCCGAGGCGGAGAGCAGGTCGAGACCAACCTTGAGAATGCCGAAGATACCGATCTTGATCATGCCGCCGGACATGAGGGCCGACACGTTGGACGGCGCCTCGGGATGCGCCTTGGGCAGCCAGCCGTGCAGCGGGATGATACCGGCCTTGGCACCAAAGCCAAAGAAGGCGAGCACGAAACACACGGATGCGACCGCGGGGCTAAACTGCGTAGCGCGGAAATCCGCAAAGGCAAACGAGCCACCGGCGAAGTTGGTCATGGTGAGGAAGCTCGCCATGATGAGCACAAAGCCCACATGCGCAATCACAAAGTAGAGCCAACCGCCATGGATGGAGTTCTCGTTCTCCTCGATCACGACCAGGAAGTACGATGTCAGCGACATGAGCTCAAAGGCGACCAGGAACCAAAACACGTTGTCAGCGGTGATGACGAGCATCATGGACGCCACAAAGGTGTTAAAGAAGAAGCCGGCGCGGCCCTTTTTGCCCGGGTACTCATCAAAGTAGTTGAGACCGTAGATCGAACCGGCAAACGCGAGCACCGAGATGAGCGCCACGAACAGGCCGGACAGCTGATTGAGCAGCAGCTGGAAATGGGCAAACGGGAAGAACACGATGGTGTCGACCGACGTGACATCGCCCAGCACGGCCTGGATACCGGCCACAAACGAAAGCACCGCGGCGACGGCGCCGATAAGGCAGCCGGCGGTCTTGGCGGCGTTATCGGCCTTGATCAGCAGAACCGAGGCGAGCGCACCGATGCACGAGACGGCAAGCG
>JAYBEF010000122.1:0-3446 GCA_037277825.1 Collinsella sp.
GGCACAAGGCCAATACCGGCACCATAAACAGGGCCGCAATCTTAGAAAGCTTCATAGTCATTCCTCCGTTTTGTCGAAGCTTGTTTACTTTTTATCGGCGGTCAAGGGAAGCTTTTCCGCCGACACATCCAGGCCATAGCGATAGCTGATGGCATCGACGGGGCAGGCCCCGATGCACTTTCCGCACCGGATACATTCGGCATGATTGGGCGCGCGGACCACATCAACATCCATCTGACAAACCCTTGAACACTTGCCGCACGAGACGCATTTGCACGCGTCGACCTGAATCCCCAACAAGGACACCTTATTCATGAGCGCATAGAATGCGCCGAGCGGGCAAATCCATTTGCAGAAGGGGCGATAGAGCAAAACGCTCAGCACTACCACGGCAATGAGAACGACAAGTTTCCAAGTAAAGAGCTGTCCCAACGCAGATCGAATGCCGGCATTGGCAATGGCCAGCGGAATGGCGCCCTCGAGCACACCCTGCGGACAGATGTACTTACAAAAGAACGGGTCGCCCATGCCCACGTCGTTAACCACCACGACGGGTAGCAGCACCACGGCAAACAGCAACACGACGTACTTGATGTACGTGAGCGGCTTGAGCTTTTTTGTCGAAAGCTTTTTGCCGGGAATCTTATGAAGCAGCTCCTGCAGCCAGCCAAACGGGCACAGAAAGCCGCATACAAAGCGTCCCAGCAGCACGCCGAGCAAAATGAGCGTACCGGTAACATAGTAAGAAAAGTTGAACTTGGATGAACCTACCACCGACTGGAACGACCCGATGGGGCACGCACCCGATGCCGCGGGGCACGAATAGCAATTAAGTCCAGGTACGCAGACTGTTTTTCCCGCGCCCTGATAGATGCCGCCTTTGGCAAAGTTTGGCAGGTGAATGTTGGTGACGAGCGTCGCCGCCGCCTGAATGAATCCGCGAAATCGAGCCAAAACATGCGACGCAGTGTTTTCTCTTTTATCCAATTCCGATACACTCCAAGCACAGCCTAATCGCTTTGGCCAGCACGGCATCCGCCTCGCCACGCATAACACCAAAGCACACCATGGCAATTCCGACGATCAACAAAGCGACCTGTACCACGGGTTTTACCGCTTTGAACAACCTGACCACTCCTTTCGTTACGCGACCATTGGACCATATCGACTATAAAATCCGTGTTAAGCGCGATTTGGAATGTGCAAGGAGACTGTTATGCGTATTTTGATCGTCGAGGACGAGCGGGCGCTGTGTGACGCAATCGCGCGCAGCTTGCGAAACTTGGCGTACAGCGTCGACTGCTGTCACGACGGACAGGGGGCGCTCGACCTACTGGACGTTGAGGCCTTCGACCTCGTGGTACTCGACCTCAACCTTCCCCGTATCGACGGCATGACCGTACTCAGGGAACTTAGGAAAACCGACTGCGAGACTAAGGTACTGATTCTGTCCGCACGTGGCGAAGTATCCGATAAAGTTGCCGGACTCGATGCCGGCGCCAACGATTACCTCACCAAGCCGTTTCATCTGGACGAGCTTGCGGCAAGGATTCGCAGCCTTACCCTCAGACGCTTTACACAAAGCGACATAGTATTAACCTGCGGAAAGCTCAGCTTTGACACCAAGGCGCGCAACGCTTCCGTGGACAGTGAGGCTCTATCTCTTACACGCAAGGAAACGGGAATCTTGGAATACCTGATGCTTAATCAGGGGCGTCCGGTAAGTCAAGAGGAGCTTATCGAGCACGTTTGGGATAGCAGTGTGAACAGCTTTAGCAACGCGACCCGCGTTCACATCTCGTCGCTCCGCAAAAAGCTACGCAGCGCTTTGGGATACGACCCGATTCGCAATCGGATTGGAGAGGGCTACGTTATGGAGGATAGCGAATGAAAAGGCTTTCGCTGCAATGGCGCATAACGATTATGACGGCACTGCTGACGTGCGCAGCGTGCGTGCTGACGAACTGCCTGGTCGGCTATACGGGCATGCGCTACATGGATGCCATCGGCAGCAACATCTCGGCCTTTAACGCAACCGGCGAAGATTCGCCCCAGGCGTTCGACCCAACGAAAGCGACCCCCGACGACAAGGTCACGATCGTCGTAAACGACGCACAGGAGTCTTTTGGCACGACAACCTGGTGCATCACGGCTGGAGTCACACTCCTTGACGGCGTGCTGGCATACTTTGTGAGCGGCCGTGCGCTCAAACCGCTACGGGCTTTTGCAGCCCAGGTTGAGCGTGTGCAGCCTGACAACCTAAGCGAAATCAGACTCAGTGAAGATGTGCCCACCGAGCTACAACGATGCAGCGCCTCTTTCAACGACATGATCGCCCGTCTTGGCGAAGGGTTCTCTGCACAGCGTCAGTTTACCGGCAACGCCGCACACGAGCTGCGCACCCCGCTCGCCCTTATGCAAGCACAGATTGAACTATTCATCTCCGAGCACTCCGGTTTGCAACCCGAAACAGCCGAGCTGCTCGGCCTGTTACAAGAACAAACCGAGCGCATGTCTCGAATGACCAAGGTATTGCTCGAGATGAGTGAGCTCCGCAGTGTTCCTTGCGAGGACGATGTTGAACTCGGTCCCCTGTCCGAAGAGATCCTCACCGATCTTGCACCACTTGCCGAAAATAAAGGCATAGCCCTCAATTGTGCTGGAGACGCTTTAGTAATCGGGAGCGACACGCTGCTGTACCGGCTGGTGTTCAACCTGGTCGAAAACGCTATCCGCTACAGCCGCTCCGGCTCGACTGTCAACGTCTCCATCTGCGACAACGACAGCCACGTGTTCCTGCGAGTCGAGGACCAGGGCCCGGGAATACCCAAGCAGTACCGTGAGAGCATCTTCCAACCGTTCTTTCGTCTAGACAAATCCCGCAGCAGGGCATACGGCGGCGCAGGACTCGGGCTAGCGCTCGTTTGGGAGATTGCAGCGCTTCACGGTGGCGCTGTAGAGGTCGAAGCAAGTTCCGAGAACGGGACCGTGATGCTCGTGACCCTCTCAAAGGGGGCCACCACGTGATCCGACTGTCCAGGAGTCCCACTCGACATTGTGAAACGCGTCCCAAAACTTGGACATGAGAAATGGGAGACAGTTCGCATCTATGCCGAGGACGAAGTCCTGGCGGGGATTCAGGATGCGCAGAGGAAGCTTGCGGCAGAAAACCCCGACAGAGTCGTGACCGTCGGCGGCAACTGTATGGTGTCGCCTGCCCTCTTCGATTACCTGCACGGGAAATACGAGGACGTTGGAATCGTCTGGATCTATGCGCATCCGGATGTATCCACGCTGAATGATGGCTACCCCAACGCTCACGCCATGGTACTTGGCAGCCTTTTGGAACAGGGTGCACCGCAACTCGTTTCGCGGATGCGGCATCCGGTGTTGTTAGCGCCGGGCGATTTTAGCCGCTAATAGTCAAACTATTTTGACCAATCCCG
>JAYBEF010000123.1:0-3083 GCA_037277825.1 Collinsella sp.
AGCGTATAGCCCAGGCCGCAGACAACGGTAAACAGCGCGAACACGCCCAGTGCGCGCGATGCAACACCTTTGAACATACAAACCTCCACTTACATAATGCCGCAGAACGCGAGCAGCATGTCGATGAGCTTGATGAATACGAACGGGGCAACGATGCCGCCCAGACCCCACACGAGCAGGTTGTGGATCAGCAGCTGTCCGGACGGCACCTCGCGGTACTTAACGCCCTTCAGCGCGGCCGGGATCAGCGCGACGATAACGAGCGCGTTATAGATGATGGCCGAAAGAACCGCGGACAGCGGGCTTGCCAGACCGAGGATGTTGAGCGCGCCAAGGCCCGGGTAGATCGGCGAGAACAGGGCCGGGATGATAGCGAAGTACTTCGCCATGTCGTTGGCGACCGAGAAGGTCGTGAGCGAACCGCGGGTCATGAGCAGCTGCTTGCCGATACGCACGACCTCGATGAGCTTGGTGGGGCTGGAGTCGAGGTCGACCATATTGCCGGCCTCCTTGGCAGCCTGGGTGCCCGTGTTCATGGCCACGGCGACATCCGCCTGCGCCAGCGCCGGCGCGTCGTTGGTGCCGTCGCCGGTCATGGCGACCAGGTGGCCCTCACGCTGGAACTCGCGGATCTTCTCGAGCTTGCCCTCAGGGGTGGCCTCGGCCAGGAAGTCGTCAACGCCGGCCTCGGCGGCGATTGCCGCGGCGGTGAGCGGGTTGTCGCCCGTCACCATGATGGTCTTGATGCCCATCTTGCGCAGGTCGGCGAACTTCTCCTTAACGCCGGACTTGATGATGTCCTTGAGGTACACAACGCCCAGCACGCGGCAGTTCTTTGTCACGACCAGCGGGGTGCCGCCGGCCTTGGCGATGCGTTCGACGGCCTCGTCGCACTCCTTTGAGAACACGCCGCCGGCTGCCTCCACATAGGTGCGCACGGAATCGGCAGCGCCTTTGCGGATCTCATTGCCCTCGTAGTTCACGCCGGACATACGCGTTGCCGCGGTGAACGGGATAAACTCCATACCCTTATCCTCGAGTGTGCGGCCGCGCAGACCGAACTGCTCCTTGGCGAGCACGACGATGGAACGGCCTTCGGGGGTCTCGTCGGCCAGCGAGGAAAGCTGGGCGGCATCGGCCAGCTCCGCGGGATCGATGCCGTCGACCGGGATGAACTCGGCGGCTTGGCGGTTACCCAGGGTGATGGTGCCGGTCTTGTCGAGCATGAGGATGTCGACGTCGCCGGCGGCCTCGATGGCGCGGCCGGACATGGCCAGCACGTTGGCCTCGTTCAGACGGCTCATGCCGGCGATGCCGATGGCGGAAAGAAGGGCGCCGATGGTAGTAGGAGCCAGGCACACGAGCAGCGCCACGAGCGTGGTCACGGCCGTGGGGTTGTCCATGTCGTTAAGACCGACCGAGAAGCAGGAGTAACAATACAGGGCCAGCGTGACCAGGATAAAGACGATGGAGAGGGCCACCAGGAAGATCTCCAGAGCGATCTCGTTAGGGGTCTTCTTGCGCGCGGCACCCTCGACCATCGCGATCATTTTGTCCAGGAAGCTCTGGCCGGGCTCACTGGAGATCTTGACGATGATCCAGTCGGACAGCACCGTGGTACCGCCGGTAACGGCAGAGCGGTCGCCGCCGGCCTCGCGGACCACGGGGGCGGACTCGCCGGTGATGGCGGACTCGTCAACGGAAGCAGCACCCTCGATGACGTCGCCGTCGCCGGGAATCTGCTCGCCGGCGCGTACGATCACCAGGTCGCCGCGCGTGAGCTCGGTGCCGGGAACGACGGTGAAGTGCTCCTTGTCCTCAACGGACTCGATGCGATGGGCCTCGACATCCTTCTTGGCCGCACGCAGGGAATCGGCCTGGGCCTTACCGCGGCCCTCGGCAAGCGCCTCGGCGAAGTTCGAGAACAGGTCGGTAAGCCACAGGATGACCGCGATGGCGACCACATAGTAGGTGGGCACACCCGCGTCCTGCACACCGAAAATGGAAGCGACGGCCAGGACGGAGGTCATGACGGCGGAAAGCCACACCAGGAACATGACCGGGTTTTGAATCTGGACGCGAGGATCCAGCTTGGCAAACGAGTCGCGGACCGCGCGGCCCATCATGTCTTTTTGCATAGTCATAAATCTGCGCCCTCCTTTACGCAATCATCTGGAAGAACTCGGCAACGGGGCCAAGCGCCAGGGCCGGGAAGAAGCTCAGGGCACCGATCAGCAGAACGATGAACACGAGCAGGAATACGAACATGCCGTTGGTGGTAGACAGGGTACCGGCGCTCTCGGCGACCTTGCCCTTCTTGGCCAGCGAGCCGGCGATAGCCAGCGTACCGATGATGGGCATGAAGCGGGCGAACAGCATCTCGAGGCCGAGCATGACGTTGATCCAGGGAATGTTGCAGTTCATGCCTGCAAACGCCGAGCCGTTGTTGCCGCCGCATGAGGTGAAGGCATACAGCGCCTCGGAGAAGCCGTGCGCGCCACCATTGTTGAGCTGGTCGGCAAGACCGGGCACCATGCAGGCGATGGCCGAGCACACCAGAACGGCAAACGGAGTTGCCAAGCACAGGACAACTGCCCAGCGCATCTCGCCCGGCTCGATCTTCTTGCCCAGGAACTCAGGCGTGCGTCCGACCATGAGGCCGGCGATGAACACTGTGAGGATGGCGAAGCCGATCATGCCGTACAGGCCGCAGCCCACGCCGCCGAAGACGACCTCGCCCAGAGCAATCTGGAGCATCTGGACAAAACCGCCCAGCGGGGTGTAGGAGTCGTGCATGGAGTTAACCGAGCCGTTGGAAGCAGCCGTCGTGAAAGCGGACCAGGTAGAAGAGGAGGCGATACCGAAACGGCTCTCCTTGCCCTCCATGTTGCCGCCGGCCTGGCCGTCGGTCATCTCGATATTGACCGCTCCGCCATCGGCCAGCTGCGGGGTGCCCGCATGCTCGTTGACGGCGATGATGCCGGTGAAGATCACCAGCAGGATGAACATGGCGGCAAAGATGGCCTTGCCCTGCTTGGTGTTCTTGACGCCGATACCGAAGGCGAAGCAACAGGCGGCCGGGA
>JAYBEF010000124.1:0-3005 GCA_037277825.1 Collinsella sp.
AGCGCCAGGGGTCGGCTTCGAACAGCGGCTCGCGCTCGGGGCGGCGATCGCTGTAGGGATCGTAGCCGTCATCGTCCTCGTTCTCGGCACGGATGTAGGGGTCGCGCGGCTTGGGCGCCGGCTTAGGCACAGGCTTGGGTGCGGCGGGTGCGGCATCGGTCGCCGGCGCGCTTGTCTTGATCTCGTCTTTCATCTGCATAGCTCCTCGCATCGCATCCGTTCAATATCATCGATTGTCGCACGAAAAAGGGCGGCGGACCCAATTGGATCCGCCGCCCTTGGCGTTTAGAGACGGCTGGTAGATTTTAAGGCATGGCCCAAAACCTACTCGGCGTCGGGGACCTCGTAGGTGGCCGCCGGCGTGTTGTCGCACACGACGGTAAAGCCGCCGTCCTTGTCGGCATCGACCGTCACCTGATCGCCCTCGCGCACCGTGCCGTCGATGATAGCGGCGGCGATGGCATCCACGACCTCGCGCTGAACCAGGCGCTTGAGCGGACGGGCACCGAACACGGGGTCCAGGCCACCCACGGCGAGCATCTGCTTGGCCGCCGGGGTGATGGCAAGCGTCATGCGCTCCTTGGCCAGGCGTGCGCGAACGTCGGCAAGCTGGATGTCGACAATCTTCTCGATCTGCGCCATGCCGAGCGGATGGAACACCACGATATCGTCGATACGGTTGAGGAACTCGGGGCGGAAGGTCTGAGCCATGGCGGCGTCGACCTGATGGCGCATCTCCTCCTCGTCCTTACCGGACAGATCGGCGATGGCCTTGGAGCCCACGTTGGACGTCATGATGATAATCGTGTTCTTGAAGGACACCTGGCGACCCTGGCCATCGGTCAGACGGCCGTCGTCGAGCACCTGCAGCAGCACGTTGAAGACATCAGGATGAGCCTTCTCCATCTCGTCGAGCAAGATCACGGAGTACGGACGACGGCGCACGGCCTCAGTGAGCTGGCCGCCCTCGTCGTAACCCACGTATCCTGGGGGCGCACCGATCAGACGCTGGACGCTGAACTTCTCCATGTACTCGGACATGTCGATACGCACGAGCGCGCGCTCGTCGTCGAACAGGCACTCGGCAAGTGCCTTGGCGAGCTCGGTCTTGCCCACGCCGGTGGGGCCCAGGAAGAAGAAGCTGCCGATGGGCTTGTCCGGATCGGAGAGGCCCGCACGGCTGCGGCGCACAGCCGCGGCGACGGCGGAGACGGCCTCGTCCTGGCCGATGACGCGCTTATGCAGCTCACCCTCCAGGCCCTTCAGCTTGTCGAGCTCGCCCTGCATCATCTTGGACACGGGCACGCCGGTCCAGGCACTCACGACCTCGGCGATCTCATCGGAGGTCACCTGCTCGTTGAGACCCTCGCCGTCCTTCTGCTTTTGTGCCTCGAGCGCAGCCTCGGAATCCTGAATCTGCTGCTGCAGACCCGGAATCACGGAGTAGCGCAGCTCGGACGCACGGCCCAGGTCGCCGTTGCGCGTCGCGCGCTCCTCTTCGCTTCTGGCCTCGTCGAGCTGTCCCTTAAGCTCCTGCACGTGGTCGATGGCGTTCTTCTGGTTGAGCCAGCCGGCCTTTTGCACGTTGAGCTTTTCTTGGACCTCGGCGATCTCTTGGCGCAGGGCCTCCAGACGCTCCTTGGAGGCGTCGTCGGTCTCCTTCATGAGCGCCTGCTCCTCGATCTGCAGCTGGGTGAGCTGACGCGTGGTGGCGTCAATCTCGACCGGCATGCTGTCGAGTTCCATGCGCAGGCGGCTTGCGGCCTCATCGACCAGGTCGATGGCCTTGTCGGGCAGAAAGCGGTCGGCGATATAGCGATCGGAGAGGTCAGCAGCGGCCACGAGCGCGCTATCGGTGATGTGCACACCGTGGAAGATCTCGTACTTCTCCTTGAGGCCACGCAGGATCGAGATGGTGTCCTCGACGGTAGGCTCGCTCACCATAACGGTCTGGAAACGACGGGCGAGCGCCGCGTCCTTCTCGATGTACTTGCGATACTCGTCGAGCGTGGTCGCGCCGATCGCGTGCAAGTCGCCACGGGCAAGCGCCGGCTTGAGGATGTTGCCGGCGTCCATGGAGCCCTCGGTGGCACCAGCGCCCACGATGGTGTGGAGCTCATCGATGAACAGGATGACCTTGCCTTCGGACTTCTGTACCTCCTTGAGCACAGCCTTCAAGCGGTCCTCGAACTCGCCGCGGTACTTAGCGCCGGCGACCAGCGCGCTCATGTCGAGCTCGATAAGGTCGCGGTCGCGCAGGGTACTCGGCACGTCGCCGGCCACGATACGCTGGGCGATGCCCTCGACGATGGCCGTCTTGCCGACACCCGGCTCGCCGATGAGCACGGGGTTGTTCTTGGTGCGGCGGGACAGGACCTGAATGGTGCGACGGATCTCGTCGGTACGGCCAATGACCGGGTCGAGCTTGCCGGCGCGGGCAAGGTCGCAGATATTGCGGCCGTACTGTTCCAGCGCCTCAAACTGGGTCTTGTCCTCGGCGGACGTCACGCGGTCATCGCCGCGCAGCTCCTCGTAGACCTGCTCGATGCGCTCCTTGGTGACGCCGGCGTCGCGCAGCACACGGCCCGCCTCGCCCTTGTCCTCGGCAAGCGCCATCAGCAGATGCTCGGTCACCACAAAGCTGTCGCCCATCTTGGTGGCCTTCTTCTCGGCCTTCTCGATGACGCGGACGAGCTCGTTGGACAGGCCCATCTGCTGACCCTCGCCCGAAACCTTGGGCGCGCGGTCGACGGCATCCTGCGTGGAGCGTGCGAGCTGGGCCGGATCAGCGCCGATGCGCTCGATGATCACGGAGATATTGCGCTCGCCGGCACCGAGCAGGGCAGACAGCAGGTGAATCGGCTCCACCGCGCCGGCCTGCGCATCGGCAGCCGTGCTCATGGCGGTCTGCAACGCCTCGCGCGACGTCATTGCTAGCTTATCGATTCTCATGGAATCACCTCTCTTGGGGCGGCCGCCCTACGGGGCGGCTTCACGTTGTTCGA
>JAYBEF010000125.1:0-4919 GCA_037277825.1 Collinsella sp.
CGAGTTCCGCATTCGCGCGCCCAAGTTCCGTGAGGTCAAGGGCGGCAGCCACGTCAATCTCGGTGGCATCTCGCTCGACTTCTTCTCCATGACGCACTCCATTCCGGGTGCTTTGGGCGTGTTTATTCGCACCAACCAGGGCACCGTTATGCACACGGGCGACTTTAAGCTCGACCAGACGCCCATCGACGGCGTCACGCCCGACTATGCCGCCATCAGCCGCTTTGCCAAGCAGGGCATCGACCTGCTGCTTTCCGACTCCACCAACGCCACGGTTCCTGGCTTTACCAAGTCCGAGGCCGAGGTCGGCCCCAACCTGCTGCACGCCATCAAGAACGCGCCGGGCCGCGTGTTCGTCGCGTCGTTCTCGAGCCACATCCATCGCCTGCAGCAGATCTGCGATGCCGCCCGCAAGTGTGGCCGCAAGGTCGTCGTGACCGGACGTTCCATGCTCACCAACACCCGCGTGGCGCGTGAGCTTGGCTATCTCAACATCGACGATGCCGATATCATCGATGCCTTCGACATTGATAACCTGCCCGACGATAAGATCGTCGTCATGTGCACCGGTTCTCAGGGCGAGCCGCTGTCGGCCCTGTCCCGCATGGCCAACGGCGAGCACAAGACGCTCTCCATCCACGAGGGCGATACCGTCATCCTCTCGGCAACTCCCGTTCCCGGCAACGAGAAGGCCGTGCAGCAGGTCGTCAACAGCCTGGCCAAGCTTGGCTGCGACGTGTGGGATAAGAATCGCGCACTCGTCCACGTCTCGGGCCACGGCAGCCAGGAGGAGCTCAAGCTCCTGATGGCCATGGCCAAGCCCACCTACTTTATGCCGGTTCACGGCGAAGCCGTGCATCTGCGCGCCCATGCCCAGCTTGCCCGTAAGATGGGCATCAAGGACGATCATATCTTTATCCTCGATAACGGCGACACGCTCGAGATGCGCGGCGGTATCGTCAAACGCGGTACGCCCGTCGAGTCCGGCGTCGTCTACGTCGACGGCCTGCGTATCGGCGATACCGACCCCATCGTCCTGCGCGATCGTCAGAAGCTCGCCAACGACGGTATGGTTACCGCTGTTGCCATCGTCTCGCTTAAGCATAAGAAAATCGAGGCCATCGAGTTCTCGGGCCGCGGCGTCTCGTTTGCCATCGACGACCAGTTCTCCGAGGATGCCTCCGCGTCCATCATGAAGACGATCGAGAAGGGCAAGTTCAGCTTTACGAGCAGCGGTTCCGATGCTATTCGTAAGGCCGTGCGTGATTCGCTTTCTAACTTTATCTGGAGCCGTACGCGCACCCGTCCGATGATCATCCCGGTCGTCATGGAGGTTTAGTTTGGCGCGCGGATCTGCACAAAACGCCAAAGGTAATAAGGCCAATAACCAACCGGCATCTGCTAAGGGTGCCGGTTCCCATCTGCGTGCCAATAAGGGCCACGAGGCGGACTTCGACGATTTTGAGCCCTTGGTGGAGCCCTCGGCCAACCGCGATATCGCCGGCGTGGTCATCGCCGTTTTGGCGATTGCGTCCTTCATTGCCGTGATTTCGCCGGCGACTGCACCCGTTACGGCTGCGGTTGCCGGTTTCTACCACCTGGGCTTTGGTCTGGGCGCCTACGTGCTGCCGATCGTCATTTTGCTGTTTGCCGCCACGCTCTTTTTAGGCGAGGACTCGCCGCTCAACATTCGCTCGGTCGCGGGCGGAGCCGTGGTCTTTATCGCCGTTGTCTCCATTCTTTCGCTGGTGGTGCCGGGTACGAGCGACTCGTGTGACCTTATGTTCACGCCGCAAAATCTGTCCGCCTCGGGTGGCTACATCGGTGCGTTTATTGCGAGTGCGCTGCAGAATGCCCTGGGTAAGCCTATCGCGATGGTGGTCCTGTTGGGCCTTGTCGTCGTGGGCTTGGTCATCATCGGCTTTTCGGTTGGCGGCGTTTTGCACTCTGCTCGCGACCGCGCGGCCGATTTTGCCGAGCGCCGTCGTGCCGATGTCAACGCCAGCCCGTGGGGTGACGACGAAGCCCTGTCGGTGCCCGGCGTTGCCCGTCCGCACCTGAGCATTCTTCGTCAAAAGGGCTCTGATGCTGCCGTGACCACGGTCATGGGTAACGATGTAGACCCGGTTTTGGACGATGACGACGAGGACGAGGATCCGTTTGTCGACGTATCCGATGCCGTGGAGGCCGAGCGCGCTAAGACGACGCTGATGCCGCGCCGTCATGTCAAGAAGGGCAAGGCCACACCCAAGTTGAATACGAGTGAGCCTGACCCGTCTTGGTCCGATAGCGAGATTGAGCTCACCGAGGGCGATGACGAGGACGACGAGGCTCCGATTGAGACCGCAAAGACAACTTTGCTGCCGCGTCGCCATGCAAAGCGCGACCAGGTAACCGGTCAGCTTTCGATGGAAGACGACCCCGATAAGATCGACGAGTCCGAGCCGCCGTTTGCCGTGAATCCTGTTTCGGCAGCACCTCAGATTCCCGACTTCTTGAAGCATTCCAAGGTTGCCGATGTGCCTGCCTCGAGTGCTGTCGAATCGGCTGCGGCTAGCGATGGGGGAGCGGATGGCGGCACCGCAGATAACGAGGGCGAAGAAGAGGACGGCCTCAAGCTTCCGCCGCTCGAAATCCTGCATGCCAACCCGCAGTCGGCATCCTCCGCGTCTTCTGACAAGGAACTTGAGCAGACTGCCGAGTCGCTTCAGTCCACGTTGCTTGAGTTTGGCCGCAGTGCCCGCGTGGTCGGCTGGATCGCCGGCCCCACGGTGACGACCTTTAAGCTGCAACCTGGCGAGGGCGAGCGCGTGAGCAAGATTTCGAGCCTCGAGGACGATATCGCGCTTTCGCTCGCTGCTCAGTCGGTGCGCATCTTTGCCCCAATCCCCGGCACCTCGCTCGTGGGCATCGAGATTCCCAATCGCAAGCGCCAAAACGTCAATTTGGGCGACGTGCTGCCCTATGTGAAGGGCGGCCCGCTCGAGCTGGCCATCGGCCGCGATGCCGAGGGCACGCCGGTTGTCGCCGACCTCGCCAAGATGCCCCACCTGCTTATTGCCGGTACGACCGGTTCTGGTAAGTCGGTGATGATCAATTCCATCATTACGACCCTGCTCATGCGCGCCCTTCCCGAGGATGTTCGCCTGATCATGGTCGACCCCAAGCGCGTCGAGCTTGCGGGCTATAACGGTCTGCCGCATCTTTACGTGCCTGTAGTGACCGAGCCCAAGCAGGCCGCGAGCGCTCTGCAATGGGCCGTGTCCGAGATGGAGCGTCGCCTGAAGGTCTTCGAGCGTCTTAACGTGCGTAAGATCTCGACCTACAACGAAAAGCAGGCTGCCGGCGAGTTTGAGCATTACGACAACCCGCCGCAAAAGATGCCCTACCTGGTCATCATCATTGACGAGCTCTCGGACCTGATGATGGTCGCCGGTAAGGATGTCGAGGCCTCGATCGTGCGTATTGCACAGCTGGGCCGTGCCGCCGGTATTCATCTTATCGTGGCCACGCAGCGCCCCAGCTCCAACGTGGTGACGGGCCTCATCAAGGCCAATATCACCAACCGCATCGCCTTTAACGTCGCCACGGGCATCGACTCGCGCGTCATCATCGACCAGATGGGTGCCGAAAAGCTCACCGGTTTGGGCGACATGCTGTTCTCCAAGGTCGACTGGGGCAAGCCCCGCCGTATCCAGGGCTGCTTTGTCTCGGATGACGAAATCAACGAGATTGTCGAGTTCGTCAAGTCGCAAAGCGAGCCCGACTACCACGAGGAGATTCTGTCGGCCGTGGCTCCTGCCTCGATGTCCATGGCGGGTGGTGGCGGTATAGTCCGCACCGGAGTCGCCGAGCCGCAAGACGATGACCCGCTCATCTGGGAAGCCGCCCATATTGTGGTGGAATCGCAGCTTGGCTCCACATCTGGCCTGCAACGTCGTCTGAAGGTTGGCTATGCGCGTGCCGGGCGTATTATGGACATGCTGGAAGAAAAGGGTGTCGTCGGTCCGCCCGACGGTTCAAAGCCGCGCGAGGTCCTGCTGGACGAGGAGGGTCTTGCCGCGCTGGAATCTGTCGACGCCGAGATGGCACGTGAAGATCGTGAGTTTGGAGGATTCTGATGGCTGCACGCTTTGGTGACATGCTGCTCGAGCAGCGTCGCCGGATGGGCCTTTCCATTCAGCAGGTCGCCAACACCATCAAAATCAGGCCGCAGATCATCGAGTTTTTCGAGACCGGTAACTTTGCTTCGATGCCGCCGCGCGGCTATGCGCAGGGCATGATTTCGAGCTATGCTCGCTTTTTGGGCCTCAATCCGCGCGAGGTCGTCAATGCCTACTTTGACGACCTGATGGCATACGAACGCGAGACGTCGCAGCAGGGCGGTCGTTTTCAGGACGCCGCCGGCTACGTCAATTCGCGTTCCTCGGTCGATAACGGGCGCTTCCTGATGGTTCAGGGCGGTCGTTCAACCCGCTATGGACAGCGTCCTCAGCAGGCCGGTTATATTACTGAGACGGGTTCGGGCGAGGAGATTCGCTCACAGCGTGACCGGTTTCGCAGTACGCCGATGCCCGAGGACCGTGCACTTCCCGCTGCCCGCGGCGTGGCGCGTGACCCTCGTGCCGGCTACGGCGACGGCGGCTATTCCGATCGCGGTTACCGTGGTGCCTCTATGGGACGCTCTCGCGGTGGCTATTCGGATGCCGATACCACGCAGGTGACGCCGCGTCTTCGCTCTCAATCACAGCCGTATGGCCAGCGCTCTTCGGCTCCGCGTTCGGTCCAGCGTGGCTATCAAGGCCGCGGTGAACTTGCGCCCCGCTCGGGTCAGCGCAGCCTTCAGGGCCAGGGCGGCTATCGCGGCCGTTCCGATAGCAATCGCGGTCGTATGCCTCAGGGAAGCGGCCGCAGCAGTT
>JAYBEF010000126.1:0-2967 GCA_037277825.1 Collinsella sp.
CAGGGCGACAACTTGTCATTCAAAGGGGGTGGCATGACCAAAAGGTCTATGCCGCCCCCTTTTCATGCCAATTTGTTCGCCCTGACCGTCGCTCGCTGCTGCTGCCATGACATCGGTGGTTTCGTGATTGTCAATAGATTGGTGCAAAGTAACCTGACCCCATTGCGCCAAATCCGCTGGGGCGGGCCTGACGGTGACGCACGGAGTCGTGGTGTGATTTGCGTCGGTGTCCGCGCGGCTCGGTATACTGGTACGGCTCAAACTATGGCGCTGCCCGCAGGTGCGCCGTCCGTCAGATGAGGAGTCGCCCATGACCCAGCCCTTGCCCTGGGAAAAGAACGCCGCGGTACCCGTGCCGCCCACGCCGGAACCCGTGCCGCTCGATGCATACACCGCCCCCGCTGCGCCGGAGCCCGAGCTCGTCCCGCTCGACATCTACGACGCTCCCGCGCCGGCACCCAAACCCGCCAAGCCGCTCGTCGACATCGACAGCCTTAATCCCGCCCAGCGCGAGGCGGTCCTGACCACCGAGGGTCCGTTGCTGGTCCTTGCCGGCGCCGGCTCGGGCAAGACCCGCGTCTTGACCTTCCGCATCGCACATATGCTCGGCGACCTGGGCGTTAAGCCCTGGCAGATCCTTGCCATCACGTTTACCAACAAGGCCGCGGCCGAGATGCGCGAGCGTCTGGCGGCACTCATCCCCAGTGGTACCCGCGGCATGTGGGTGTGCACCTTCCATGCTATGTGCGTGCGCATGCTGCGCGAGGACGCCGACCTGCTGGGCTACACCGGTCAGTTCACCATCTACGATGACGATGACTCAAAGCGCATGGTGCGTGACATTATGCAGGCGCTCGGTATCGAGCAAAAGCAGTTCCCCATCAACATGATCCGCAGCAAGATCAGCTCGGCCAAAAACGCCATGATCGGCCCCGAGGACATGCTCAAGAGCGCCGATAGCCCCAACGACAAAAAGGCCGCGCAGGTCTACCTGGAGCTGGAACGCCGCCTGCGCGCCGCCAACGCGATGGACTTCGACGACCTGCTCGTGCGCACGCTCGAGCTGCTGCGCACCCGCCCCGAGGTGCTCGACAAGTACCAAGAGCGTTTCCGCTACATTAGCGTCGACGAGTATCAGGACACCAACCACGTCCAGTATGAGATCGCCAACCTGCTGGCCGCCAAGTACCAAAACCTCATGGTCGTGGGCGACGATGACCAGTCCATTTACAGCTGGCGTGGCGCCGACATCACCAACATCCTGGACTTTGAGAAGGACTTTAAAAACTGCAAGACCGTCAAGCTGGAGCAGAACTACCGCTCTACGGGTCACATCCTGAGCGCCGCCAATGCCGTGGTGCGCCACAACTCGCAGCGCAAGGACAAGCGCTTGTTTACGGCCGAGGGCGACGGCGAGAAGATCCAGGCCTTCCAGGCAAGCGATGAGCGCGACGAGGGCCGCTGGATTGCCGGCGAGATCGAAAAGCTGCACTCCAAGGGCACGAGTTACGACGATATCGCCGTGTTCTACCGCACCAACGCCCAGTCGCGTATCCTCGAAGATATGTTCCTGCGCGCGGGCGTGCCCTACAAGATTGTGGGCGGCACGCGATTCTTCGACCGTGCCGAGATCCGCGACGTCATGGCCTACCTCAAGATGATCGTGAACCCGGCAGACGAGATGAGCGTCAAGCGCGTCATCAACACGCCACGCCGCGGTATCGGCTCCACCTCGATCCAAAAGATCGAGCAGCTGGCGCGCGACAACCGTTGCTCGTTCTTCCAGGCCTGCGAAATCGCAACAGCCGAGACGGGCATGTTTAGCGCCAAGGTGCGCAATGGCCTGTCGAGCTTTGTCTCGCTGGTGCGCGAGGGTCGCCGCATGGACGGCGAACTCAAGGACGTCGTCGAGATGATCGTCGATAGGACGGGCCTGCTGCAGGCTTTTCGCGCCGAGGGCACCATGGAGTCCGAGAGCCGCGCCGAGAACATCCAGGAATTTCTGGGCGTCGCCGCTGAATTTGAGGAGACGCACGAGGATATCGAGGGTACGCTCGAGAGCTTGGAAGAGTTGCGCGCAGCCGGTGTTGCCGACGTGCCTGCTGACGCTGAGCTCGAGCCCGTTGTGGTGAGCGCGCCTGCGCCCGAGCCCGGCCCGTCTGCGCCCGTGTCTTCGTTTGAGGCGCTCGTTGGCGCGCGTGATGCCGCGGGTTCCAATCCGCTCGATAGCCTGGCCGCTCCGGCGCTTTCTCCGCAGGATGCCCTGGCCGCCGCCATCGCGAGCAACGCGTATGCCGCGCCGACTGAGCTGCCGGCGGGCGCCGTGCATGCCGACGAGATCGAGCGCACCTACGGTCCGCTCACCTGTAAGGCGCTGCCGGCACTCATGGAGTGGCTGGCCCTGCGCTCCGACTTGGATTCCCTGGCCGGCGAGACGCATGCCATTACCATGATGACCATCCACTCCGCCAAGGGCCTGGAGTTCCCGGCGGTGTTCGTGGCCGGCATGGAGGAGGGTATCTTCCCGCACGTGCACGACTTTGGCGGCAGTGACGATCCGGGCAAGCTCGAGGAGGAGCGCCGCTTGGCCTACGTCGCCATCACGCGTGCTCGCAAGCGCCTGTTCCTGACCTATGCGGCCACGCGTCGCACCTACGGCTCGACCTCTGCCAACCCGCGCTCGCGCTTCCTCAACGAGATTCCGTTTGAGGACATCGAGTTTAGCGGTATCGGTTCTGCCGGTTTTGAGGGCACGGGCTGGGAGAAGCGCGGCGACCGTCACGGCACGTTTGGCTCGGGTATGGGCTCGGACATGTATGGCGGCAAGGTGTTTGGCTCGCATACGCGCTCGACCGGCGGTTCCGGTTCGCGCGGCGGATCGAGCTTTGACGATTTCTTTGGCGGCAGCAGCTACGGGACCGAGCGCCATCGTGGGGTCTCGCCCGACGCCGGCCGTGTTGCCTCGAC
>JAYBEF010000127.1:0-2911 GCA_037277825.1 Collinsella sp.
GCGGCGCGCAGCTCGCAGCTCATGTTGTAGAAGAAGATCGGCTCCAGGTACGAACGCACGCTGGCGGGCACGTCGCCTACGCCATACTCGAGCGCGTCGAGCACCATGATCGTGTCGGTGTGCGTGTTGAGGAACGCCAGCGCGCGCTCCTCCATGGGGCGGCACTCGCCCGATCCGAGCTGCACAAAGTAGAACACGCCGGGCTCGGTAGCCTCGAAAGGACCGTGGAAATACTCGCCGGAGTGGATGTAGCAGCAGTGCTGCCACTGCATCTCCATGAGCGAGCAGATGGCCATAGCGTAGGTCTGGCTAAAGTTGGGGCCGGAGCCCAGAATATAGAAGAACTTGTGCTGCTGGCAGAGCTCGGCAAAGCGGGCGCCCAGCTCGGCGTTGACCTTCTCACGGGCGGCGGGCAGCAGCGCATCCATCTGCTTGAGGCCCTCATATATGTCGGCGAGTGCCTCGTAGCCTTCCTGCTGGTCGAGCAACTCGGCGGCGATCAGAGCGCCGATGCCCTGCGGCACCTCAGCCTGCGACACACCCTCACCCCACGGATAGACCCAGGTAGTCCACTTGCCGTTGTCGATCTTTGAGCCCTCGCAGTCGGTAAGGGCAATGACCTCGGCACCGGCGGCCAGCGCCACCTCGCAGCCGTCGACGACCTCCTGCGTGTTGCCGCTGTGGCTGCAGGCGATGACGAGCGACTTCTCGCCAAGACTCTTGGGAGCCATCAGGCAAAACTCGCGTGCCGTGTAGACCGTCGAGGTAAACGTGGTGGCCTCACGCTTGAGCAGCTCGTTGGCCGGCATGAGATCGATCATCGAACCGCCGCAAGCGATCCAAAAGACGTTCTCGATCTTGCCCTTGCGCTCGATGATTTCCTGAACCAGATCATGTGCGTTCATGCTGATGCTCCTCCTTGTGGGGCGGCTTTGAACGACGACAGCTCGTACCTGCTGTCGTTCTATGTTGTCCTATTTATAGCACGTGTAACAACGCCCGTGAAGCCATCTCAGCAAATTTGTTCTATGTTGTTCTATCTGTGGACGTTAGATGTCGAAGACGTAGCGCGAGCCCACGATCTTTTGGCGGCCGAGCAGTAGAGGGCGCCCGCCGGCGTCGGTAAAGTAGGCCTCCATATAGAAGAGCGGCTCGCCGACCGGCACCTCCAGCAGCGGGGCCGTCTGAGCATCGGCAAGCGCAATCTCCACGGTGCAAGGGTCGGAATTGAGCGGTGCGCGGCCCGAATGCTCGGCAACGAGCGCAAAGATCGAGTTATCGGCGAGGTCCTTGTCGGCAAGTGTCTGCAGATAGGGATGGTCAGCCAGCACAAAGGCGTTGTTCTCGAGCATGACGGGCACGCCGTCTGCCGTGCGCACGCGCTCGACAACGATGAGCTCGCAGCCGGGTTCCACCCCAAAAAACGCCGCGTCCTCGCGCGTCGCCGCAACCACCGTGCGCGACACCAGGCGTGCTCCGGCCACCATGTCGTTGGCAGCGCAACCCTCGGAAAAGCTCTGAACGTCACCCTTCTGGACAATCTTGCGCTTGAGCTTGGGCGCGCACACGAACGTGCCCCTCCCCTGTTGGCGGTTGAGATACCCCGCGTGCGACAGCTCCTCGATGGCGCGGCGCACGGTGATGCGTCCCACGCCGTAGTACTTCGCAAGCTCCATCTCGGAAGGAATGCGCGAGCCGGATGCGTACACGCCACGCGCGATCTCGCCCTTTAGGTCGTCCATGACCTGCTGGTACAGCGGCACGGCGGACACCTCGGCGCGCTCGGAACGCTCGGTCTTGCTATCGGCTACCATCGTTACGCTCCATCCCGCGCATGCTCGGACTCAAATTCTTCAATCGCCGCCATAAACTGCTCGCCAAAGGCGTCGGCTTTTTTCTCGCCAATGCCGTTGACCTGGATCAGCTCCTCGCGCGTCTGCGGACGCAGGCGGCACAGGCCGCGCAGGGCCTTGTCGGAAAAGACCATATACGGCGCCATCTCCAGCTCGGTCGAGATCTCCTTGCGGAGGGCACGCAGGCGCTCGAACAGCTCGGCATCGTCGCCAACGCGCGGGCGCTGATCCAGCTCGGCCTCCTCGCGCAGCAGATCGACGGCGCGGCGGGCGCGGGCCGAGGCCTTGCGCTTGGACGCGCGACGCTTAACGGTAAAGGCGAACGCCTCGTCCTCGACCTCGACGGCACGCGGGCCCAGCCCCACGACCGGGTACTGCCCCTGCGAGGTGGCCAGGTAGCCGCGACCGCACAGCTGGCCGATGATGTCCTTGATGCGCCCGACCGATTCGCTCGACAGCTCACCGTAGCCGCGGTCCTCGTCCAGATTCATCTGGCGAATGCGCTCGGTGTTGCCGCCGTGAAGCACGTCGGCGATGAGCGACTTGCCAAAACGCATGGGACGCGTGGCCACGTAACGTACGGCGGTGCGGGCCATATCGGTGACGTCCTCGACCTCGAACTGCGTGAGGCAGTTGCTGCAGTTGCCGCAGCCCTCGGCGTCATCCGTGGCGGTGGAGCCCGAACCAGCCGCAGCCGCGTGCTCGGCCGCGGCCTCGTCGCCAAAGTAGCGCAGCATGTATTCGCGCAGGCAGCCGGTGGTATTGCAGTAGCCCTCCATCTGGCTGAGCAGGCGGTAGCGGTTCTGGAGCGCCCACGCGCGCTGCTCGTCGTCGAGCGCCTCGTCCGCAGCATCGCCGCGGTCGATCAAAAAGCGGCGCATACGAAAATCGTTACCGTTCCACAGCAAGTGACAGCTGGCCGGATCGCCATCGCGGCCAGCGCGGCCCGCCTCTTGGTAGTATGCCTCGATGCTCTCGGGCACGTTGTTGTGGATCACGTAGCGCACGTTGGGCTTGTCGATGCCCATGCCAAAGGCGTTGGTGGCAACCATCACCTG
>JAYBEF010000128.1:0-2837 GCA_037277825.1 Collinsella sp.
TCGGGCGTGGGAAAATCGGGCTCGCCGAGCGCAAGCGCGATGCACCCTGGGTGCTGGGCAGCGAGCGCGTTAATCCGACGGATGCCGGAGGGCTTGAGCGTGGCAAGCGAAGTATTCATGGGCAGGCGCATGGCGTTCCTTTCGTAAGGGTTGCACTAGGATAGCGCGGCGAGGCGCCGCCAGACGGTGTAACCTAAACGGAAACCAACCGGAAAGGAGGCGGCATGGAGACGATCGCGCGCGGCGATGTACCAAAAACGTTGCAGACCATTGCGTATATCAGCATTCCCGATAGCGCCGATCTTGAGTTTTTGCTTTGGGACCTCCAGGATGCCATCGCGGCCTATGCACAGCTTTCTGGCACCACGCTCCCCCGCCCGATCGATTTGGAAGCGGATGATGCCGGTGCAGTCGATGGCATCGTGCTAGCCATTGAAGATGTGGCTGACGATGAGACGTTGACAGCTATCGAGCAGGCGCTTGAGCGCTTTGGCGGTACGGGAACGCGCGTCTATGCCGCGATTCGAGCCGCACAAGAGGGCGCTAAGCAGGCGCGCGGGACCGCCGTTCGTCTGCACGAGGCATGTGAGCGCCTTGACCAATTGTGGTGTGGCGGCGTTGTCGTCTGTGCCGGCAGCGGTATTGCGGCGCTTCGCCACTCCCCGCGTATGGGTCTCTTGCGTCGACCACTTTCAGAAGCGATGGATAAGCTTGTGGGCGCTGTGCGCATGGGCTGCTCCATTGAGCATGCGCAGCTGCTTGGCGGTGGCAATGCCGGTAGCGTCGATGCCGACGGCATGGTGCGCGCTAGGCCCGCTGTGCCCGCACTAATCTGGCGCGCCATCATCAAACGCCTCGGCGCCCGTGCCCAATCAGATATCTAAATTAGCGAGCGCCCCAGTCAACGGCCTCGCGCCAGCGCCCAACAAGACGCTCTAGGCGCCACGCCGCGTTAGCGGGACTAGTTGACGGCAATACGACAGCGGGCAGGCCTGTCCGCTCCTGTAGATAGCGCTTATAGAGGCGCCCCGCCGTACCTCCGTTGCATACCACCTGCTCAATAGGCGCATTGCCCGCAATGCGCTCGATATGTGCCGGCACAACGTTGCGAATGCTCGCGTCACTCGAGCCCTTGATGTCGCAGCTCCCGATCACGTCCCACAGGGCCACGCCGCCGTTAAGCAGCATGGAGCGCTTGGCGGCAATCGAGGCATCGAGCGTCGCAGGCTCACTGCCTGCCAAAAGGTCGCCCTCGTTGGGCGGCACGGACACACCGAGGCATGCGGCTATCACGCGCCAAAAGCGGTTCTGCGGATTGCCATAGTAGAAGGCATTGGCGCGCGAGAGCACCGAGGGAAACGACCCCAGCACCAAAACGCGCGAGCGCTCGTCAAACACGGGCTCAAACCCATGCTCAATATGTTGATAGCCCTCGTCCGTCGCGGCCACGAGCTAGACCCTCAGCAGATAACGCACCTCATAGGGCGCAAGTTCAAGGGAGCCCGGCAGCTCGACCGTGGGCACGTCGTCGGCAAGCAGGTCGACGAAGGAACCGTTGAGCTCGCCGGCGGTGAAGGTATAGGGCTCGTTCACGGCATTGACCGCCACGAGTACCGTCGCGTCATCGCAGGCGCGCTCGAACAGCAGCTGCTTGTTCTGTATCACCACGTTGCGGTACGCGCCGTAGTTGAGAGCACGGGCCGCCGCGTCGTCGGTCGAGCGCAGGTGCGCGAGCTGCTTGATGAAGGTCGTCAGCTCGTTGGGCGCAGGCTTATCGAGCGCAGGCCGCAGCGCCCAGTCGCCATCGGGACCGCCCTTTTCGCCGGCAATCCCCCACTCGCTGCCGTAGTAGACGCACGGGATGCCCGGCATGCCAAACAGCATGCCATAGGCGGGACGCAGGCACGACTTGTCGGTGAGGATGCTTGCTAGGCGCGGCACGTCGTGGTTGTCGACAAACGACAGCAGGTGTTTGCCGCGGTAGATGCACCACGGGTCACCGCCAAACTGACGGTGCAGCGAGTGCGCGATCTCGAACATGTTGACCGAATTAAAGCTGGAGTACAGGCCCTTGTAGCACTCGTAGTTGGTGCAGGAGTCGAGCATTTCGTCGCTGACGATCTGGTTGTAGTCGCCGTGGAGCGTCTCGCCGATCAGCACAAAGTCGGGCTTGAGCTCACGGGTAAAGGCGTGCAGGCGGCGCATGAAGTCGCGGTCGAGCATATAGGCAACGTCCAAGCGCAGGCCGTCGACGCCAAAGACCTCGGCCCAGCGACGCACGGACTCAAGCAGGTAATCGACCACGGCGGGATTTTGCAGGTTGAGCTTCACAAGCTCGAAATGGCCCTCCCAGCCCTCGTACCAAAAGCCGTCGCCGTAGCAGGAGTCGCCGTCAAAGCTAATGTGGAACCAGTCCTTGTACGGTGAGTCCCACTTGCGCTCCTGCACATCGCGGAAGGCCCAAAAACCGCGGCCGACGTGGTTGAAGACGGCATCGAGCACCACGCGGATGCCATGGGCATGCAGCGTGTCGCATACGGCGGCAAAGTCGGTATCCCCACCCAGGCGGCGGTCGATATGACGCAGGCTGCGTGTATCGTAGCCGTGGCTATCGGACTCGAGCGGCGGGTTGATCAGCACAGCGCCAACGCCGAGTTCCTGCAGGTAGTCGGCCCACTTGGCGATTTTCATAATGGGAGCATCGGGGTTAGGAGCAACGTTGACGGCCTGGGCAAGCTCGTCCTCGGCAACGGGTGCGGCGTTTTCGTGCGGAGCTCCACAGAAGCCCAGCGGATAGATCTGATAGAACGTCGTCTCGTATGCCCACATAGCAACCT
>JAYBEF010000129.1:0-3399 GCA_037277825.1 Collinsella sp.
ATCACGCTCGACCCGGGTGGTCCGGAGCGCGATCTGGGCTTGGAGCGCAGCCGCATCATGTGGCCGTTCGCAACTTATAAGAAGCGCGGCATTCGCCAAGCCTTCGGTACCGACAGCCCTATCACGCCCGTTGCCAGCATGAACGTGCTCTACACGGCTATCACGCGCCAGGACCCCAAAAGCCACTGGCCCGAGGGCGGCTGGCTGCCGAGCGAGCGCATCGACGCGGCAACTGCCCTGCGCAACTACACCCTGGGCAGCGCGTACGCAGCGGGCGACGAGCAAAACCTCGGCAGCCTGGAACCCGGCAAATACGCCGACCTGGTAGTCCTGGACCAAAACCCGCTCACCATCGACCCTCAAGAGCTGCAAGCCACCAAGGTCCAGGCCACCTACCTGGCAGGCAACTTAATCTACGAGCGCTAATATTCATGCCGTACCGTTAAACGCGGCTCGGGCAGCCTATTTTGGGATGGCGCTCGAGCCGCGTTTGTTTGCCGAGCGGGTCCGTTAGGAGCGTCCCCACTCTGCTGGATTTGGGCGCGGGGCGGAGGCACCGCTGCCCCGCGCGCTCAATTTGGACATCAGCAATGCTGTCTCTTGGTGTTTTGCATACTTTCCATTGCAGATTGCATAAATAGGCTGGGATGTTCTTTCTGGTCCTTATGTACCCCCGCCTGGGCCGTGCAAAAAACGGAGTATTCAGCACCGCAAGCCCCGCCGGTGCCGCTGCAGTTGAATAACATTACGGAAATCGACGTCATTTTGGGGTCCGGTGCGACGTGAAGCATGCTTTTTTGTCCTGACGGGGTTTGCCTGGCGATCCAAATTGCCGGTCGAAGGCGTCCTTGGGACCAATATGGTTTGTCCGGCGCGTATGCAGCCGTTCTGCTCTGCTGAATACTCCCAAAAATGCACGGTGCTCCCTGGGGGACCCGTGCGTGCGGCGAAAACCATGCCCATGTCGCTATCCGCATCGCCATTTTGCTGCACTGACTTTTCTGAATGCCGGGCCCGAATTAGTTAACCTGGCTCCCGGGGCGGACCGGAGGGCATGAAGTTTGTCGCGAGTTCCGCACGCAAAGGAAAGCACTTAATGTGCTTTCCGTCTTGCGCAGGACTGTAGAGCAGCAAACTTCATGCCCTCCGGTCCGCCCCGGGAGCCACCTCTAAGTTATCCCCCGGCATTCAGAAAATCTAAGTGCCAAAAAATAAGATTTTTTGACTCCGTGTTGTATAACCCGCCATTCGTGGGTACCATTCAACGCGTACGCAAACAAAAAGGGTTAACCCGCGCGGCATGACCGCGCGGCCCAAAAAGGAGGAAACAAGCATGTCGTCTTTGAAGCCGCTTGCAGATCGCGTCCTGGTCAAGCCCGACGAGGCCGAGCAGAAGACCGCTTCTGGCCTGTACATCGCCAGCAACGCTCAGGAGAAGCCGCAGCGCGGCACCATCGTTGCCGTTGGCGCCGGTAAGGTCAACGACAAGGGCGAGCGCATCCCCATGGACGTTCAGGTCGGCGACGTTGTCATCTACGGTAAGTTTGGTGGCAACGAGGTCAAGGTCGACGGCGAGAAGTATCTGCTGATGCGCGCCGACGACATCTACGCCGTCGTCGAGGCCTAGCCTCGTCAGAATCTCTGATTCGTCTTTGAACGCGCCTGCCGCATAGGACTCGGAAGCGGCGACGCGAGTCACATTTCTTTTGGAGGATTACCTACCATGGCAAAGAACATTACGTTCAACACCGATGCCCGCGCCAAGCTCGCAAAGGGCGTCAACACTCTGGCCGATGCCGTTACCGTCACCATGGGCCCCAAGGGCCGTTACGTCGCTCTGCAGCGCACGTTCGGTGCCCCGACCATCACCAACGACGGCGTTTCCGTCGCTAAGGAGATTGAGCTCGAGGACAACATCGAGAACATGGGCGCTCAGCTGGTGAAGGAGGTCGCCACCAAGACCAACGACACCGTGGGTGACGGCACCACCACCGCAACCCTGCTCGCTCAGGCTATCGTCAACGACGGTCTGCGCAACGTCGCCGCTGGCGCCAACCCGCTGGCCATCCGTCGCGGCATCGACAAGGCCGTCAACGCCGCCGTCGCCGAGATGAAGAAGCAGGCCAAGCCGGTCGAGACCAAGGAGCAGATCGCTTCCGTCGGCACCATCTCCGCTGGTGACCCCGAGGTTGGCGAGAAGATCGCCGAGGCCATGGAGGTCGTGGGCAAGGACGGCGTCATCACCGTCGAGGATTCCCAGACGTTCGACATTACCATCGACACTGTCGAGGGCATGCAGTTCGACAAGGGCTATGTCTCTGCTTACTTCGTCACGGACAACGACCGCATGGAGGCCGTGATGAAGGATCCGTACATCCTCATCACCGACCAGAAGATCTCCAGCGTCCAGGACATCATGCCTGTTCTCGAGGCTGTCCAGCGCGCCGGCCGTGGCCTGCTCATCATCGCTGAGGACATCGACGGCGAGGCTCTGCCGACCCTGGTCCTCAACAAGATCCGTGGCGCTCTCAACGTCTGCGCCGTCAAGGCTCCGGGTTACGGCGATCGCCGCAAGCGCATCCTCGAGGACATCGCCGTCCTCACCGGTGGCCAGGCCGCTCTGGACGAGCTGGGCGTGAAGGTCGCTGACATCACCGCCGATATGCTCGGTACCGCTAAGTCCGTCACCATCTCCAAGGACAACACCGTCGTCGTCGGCGGCGCTGGCTCCAAGGAGGCCATCGACGCCCGCATCGCTCAGATCAAGGGCGAGATGGAGAACACCACCTCTGACTTCGACCGCGAGAAGCTCCAGGAGCGCCTGGCCAAGCTCTCCGGTGGCGTTGCCGTCATCAAGGTCGGCGCTGCTACCGAGTCCGAGCTCAAGGAGATCAAGCACCGCGTCGAGGACGCCCTGCAGGCTACCCGCGCTGCTGTCGAGGAGGGCATTGTCGCTGGCGGCGGCGTCGCCTTCATGGACGCTGCTCCTGCGCTCGACGCTGTTGAGATCGACGACCCCGAGGAGAAGATTGGCGTCGATATCGTCAAGAAGGCTCTGACCGCTCCGGTCGCTACCATCGCCAAGAACGCTGGCTTTGAGGGCGCTGTCGTGGTCGACAAGGTTGCCGAGCTGCCCGCCGGCCAGGGTCTCAACTCTGCCAACGGCGAGTGGGGCGACATGATTGAGATGGGCGTCCTCGACCCCGTCAAGGTCAGCCGCGTCACCCTGCAGAACGCTGCTTCTGTCGCCAGCCTGATTCTCATCACCGAGGCCACCGTCTCCGATGTGCCCAAGAACACTCAGCTTGAGGATGCTATCGCTGCTGCTACCGCTGGTCAGCAGGGCGGCGGTATGTACTAAGGCCGACAAGGTCTAGAACTCCCACCGGGAATCCGGGG
>JAYBEF010000130.1:0-4407 GCA_037277825.1 Collinsella sp.
CTAAAAGCACTATGGGTACCCGCGAGCGACATATCGGCCACGCGGCCGCCCGATCCGCACCCGTGGCGGATCCCAGGGGCGGCAGGCTCTTCGCCATGCCGCGATTCCTTGTTGGCATAACACATCAGGTGTACCGTCACCGCGTCTTTGCTATCGCCGGCGCCATCACCGCGCTGTTCCTCATGCTTTTGGCAGTCTTGCCGGCGCTGTTCGCCTTCGACCCCAAACTTTCTAACACCGTGCCCGCCTATAGCGAGGTGTCCGAAGAGGTCGTGGATGCGCTCGTCCATTCGAGCTCTCTCCCGCTGCTTGTCGCCGCAATTGTATTTTCGATCTGGGGCGTATCGGTCTATCTGCGCTGTTTGGACTATGTGTTGCGCCGCCGTCTTGTTGCCATCGCCACCATCTGCGCCCTGTGGATGATCGAGGTCATTCTCAAGTACAAGTCGTTCACGCCGTTCTATGCCACCGTGCTGTGGTACCTGTACTACGTGCCCATGACGCTCATTCCGCTGCTCTACCAGTTGTGTGGTCTGCGCCTTGCGGGCCTGGAGCAACACCGCCTGGGTCGCCGCTGCTGCGCTGCGCTGTGGATTGTGGCCATCCTGCTTATCGGATTTGTGCTCACCAACGATTTTCACCAGCAGGTCTTCCGCTTTGACCGTACAAGCGACACCTGGAGCAACGACTACACGTACGGCTGGGGTTATTTCGCCGTCTTAGTGTGGACGGCCTTTAACTTCGTGGCCTTTTTTATCCTGGTTGGTCGGTCCTCGTCCTTTCGCATCCAGCGTTTCTCGGGTACGGCGGCGCTCGTACTGCTGGGCGGCGCATTCTTTGCCATCTCCTATGCGTTGCGCGTGCCCTGGGCATGGAGGCTCAACTTCTCGCTCATCTATTGCGTCTTGTGCGTGGTGGCGATGGAAATCTGTCTCGATTGCGGTGTCATTCCGTCGTATCACGACATCGCCGGCATCTTCGACACCTTGCCGCTTGACCTCAAAGTTCTAACGCGCGACCTGCAGGAGGTCTATGCCACGCCGGTGTCAAAGCCAGTGCCGGTAGGCGTGCGCGAGGAGTTGCGGACCCAGGAGCACGGCCGCGCCCATGCCTTTGCCGTGGCGTCCGATCCCGATGTGATGTACCGTGCCTTTCCACTGCTGGGCGGATCGGCCCTGCTTGCCCAAGACGTGTCGGAGCTCAACGAGCTTAACCGTGAACTGGCACATCGTCGCATGGAGCTGCAGCGTCAAAACGAGCTGCTCGCCGCCGACTACGACCTTAAGACGCACCTGGCAGATCAAGAGGCCGAGACCTTGCTGGTCCAAGACGTGGACCAGGCGCTTGCCCGCGCGCTCAAAGGGATGTACGACCTGCTGAGCTCGCTGCCGCCGTTGACCGACGAAGCGTCTTCGCACGAGCGCTACCGCATGCTGCAGCGCGCCAAGATGCTTGTCGCCTATTGCAAGCGCAAGGGATCGCTCACGTTGGCGCAGCACGGGGAGAGCGGTTTTGATCGCGACCGCATTCAGCTCATCGCCAACGAGCTCGCAAGCGACCTGCGCACCATCGATATCGATTGCGCCTCGATTATCGCCATACGGCTCCCGTTGCACGCCAGTACGGTAAGCGCCCTGTACGACTGCGTGTATGACTTTGCGTTTTTTGCCTACACCACCGACCATCCGGCGCTTATGTATCACTTGGGCGACCATGACCGATGCAGTGTCGAGCTGCGCGCCACGCTTTTTTCCAACGATGATGCAGATCTTTCGCAGACGCCCGCTGCGCAAGAGCTCGAAAGCGCTCTGCAAGGGCGCAACGTGGCATACCGCCTTGAGGGCGAGCCCGGCCAGCTGCGCATGATCGTCTTGATGCCGAGGGCGGGTGAGTGACGATGCAGATTTCGCTCATCCTTCCCCAAATCGTTGCGCTCGATGTTGTCTTTGCCCTGGCTGCGTGTCTGCAGACGATCCACGTCCCGCTCATCGCATCGCGCCGTTCGTCCTATAACCGTAAGGTGATTTGCGCCTACGAGGCGAGCCTTGTGCTTCACCTGATGATTTCGGCGCTCATCTTATTCGCGTCGTCTGGCTCGTATCTGGTGGCGCCGCTTGACGTTTGCGCCAGGGCAATGGGCGGAGCGCTGTGGCTCAATGCCGCAATCTTTGCCTACGGCGTGGTGCTTATGGTGCACTATCGTCGCCTCGTCATGCTGGCCGAACTGTTGCTCGTTGTCGCCGTGACGCCGCCGGTGGTTTTTGCCATGGGCTCGGCGTGGACCGTTGTCCTTATCGCAGAGGGAGCGTTTTTCCTGTTTCGTTCCATCGCGGCGCTCTTGATGGACGTCCGTAACCGCCAGGAGGATATCACCGCGTTCTCGACGATCGAGACCATCAACGTGATTCCCGTGGGCATCCTGTATCTGGACCCGAGGGGCCGTCCGCTGCTCATGAACCGCTGCATGCGCAAAAACCTAGTGGAACTTCATATGCCCACCGATCTAGGTGACATGAGCGGCACATGGAACGACCTGCGCAAACTCAGCATGCAAATGCCCGAAAGCAGTAGGAACCGTGTGCGGATTAACTTGGATCGTTTTGGTGATGCTCGCGCGGTGATCGAGATTTCTCCCGCCGAGATTCGCCTATTTGTGCACGACGAGGTTATGGTTTCGGGCCGCCTCTTTGAGCGCATTATCGGACTGGACGTGACGGAATACGCACACGCCTACGACCGCTTGGCGCAAGCAAACCACCTACTTGAGCTTGCGGGCCAAGAGCTCCAGTCCCAGATCGAAGAAGTTAAAAAGGTTGCCGACAATGCGGCCTACCTACGTATGCGCGCCCGCGTTCACGATGTGATCGGGCAGCGCCTGTCCATTCTTCATCGCTATTTGGAGGAGGGGCGTCTGGACGATGAGTCGCTCGAGCAGATTGACCCGTTGCTGCGCTCAATCGCCGCCGATTTGCGCAGTGGCGGTGCCAGCGAGCCTGCAGAGCAGCTGGGTGACATCGTCCATGCTTTTGGCCTGGTGAGTGTGCAGATCGATGTAGAGGGTGCGCTGCCTGAGGACGTGCGTGTCGCTGCAGCCTTTCTGCAGATTATCCGCGAAGCCTCGACCAATGCCACCAAGCATGCACAGGCCCATCGGGTCCATGTGCGCCTGTGGCGGGAGACGTCGGAAGACAGCGCTGTTGCGCGGATGACCGTTTCTAACGACGGCGCGCCTGCACCCGTATCGTATCGCGAGGGAACGGGTATCCCAGGTATGAGGCATGTCGCGCAAGATCTGGGCGGCTGCCTGGAAATCCATGCCGCCCCGCCCTTTACGCTTGCGGTGTCCATCCCGCTCAACGCCAGCGCCACAGCTCAAAGGAGAAGCTCATGATCCGCGTCCTTATAGTCGAAGACCAGGCCATCCTGCGCGAGAGCCTGGCGCGTTCCGTTGGCGACCAGCCCGATATGACCGTTGTTTCCGCCATTGCCGATGCTTCCGAGGCCTTGGGTGTCGCGCTCAAGGAGCGCCCGGACATGATACTGATGGACGTATGCACCGAGCATGATTCCAACGGCATCGTGGCGGCGGCGCGCATTAAAGAACAACTGCCCGAGTGCCGCGTCATTATCATGACCGGCATGCCCGAGATCACCTTTGTCGATCAGGCCCGCGAGGCGGGCGTCGATAGCTTTGTGTACAAGAACGTCGGTATCGACGAGCTATTCGCCGTGATGCGCTCCACGCTGGCGGGCTATTGCACGTTTCCCAAGCCGCCCGAGAGTATTTTTTCGGGTACGGCGGCACTCGACGATGTTGAGCTATCGATTTTGCGCCTTGCCTGCGAGGGCAAGAGCCGTCGCGAGATCGCGGCCGAGCTGTTTATGAGTGAGGGCACCATCAAGCGTCGCATCTCGGAGATCCTGAGCAAGACCGGCTACGACAACATCATGCGCTTGGCCGTGCGCGCAGTAACGGAGGGCAGCATCGTTCCCAACATGGAGCGCTAGCGCTCGTTACGCATCGGCATAAAAACGACGGGGCCGCGGGATCATTTCCTGCGGCCCCGCCTGGCAAGTGCGCGGATGTGTCCGCCAATCCGCGGCTATCGGTGTCTGCCGTTACGCGATGGTTGCGCTGTAAGAGGCGACGTCCTCGTAGGAATCGGTCAGGTAGGCGTCGATGCCGATGGTCGTATTGACCAGGTCGTCAAGGCTGTCAAGCTCGCCGCTCGAGAACGTGAATTCCTCGGTGGCGCTGGTGCCGGGCATCAGGTTAGCCGAGAACCAGGGTTCCTTCATAGTGCCGTTGACGTTGGTCTTGCCGGAAGGAGCGTAGAAGGTCAGGTCCTTGTCGCTCTTGTTGGTGATGTTGACGACAAAGCCGATGTCGCCCCAGTCGTCCTTGAA
>JAYBEF010000131.1:0-2717 GCA_037277825.1 Collinsella sp.
GATCAAAAAACGGGCCGCCCCATAAGAGACGACCCGTTGGAAGGGATGAATTCCAGGCATGCCTACACGCGCAGGTAGCGGCGCATGGCGATGGCAGAACCAAAGAGACCGATAATCACGCCGACCAGAATCAGCGCAGCATAGGTCACCAGGTAGTACTGCATCGGCAGGGCAAACGACATCCAGCCGATGCTCTCCTGCAGACGCGGAATCATCAGATTGCGCAGCAGCTCCAGAACGCCGATGGAAAGCAGCGAGCCCAAAATGGCCTGCAGCACGCCCTCGGTGATAAACGGGCCACGAATGAAGCCGTTGCTGGCGCCGACCAGACGCATAATCGCAATCTCACGACGACGCGCCGTGATGGACAGGCGAATCGTGTTGTTGATGAAGATGAATGCGATAAAGGTCAGAAGGCCAACGAGCACCACGGCGGCGATGCGGATGTAGTTGGTCACCTGGAACAGGCGGCTCACTTCCTCCTGGCCGTACAGCACGCTCGCGTTGACGTCGCCGTCATCCGCGATCTTCTGGAAATCGGCATCCTTCTTGAGCTTCTTTGCCGTGCTCTCGACCTTGGACGGATCGTCCATCTCAATAGCGAAGGAAGCCGGCAGCGGGTTCTGGCCATCGAGCGCGCTCATGGTGGCGTCGGCGTTGCCCGACATCTTGCTCGTATACTCGGCCAGCGCGTCGTCCTTGTCCTTATAGGTCACGGACTTGACGTTATTCCACGTCTTAAGCTCGGCCTCAAAAGCCTGAACATCGGCCTGATCGGCGTCATCACTAATGAACGCGTTGATGACAACCTGATCCTCGACGGTGCCGATCACGGAGTTCAGCATCGCAGAGCCCATGATGAACAGGCCGATGATAAACAGCGAAAGGAAGATCGTGATGACGGCGCCGAGCGAGGTAGTCCAGTTACGGAAGAAGTGGCTGATTGCCTCTTTGAAGGAGTAGCCCACGTTAGTTGGTGCCATAGTTGCCGTAACCTCCCCTCTCCTGGTCGCGGATGACGTGGCCGCCCTCGAGGGCGATCACGCGACGGTGCATGCTATCGACCATCTCGCGGTCGTGCGTGGCGACGATCACGGTGGTGCCGGTGCGGTTAATACGCTCAAGCAGCTTCATGATGCCCAGCGAGATCGCCGGGTCGAGGTTGCCCGTGGGCTCGTCGCAGATCAGCAGCGGCGGACGGTTGACCATAGCACGGGCGACGGCAACGCGCTGCTGCTCGCCACCGGAAAGCTGGTCGGGCAGCGAGTCCATCTGATCGGCCAGACCGACCAGGCGCAGCACCTCGGGCACCTGGCTGCGAATGACGCCCTTGGGCTTGCCGATGCACTGCAGGGCAAACGCCACGTTTTCGTAGGCGGTCTTTTGCGGCAGAAGCTTAAAGTCCTGGAACACGGCGCCAATCTGGCGGCGCAGGAACGGAACCTTGCGGTTCTTGATCTTCATGAGGTCCTGACCGGCAACCAGGATGCGGCCGCTCGTCGGCTTGACGTCGCGGTTGAGCGTCGACAGCAGCGTGGTCTTACCCGAGCCGGAGTGACCGACCAGGAAGACGAACTCGCCCGGATAGATCTCGATGTTGATGTCGTCGAGTGCAGGCTTGTTGGGCTGTGCCGGATAGATCTTGGTGACATGCTCCATAAGGATGACGGGCTCGACACCGGCCTGCTTGGCCATCTTCTTGCGGCTGGCCTGCGGATCGATGGGCGCAAACACCGACGTAAAATCGGGGTTGTTGAGCGCGTTATCGAGGCTTGCGACCTCGGCTGCCTGATCGCTCTCGACCACCGGGGCAGCAGGCTGCGTGGGGTCGGGAATAGCGGCAAAGAGACCGGACTGCGCAGGCTGAGGAGCCGGCGTCGCAGGGGCCAAGGGGTCGGGAATGCCGGCCATGGTAGGCTGCGGCGTGGCGGCACCAGCCTGAGGCTGCTCCACGCGAGCGGTCACGGCCTGAACGGGCTCAAAACCCGCCGTGCCGGAAAGCGCGACATCGCTGGTTGGATTGTAGGCAAAGGGATCGGATGCCGGCTGTGCCTGATCTGCCGGCTGAGCGGGGGCCTGAGCAACAGGCTGGCCCTCTGAATCCGGAGTGGCGAAACGACTGCCCTGGACGCCTGCCTGCGTCTTGGGGGCATCATCGCCCGCACCGGAGGTACGGAAGTGGTTACCCACTGGTGCTCCTTATCGTCGTGCGTTTAAACTACATGAGCGCTTTGTATTTTAGCAGTATTAGCTTTGCTGCACATAAGAAGCATGGCGTGCTTAGGGATCCCGTCGGCCGGGCACAGGGTTACTCTCCAAATCGTCCTCGGACATGTCGGAGCCCCCGCTGCGCGCTTCGCGCTGCGGGGGCTCCTCCGTCCTGCGGAAAGATTTGGAGAGTAGCCCTGTGTCCGGCCTGCGGTAACTAAGGGGTCGCCGTGTTTTACTTGGGGTGCTGCATATACAAAGTTGGAAGGGTCTGAATTGCGCTTTGTCGATATATGCCCTTTTCCCTGATGGGACCGTGCTTGAGGGGCGTCTTCATAAGTTGCGGTGAAATAGGGACTGTTTTACCAGTTAAAAGGTCTAATCAGTCCCTATTTCACCGCAACTGAAACAGGGGCGCTCTCCAAGAGAGCGCCCCTGCCGGGTTTCCATAGTTCTGGCGAAGCAGTCCTTGAGATCCGCCTTGCCTTATGCCAAGAACTCCTTGGTGG
>JAYBEF010000132.1:0-2694 GCA_037277825.1 Collinsella sp.
GGAATCCGCCCAGGCCCTTGATGGCGACGACGCCACCGCTGGCCAGCAGCTCAACGTAGCGCTCGATGATGGCGTCGCTGGCCTCGCGTGTGGTGCCGACGGCCGGTGTCGCGGACGAATTCCCGCACGCATCGCCGTTCACAGCCTCACGCCACGTAATATGCGGCCCGCAATCAAAGCAGGCATCGGGCTGCGCGTGAAAACGCCGGTCGAGCGGATTGGCATACTCCGCGGCACACTCGGGGCACATGGGAAAACGGTCCATCGAGGTAGCCGCTCGATCGTAAGGCAGCGAGCGGATGATGGTAAAGCGCGGTCCGCAGTTAGTGCAGTTGATAAAGGGGTAGTGATAGCGTCGGTCGGCGGGATCGAACAACTCGCGCAGGCAATCGTCACAGGTGGCGATATCGGGCGAGACAAGTGTGGTGTGCGCGGTCTGGTCCTGCGACGCCACAATGTGAAAGCCCTGCTCATCGGCAGTGCTCCAACCGCCAGGCTCCAAATCCGCAATATCGACTCGCTCAACGCGAGCCGCTGCGGGCGCATGCTCAGAAAGCGCAGCGACAAATCCGTCAACCGCCTCGGCACAAGCGTGCGCCTCGATATGCACGCCGTCGCCCGCATTGAGCACCCATCCGCAAATGCCATGCGCCATGGCCTCGCGATACACAAACGGTCGCATGCCAACGCCCTGCACAATGCCCGTCACATGAATATGCGCATGCCGCATGCGACACCCCTCATCAAAACCGACCAAAAAGGGACAGGTTTATTTTGGTAGGTAAAACGCTAAACCTGCCAAAACAAACCTGTCCCTTTTTGGCAGGTGCGCTGCGGGAAATCCCGCTACAGCCCCAGGCTCTGCTTGGTGGCGGCGCACGTGAGCTCGCCGTGCTTAACGCCGCGCAGGCCCAGCAGGCGGTCGGACAGTTCGTAGACGCGCTCGCCGCGACCCTTGAGCGCCAGGATCTCCAAGCAGTTGTGGTGATCCAGATGTACGTGCATGGTCGATACGATCTCGTCGGTGTAGTCGTGCTGCACTTCGTCCAGACGGCGCGTCAGGTCGCCGGTATGGTGGTCGTAGATCATGGTGAGCGACCCGATAACATGCTCATCGGGCGTGCGCATCTGCTCTTTGGCGATCGAGGCGCGAATCAGGTCGCGCACGGCCTCGGAGCGGTTGGCCACGTCGCCGCGGCGCGCGATCTGTTCGTCAAAACGGCGCAGCAGGTCGTCCGGTGCGGTAACCGAAAAGCGGACCAGCTCGGAGCCGGAGCCACTACAGTGGCAGCCTGCGTCACCGTCCGCCCCGTGCGGATGCTCGTGCTCGTACCCGCAGCCGTGCTCATGTTCGGCCACGTTACACCAGCTTCACGGAGCCGACGGAGTTGTGGTCGGCCTCGATGGCTTCCTCGTAGCCCTCGAGCGCGTCATGCGCCTCGTGCAGCGCGGCCATGGCGGCCTCGAGCTTGGCGCCGATGCGCTCCATGTCAAAATTCTCGGTCGCATGCAGCAGCTGATGGCTCCACTCATGAGCGAGCTCGATGGTGTCGTCGACCTGTTTGACGCTCATGGCAAGCTGACTCATGTTCATTCCAACATCATGCATGGGAAATCTCCTTTTGTATGGGGCAGTTCAGTGGTTCAGATTTTACTACGCCCGCTCTGCGCGCAGTTGCATAAGAAAACGGGTACGAGTCTGTGCGACCCGCACCCGTTCACTGGGGGCTGTTTGTGACTACCATACTATCCGTGGTTGCACTCGGTGCATCCAGAAGTCCGGCGAGCGGTGCAAAAGCGCTCATAGACGGCGAGTAAGTAACAAGCGTATTACAGATGCTTCTCCAGCAGCGCCTGCAGCCTCGCCTTGGGTAGAGCGCCAACCGAGCGGTCAATCTCCTCGCCGTTCTTAAACACAATCAGCGTGGGGATGCTCATGACGCCATACTTCATGGCCAGGTCCTGGTTGTCGTCGACATTGCATTTGGCAACGGCAAGCTTGCCCGCCAGCTCATCGGCAACCTCGTCAACGATGGGCGAGAGGGATCGACAGGGACCGCACCACGGTGCCCAAAAATCAACCAGCACGGGCAGGCTGTCGTTAACGATGGAATCGAAGTTCTCGGGGGTAATCTGATTAATGCCAGCCATGGTGACCTCCATAATGCGACGCGGCTCGGCCGCGTAAAACTCAGTACGACCGTGCTTATACCCAGCCGCCCGCAAAGCAACCACTCGCGGGCAGCTCTTTTATATAATGGTGGGCACGCAAACGATTGGAGAGCGCATGTCCACGTCACAAAGCCAGAAAAAAGAAGCCATCGCCCAGGCGGCCGAGCAGGAGCTCACATCGCTTGCGGTCCGTGGCGTGCGTATCGCGGGCAACGCGTGCTCGCCGATCGTTCTGGTCAAAGGCGATTTGGACGACGCCGAGCGTTCGGGTGGCGAGCTTGCTGCCGGCCCGGATGGCACGGCGTTGCGCAAGGCGCTTGGGGCCATCGGCTACGCGCCCGAGGATTTTTGCGTGCTGGCAAGCGTCGCCGGCGTGGGTGACGGAGCGGTCGCGGTGGGCGAGACTCTGCCGTGCGAGCTGTTCCGCGAGGCGCTTGAGGCTTTGGATCCCGAGGCGGTGCTACTGCTCGACAACAACGCGGCTGACGCCATGCGCGAGACCTACGCCGATATGCTCGTGGC
>JAYBEF010000133.1:0-2680 GCA_037277825.1 Collinsella sp.
CGCCTACATTCGCAGACGCCGTATGGAGCGAGCACAGGACCTTTTGGCCGACAGCTCGCTCACGATAGCGCAGGTGGCAGAATGTCTAGGCTACCCTCAACAGGCCGCCTTCGCCCAAGCCTTCAAGCAACACACCGGCATGACACCCACGGCTTGGCGAAGCAAGCATCGCTAAGGCCCAAGCTCCCTGGCCGTAACGGAGCGATTAATTAGCCGCCGCCCGTCAACTCACCCAGGATCTAAACGTCAAGATGTGCACAATCAAGCGCCTTTTTGATAAGAGGGACAGATCGATCAGCCAAATACAACGGAATGTTGAGCACCCCGTCGTCGAGCTTTAGGTTCTTAAGTGAGTAGCGGACCCTCAATGGAGTCGTCTCCGCATGCTTGTCGGCATAGTACTTAAGGCTCTTGGAATGACCGACCTCTCCCGATTTGACCTCGACGGGAACGATTTCGTTTCCGACTTGAATCAAAAAATCGACTTCGTGCTTCGGCTTCTCGTTTGTCCAATAACGCGGAGCAGCATCTAACTGTGAAAGTAATGCCTGAAGCACATAGTTCTCGGCGAACGAACCTTTGAACTCCGAAAATAGCGCATCCGAGATGGCAAAAGCGGACGCATCCAGCCTTGCCATGCGGCGCAGCAAGCCGACATCAAGACAGTAGACCTTAAATGCCTTGAGGTCATCATACGCAGAGAGCGGCACACCACCAGCAGCATTAAGGCGAACCGCCGTGATGAGCCCAGCATCGGCAAGCCATTCCAGAGCATCCTCGTATTCTCGAGCACGAGCCCCCTCGCGCACCGCACCCCAAACGAACTTTTTGTTCTCGCGCGCCAACTGAGCTGGAATCGAGTTCCATATTTGTGAAAGCTTGGCGAACTGCGCACGGCCACCATGCTTGGCAAAATCGCGCTCGTAGGAATCCAAGAGATCAGACAACACCTTATCGACCTGAACGATATCGCCCGTCTCCACCCACCGGCCAAGAGCCTCTGGCATGCCGCCGCATGCAAAATAACGACGAAGATGCTCGACGAGACGGACATGGAAGAAATCGGGCACTGTCTCGATCTGATCCAGGCCGCCAAGGTATTCGTCGTAGTTTGCAGCGCCCTCGGCTTTCAGAAACTCGGAAAAGCTCATGGGGCGCATCTCCATGAACTCGACCTTTCCCACCGGAAAAGCGCTGGTCTCACGGGACAAGCGAACGCCCAACAAAGACCCTGCGCATGCGACGTGATACTCGGGAGCCTCGTCACAGAAGTATTTAAGGGCGCCGACTGCAGAAGGACAATCCTGGATCTCATCAATAATAAGCAGCGTTTCGCCGGGCTCGATAGGCTGTCCAAGTGCCAGGGAAAGATTTGAGATGATCCGTCGAGGATCGCGCGTACCTTCGAAAAACTGAGCGTACTCGCTCTGTACCCCAGGTGACGGCTCCTCGAGCGTCAGATACACAAAATTGAGGTACGAGGTTCGGCCGAACTCCTTAAGCGCCCACGTCTTTCCAACCTGGCGCGCCCCCTTAAGGATAAGCGGCTTACGATACTCTGACGCTTTCCAAGCGTTAAGCTTGGCAATGATATCTCGCTGCATGACCGAACCTCCCGCAAAGAAACTTCCGTAAACGTGATATTTCCCACATTTTACCCTAGGTAAAATGTGACATTTATCACATTTACGGAAGTTTTAAGCTCATTTCGCCACACTTTCATCACATTCAAAAGGCGGAGGCGCATTTTGCGCCTCCGTCACCATCTTTCCTATCAGCCCACCTGACCCGAACGGCCGAGTCGTCACGGAACCGAGGGGCCGAGCGCAGGGCCTTGCCTCTCAATGAGTTCCGCACGAACAGGAGGCGCCAGTGGCGCCTCCGTCGTGAGTCAGGACTGTCCGAAATTGAGAGGCAAGGCCCTGCGCCCGGCCCCTCGGTTCCCGCTTACGAGAGCGACGTTCTCAGCAACTCGTTGAAGAGCTTCGGGTTGCCCTTGCCGCGGCTCGCCTTCATGCACTGGCCCACCAAAAAGCCGATGACCTTCTGGTTGCCGTCACGATACTGCTGCGCCTGCTCGGCACAGTTTGCCAGCACCTCGTCCACAATCGGCTGCAGCGCACCGGCATCGCTCACCTGACGCATACCACGCTCGTCGACGATCTTGTTGGGGTCGTCGCCGGTCTGGGCCATGGCCTCAAAGACCTCGTGCGCCTGGTTGGAGCTGATAGCATCGGTCGCCAGCAGCTTAGCCAGCGCCGCAACCTGAGCCGGCGCGATACCGGACTCGGTCAGCGACACGCCCGCGCCCTTAAGATAGGCGATCATCTCGTTCACCAGCAAGTTTGCAACCGTCTGGGCCTCCTTGCCAGCCATACCGGCAGCGGCGGCCTCAAAAAACTCGGCAAACTCGGGGTCGCCGGCAATCTGCTCGGCGTCGGCCGCCTTAATGCCAAAGTCGGCCTCAAAACGGACGCGCTTGGCATCGGGCAGCTCGGGGATCTCGCCACGGCAGCGGTCGATGAACTCGTCGTCCAGATCGAACGGCGCCAGATCGGGGTCGGGGAACAGACGATAGTCGTCTGCCGTTTCCTTCACACGCATGACCACGGTGCGCTTGCGACTGGGCTCCCAGTGGCGGGTCTCCTGATAGATGATGCCGCCCTCCTCGAGCACCTCG